>DDKG01000125.1:0-1042 GCA_002339265.1 Massilia sp. UBA2604 | reverse complement strand
GCTGCCGAGGAAGTTGCGCAGTTCCTGCTCGCGCACGGTCGGCGCGATCTTCGCCAGGTGCCACAGCGGCGACTCGTCGTGGCGCAGCATCTCGACCTGGTGCTGGGCGAAGTAGCCGATCGACAGGCCCTTGCCGAGGGTCGCTTCGCCGGTCAGCGGTTTCAGTTCGCCCGCCACGGTCTTGATCAGCGTCGACTTGCCGGCGCCGTTCACGCCCAGGAGGCCAATGCGCTGGCCGATCGTGAGCGAGAAATTAATGTGGTTGACGATCGTTTTTGCGCCAACCTTGTCGCCATGCTCGTCGAGCAGCGGATAGCCGGCGTCGACGCCGTCGAGCACCAGCAGCGGATTGGGCGCGGCCAGCGGTTCGCGGAACTCGAACGAGAACTCGGCGGCGGCGCGCAGCGGCGCCAGTTCCTCCATTCTAGAGAGCGCCTTGATCCGGCTCTGCGCCTGGCGCGCCTTGGTGGCCTGCGCCTTGAAGCGGTTGATGAAGGATTCGAGGTGGGCGCGCTGGCGATTCTGTTTCTCGATGGCCGACGCCTGCAGCACCAGCTGGGCGGCGCGCTGGCGCTCGAAGCTCGAATAGTTGCCGCCGTAGCGTTTCAGCTTGCGGTCGTCGATGTGCACGATCACGTTGACGATCTCGTCGAGGAAGTCGCGGTCGTGCGAGATGATGATCAGGGTGCCCGGGTAGCGCTTGAGCCAGTCCTCGAGCCAGATGATGGCGTCCAGGTCCAGGTGGTTGGTCGGTTCATCGAGCAGCAGCAGGTCGGAAGGGCACATCAGCGCCTGCGCCAGGTTCAGGCGCATGCGCCAGCCGCCCGAGAAGCTGGCCACCGGCTGGTTCATCTGCTCCAGCGAAAAGCCCAGGCCCAGCAGCAGCTGTTCGCCGCGCGACTGCACCGTGTAGGCGTCGGCGTCGGCCAGCATCCCGTGCAACTCGCCCAGGCGCATGCCGTGGGCGTCGGCATCGGGATGCGATTCCAGCTCTTCCAGCTCGGCCTGCAGTTTGCGCAGGCCGACGTCGCCGTCGATCGCG
>DDKG01000123.1 GCA_002339265.1 Massilia sp. UBA2604 | reverse complement strand
GTAGAAGCGCTCGGGGAAGCGCGAGGTATAGATCGGCTGCGAGCGGCAATCGAGGATCTCGAGGCCGACCTTGGTTTTTTCGTGGTAGGTCGCGTACAGGCCGAGGTCGGCCATCTTGACCATCTGCGGCGAGATGCGCGCCTGGCTTGCTATCGCATAATCGCGCGTCTGCAGCCGCTCGAGGTAGTGCGGCAGGCCGGCATAGCCGAGCCGGGTGTCATACGGGCTGGCGGCCGGGAAGCGGATCGCATTGCTGGGACCGTTTTCCATGCGGAAAGTGAGCTCGCTGGCCATGTCGGAGAAGATCTTGGCCTGCAGGCGCGAAGTGCGCGTCTCCAG
This sequence comes from Massilia sp. UBA2604, assembly GCA_002339265.1. Classification (GTDB taxonomy): domain Bacteria; phylum Pseudomonadota; class Gammaproteobacteria; order Burkholderiales; family Burkholderiaceae_D; genus Telluria. Next base: position 12,033 of record DDKG01000123.1, on the reverse strand, counting down.
CGCCGCCCAGGCTGCCAGAATCGCGACCAGCAGCAGCAGGCCAAGCACCAGCCACAGCTTCCAGCGCCGCTTGCGCGGGGCCGGCTCGTTGTCGCCGGGCTCGCCCGGCGGGCCCACCGGGATGCCGCCATTGCCCGCCAGGTGCGGGAAGGCTTCGTACAGGGGAACGTCGTTGCCGCCGGCAGCGAGCGCAGGGGCGCTCTCCACGGCAGCGGCACTGGCCGGCGCTGCGGATGTCGCGACCGCGTCGCCGAAAGTCGGCTCAAAGGTCGGCTCACTGCGCTCACTGGCGGCACTGCCGGACACATTACTTGGCCGTCGTTGACGGCGAATACTTTCCATGATGGCTTAACCGGTCTGAATCAAAACGCTCGCAATCCCCGCCAACCTGCTCGCCATCCGTGGTGCTGCTGGTCCGTTCGAGTGATCGTGGTCTTTGTTAGTTCGCACGCGGGTGGTGCAATCCCACTCCAGATTGCACCGTCCGTAGGCAATATTCCACCACATCAATACGTCCCACGCGAGGCGCCGTTTAACAAATTTGCTGCGCTTGGAATATTTTCGCAAAAAAACAACGAGGTCTTGGCTGAGTGACATTACCGCGTGTAATTCAGGCAATGCCGCCGCTAGTGTTAGCCACCAATATTTAACGCGCTGGAAACGCGATTGGTGCACACCCACCGTTGATCCATATCGAAGGACGCATTACGCAGGCTGCACCACCTCTTCCGCGCGCAGTTCATCAAGTGCTTGCAGGCAGTAATACTGGAACCAGAGCCCGGCAAACAAGAAAATCATGACATACAGCCACAGCGACACCAGGGCCAGGATCGGGAACAGCACGATCGACAACACGGCGCCACCCATCCAGACGATGCCCGGCAGCGCCCCGGCCAGCCCGGTGGTGAAGCCGATGGCGAGCAGGGCCGGCCGACGGCGCCGCATCAGCACCAGGCGTTCGGCCTGGCTGGCGTGGGCGGCCAGCGCGTCATAGCTCATCACGCGCGAGGTCACCCAGGCCCACAGGCTGGCCTGCACCAGCCAGGCCAGCGGCGGCACCGCGTACAGCGGCAGGGTGAACAGCCACAGCAGCGCGAATACGGCGGTGCTGCCCAAGTTGATCGCCACGCTGCCGAAGAAGGAACCGCCCTCCCGTTTCTCGAGCGCCGGATAGTGGCGCTTGCTCACATAGGTTTCGATGGCCGGCATCGCCACCACGCCCACGAACAGCAGGGCCGATGCGATCATCAGCGGCAGCAGCAGCACGATCGCCATCAGCGGCACCACCATGACCTTGAGCATGCCCAGGCCCACCATTTCGAGCATGCTGCCGCTGGTCTCGAAACCACCGTAGTCGGCGAACATGCCGTGCAGCCAGTCGAGCATGGGCTGCAGGCCCAGCCACATCGCCACGCTCCACAGGGCGATCGCCAGCAGCAGCGGCGCCAGCGACAGCAGCAGCATGCGGCCGCTGAACTGCGCGCGCAGGGCGCGCCGGCAAGCGGTCAATACGCTGTTCATGGGGCGGTCCTGTGCGGCATGGAATCTCCTGCGGTGAGTGCAATGCCGTCATTCTACGGGATGACACCGGATGGACCCATCGACTACAATCGTCATTCAATCTGAACAACAAGGAAGACCATGTCCACCATCACCACCGAATCCGGCCTGCAATACGAAGACCTCGTCACCGGCGAAGGCGCCGAGGCCAAGGCTGGCCAGCACGTCACCGTGCACTACACCGGCTGGCTGCGCAACGACGACGGCAGCCTGGGCGCCAAGTTCGATTCGAGCAAGGACCGCAACGACCCGTTCGAGTTCGCGCTCGGCGCCGGCCACGTGATCCGCGGCTGGGACGAAGGCGTGCAGGGCATGAAGGTCGGCGGTTCGCGCCGCCTGACCATTCCGGCCGCCCTGGGCTACGGCGCGCGCGGCGCCGGCGGCGTGATCCCGCCGAACGCGACCCTGATCTTCGACGTCGACCTGCTGGGCGTCTAAGTCTATTTGCTGTGCGCCGCCCTGCGGCGGCGCATGGTTCCGCCGTCCTGGCGGCGGCATTTGAACTTCCCTTCTAAAGTGCGGCCGGATTCCCCGTGCCCGCCTACACCCTGCGCTAAGATGCTTGCCGCATTGTCCAAGCGACAATACCGCAATTAACCATCACAGGAGTTTCCATGAGCTTGCAGGAACAGTTCAACCAGGCCCAGGCCGATTCGAAAAACCTGTCGGAGCGTCCCGACAACATGACCTTGCTGAAGATCTACGCGCTGTTCAAGCAGGGTTCGAGCGGCGACGTGACCGGCGAGCGTCCGGGCATGACCGATTTCGTGGCGCGCGCCAAGTACGACGCCTGGGCTGGCCTGCAAGGTACGTCGCAGGAAGAAGCCCAGCAACAATATATCGATCTGATCGAAGAACTGAAGGGCTGATTCAACGCGTCGTTGCGACGCATGCGTGGATTGGACGCGTGGACGGCCGAGCCGTCCACCCCACGCCAAGTCCGCCTACGCTGCGGCGGCGAAGGTCTTGCGCATCTTCTCCGCCACCTTGGCCTCGATGGCCGGTGCGAACGCGCCCATGAAGAAGCCCAGGCGGATGCGCATCGCGGCGCGCTGATCTTCCAGGGTCAACATCCCCTCCACGCCGCTGCGCTCGAAGCGCAGCACATCGCCGTCCCACCTGCATTCCAGCCCGTATTCGGCCGCGATACGCTGGGCCACCTGCTCGGCTGCCGAACGCGCCGCGTCCGGGCTCAGGCTGTGCTGCTGGACGATGCTGATTTCCGCCATCTGACTGATCCTTCCTGAATCGATTGCAAACAATCCGCCATGATGCCAGTTGCGGCCGGGCTATGCCAGAGTCCGCTACAACAGGCCTGACTCGCGGAGGCTCAATTGACGGATATCAAAGCGTGCCCAGCAGGTAGCGCGAGGATGAAGGCGTAAGCCCGTCATTACGCGAGGAGTCGACATGGAAACCCCCGTCGTGCAGCCGAACCGCCTGTTGCCGGACGCCCCCGATGCGCCGCAGGCCGCCCAGCCTGCGGTACGCTACGTCCCCACCCCGAGCGCGCCCTACCGCCAGCAGCACCGCGCGGCGCGCCTGCTCGAAGAACCCGTCCCTCCCGATCCGGCGCCGCCGTCGGCCGAATCGCCGGCCGAGTCGCCGACCGCCGAGCCGGCCCCGCACGCCTTCGGCGTCCGCGTCCTGATGTGGAAGCAAGATCCTTCGGTCAGCGAAATCGGCACGCGCAAGGCCTTCCTGCCCGGCGTGGTGCTGGCCGGCCCGCGCGACGCCCGCATCGCGCCTGGCGAACCGGGCATCGCCGCGGTCGAGCCGAACGCCTTCGGCGACTTCGTCACCCAGCCCGACACCCCGCAGTTCGACGCCGTCCACACCTTCGTCGTGGTGCGCCAGACGCTCACCATGTACGGGCGCGCCCTGGCCGCCGCCGGCGAGGCCCACACGATGCCGCTGCCCTGGCAATGGAACAGCAGCACCGACACGCGACCGGTGCTGGTCTTCCCGCACGGCTTGCCGAACGTCATGAACGCCTTCTACAGCCGCAGCCAGGCCTGCCTCAAGTTCGGCGACTTCATCCCCAATGGCGCCACCGACCGGGTGTTCACCTGCCGCTCGTTCGACATCGTGTCGCACGAGACCGCCCATGCGGTGCTCGACGGCATCAAGCCGCTCTGGCTGCAGGCCGACGCCCCGCCCCAGACCGGCGGCCTGCACGAAGCCTTCGGCGACCTCACCGCGATCTTCCTGGCCCTGTCCCAGCTCGACCAGTGCGAAGCCGTGATCGCCCAGACCAAGGCCGACATGCACGACAAATCCTTCCTGACCGACATCGCCGAGCAGTTCGGCCTGGCGCTCGGCAACAGCACCGGCCTGCGCAATGCCGACAACGACCTCAAGCTGAGCGAGGCCGGCACCCAGGTGCACGCCATCTCGCAGGTGTTCACCGGCGCCGTCTACGACGTGCTGGCCGACCTGTTCGCCCATGAGCGCAACCCCGAGCGCGAAGACTGCGCAGCCGTCCTGCACCGGGTGGCCGGCTACCTGGCCGGGGTGCTGCTGCGCGCCCTGATCGCCGCGCCGGATGCCGCCGCCACCTATGCCGACGTGGTCAATGCCATGCTCCAGGCCGTGACCAGCGACGGCAAGCCGGCCGCCTATGCCGACGCCATCCGTCTCCAGTTCAGCCGGCGCGAGGTCGTCGAGGCCGGCCATGGCGGCGGCGCGGACGGCACGGCGTCGTTCGTGCCCGGCCTGCCCCTGGCGGCGCGGGTGTGCGACGCGCCCGGCGCGCGGCAAGACCGGCGCGCCTGCTGCGGCACCATGCAGCTGGCCGAATACGATTGCGCCGAGCGCGTGCTGGCCGGGGAAGCCCGCCTGCTGGCGCGCTGGTGTGCCGAGCACGGCCGCCACGGGCCGGCGCTGCCGGGCTTGCCGGCGGCCGCCCAGTCGAGCGATCCATCGATGCTGGCATGAAGATCAGCGCCCGCGCCTGCGGCGGCTTCGCCGGCCTTGCCGAGTCTTACGAGCTGGATACCGCCCACCTCACCAATGGGCCGGCCCTCGAGACCCTCCTGCGGCGCCTCGACTTCTTCGGCGCCGACCCCGAGTGCGCGGTGGGCGCCGACCTGCCGCGCTGGGAAATCACGGTCGAGGATGGCAAGCGCTGCCACACCGTGTTCCTGCGCGAGGACGGCAGCGGCGGCGAGTGGCAGCACCTGCTCGAGCACTTGCGGCGGTCCGCCTGAGAGGGCCGTTGCAGCCCGCATCGTTGCCGACTTAAGCTCGGTCAACGTCTGTCACGCGATGGGTTGACAATCCAAAAACCGCACGCTCGTGCGGAATACTCCTTCATTTGCTTATGTAGATTGTGTATATAGGCGAATTTGTGAGAAAAGCCGAATTGCCCTAAAATACAGTGCTTTGCTCTGTCCGGCCGGCCTATTATTTCGTTCTTGCGCCCGGCGACGCGACATCCCACCAATTGATAGGACTGTTATGACCCACGTTGTCACCGAATCGTGCATCCGTTGTCGTTACACCGACTGCGTCGATGTATGCCCGGTAGATTGTTTCCGGGAAGGCCCGAATTTCCTCGCCATCGATCCTGACGAGTGCATCGACTGCGCCGTCTGCGTCGCCGAGTGCCCGGTGAATGCGATCTATGCAGAAGAAGACGTGCCTGGCGACCAGCAGCAGTTCATCAAGATCAATGCCGACCTGTCGCGCTTCTGGCCTTCGATCACCAAGACGAAGCCGGCCCTGCCAGACGCGGAAGAGTGGAAAGACGTCAAGGACAAACTCGACCAACTGGCCCGCTAATACCGCCGCTGCGCCGCCCGTTCGGCGCCGGCCCGGGGTCGTTCTGCATGGCAGTGCTGGCTGCCATCGCCTCACCAATCAAAAATCACAGGAAGTAAGCGCATGACTATCAGTGCCACCCACGAAGCGGGCAGCATCGCTCCCAACAGTTCCTTCGCCGGCGCCATCGAAGCGGATGCCGTGATCATCGGCGCCGGCCCGGTCGGCCTGTTCCAGGTCTTCGAACTCGGCCTGCTCGAAATCAAGGCCCACGTCATCGATTCGCTGCCGGCCGTCGGCGGCCAGTGCGTGGAACTGTATCCGGACAAGCCGATCTATGACATCCCTGCCGTCCCGGTGTGCACCGGCCAGGAACTGACCGACAACCTGCTCAAGCAGATCGAGCCGTTCGAGCCGACCTTCCACCTGGGCCAGGAAGTCACGACCGTCCAGCGCCGCGAAGACCAGCGTTTCAACGTCGAGACCTCGACCGGCACCCGTTTCATCACCAAGACCATCTTCATCGCGGCCGGCGTCGGTTCGTTCCAGGCGCGCACGATCAAGGTCGACGGCATCGACAAGTACGAAGGCGAGCAGCTGTTCTACCGCGTCAAGGATCCGGCACGCTTCGAAGGCAAGAACATCGTCATCTGCGGCGGCGGCGACTCCGCGCTGGACTGGGCCCTGAACTTCGTCGGCAAGGCCGAGTCGGTCGTGCTGGTGCACCGCCGCGAAGACTTCCGCGCTGCTCCTGCGTCGGTCGCCAAGATGAAGGCCTTGTGCGACGAGTACGAGATGCAACTGATCACCGGCCAGGTGACCGGTTTCGACGAAAAAGACGGCCAGCTGACCGAAGTGAAGGTCACCGGCGCCGACGGCGTCACCCGCCGCGTCCCGCTGGACATGCTGCTGGTGTTCTTCGGCCTGTCGCCGAAGCTGGGTCCGATCGCCGAATGGGGCCTGGACATCGAGCGCAAGCAACTGAAGGTGATGGACACCGAGAAGTTCGAGACCAACGTCCCGGGCATCTTCGCGGTCGGCGACATCAACACCTATCCAGGCAAGAAGAAGCTGATCCTGTCGGGCTTCCACGAAGCCGCGCTGGCCGCCTTCGGCGCCGCGCCATATATCTTCCCGGACAAGAAGATCCATATGCAGTACACGACGACCTCGCCGAAGCTGCACAAGATCCTGGGCGTCGAAACCCCGGTGTTCGACTAAAGCCCTATCCCTCCGCCGCGTTCAGTTACATCGCGGCGACAGAGTCCCCTGAAGCGCCCCGCCCTGCGGGGCGTTTTGCTTTATGTGGGCCGCCCAACGGACCCTGTCCGGGCAAATATGCTACAAGTGCACCATGCAGAAGGGATAGCGGCAGGCCTTGTTTCCACCGGCCAATGCAAATCCCCTATAATCGGACGAAGCTTATGCGCGGGCGATATTAGCGCAGTGTCAATACGAAGGATTACTTTATGCTTTATCAACTGCACGAGATGCAACGCTCCTTCCTGACCCCGCTGATGCAGTGGGCCGATGCGTCATCAAAACTGTTCTCCAATCCCGTGTCGCCGTTTGCGCACACCCCATTTTCCCAACGTATCGCCGCCGGCTACGAGCTGATGTACCGCCTCGGCAAGGAATACGAAAAACCGGCCTTCGGCCTCAAGACCACCACCATCAACGGTGAAGAGGTCGGTATCGTCGAGCGCATTGTCGTCGACAAGCCATTCTGCAAGCTGCTGCACTTCAAGAAAGACATGGGCGACGCCGCCTTCGCCGCCCTGGGCCAGCCTTCGGTGCTGGTGGTGGCGCCATTGTCCGGCCACCACGCGACCCTGCTGCGCGACACCGTGAAAGCGCTGCTGGTCGAGCACGACGTCTACATCACCGACTGGACCGACGCCCGCATGGTGCCGCTGGCCGACGGCCCGTTCCACCTGGACGACTACGTCTTCTACGTGCAGGACTTCATCCGCCACCTGGGCCCGGATGTGCACGTGATCTCGGTCTGCCAGCCGACGGTGCCGGTGCTGGCCGCGATCGCCCTGATGGCCAGCAACAAGGATCCGAAGCTGCCGAAGACGATGACCATGATGGGCGGCCCGATCGATCCGCGCAAGTCGCCGACCGCGGTCAACGACCTGGCCATCGAAAAGCCGTATTCGTGGTTCGAGAACACCGTGATCTACGCGGTGCCGGGCAATTACCCGGGCTTTGGCCGCAAGGTCTATCCGGGCTTCCTGCAGCACGCCGGCTTCATCGCGATGAACCCGGGCCGCCACGCCCAGAGCCACCGCGAGTTCTACCAGCACCTGGTACGCGGCGACGACGACTCGGCCGAGGCGCACCGCAAGTTCTACGACGAATACAACGCCGTGCTCGACATGCCGGCCGAGTACTACCTCGATACCATCAAGACCGTGTTCCAGGACTATAGCCTGCCGAAGGGCACCTGGAAGGTCGGCGGCCAGCTGGTGCGTCCGCAAGACATCGAGTCGGTCGCCCTGCTCACCGTCGAAGGCGAGCTGGACGACATCTCGGGCCTGGGCCAGACCAGCGCCGCGCTGACCCTGTGCAGCGGCATCCCGAAGGACAAGAAGCACGACTTCGTGGTCGAGAAAGCCGGCCACTACGGCATCTTCTCGGGCCGCCGCTGGCGCGAGATCGTGTGTCCGAAGATTACGGAGTTCATTCGCGCGAACGCCTGATCCAAAAGCGCAAAAGCAAAAGCCGTGGCATGCCACTAATGCCGTTAAGTTAGCGTAGAAATCGTCGTTCCCGCGAAGGCGGGAACCTAATTTCTGCAAGCGTTTCGCCGACGTTCGCAGAACTTGGGTTCCCGCCTGCGCGGGAACGACGTGGTGGTTACTCTTAACTTAACGGCATAGTGGCATGCCACGGCTTTTTTTCTTCACCGCCCGGCGTTCATCGGCCCATCACCACCTGCGCCACGCGCCCGGTCGCGATCGCGACCAGCGCATAACTTTCGCCGGCATCGACCCACTGGTGTCCACGCGGCGGCTTCGACAGGCGCAGGGCGCGCCAATCCTCGACCACGTGCTGGTGCGCCTGGTAGCGTGCCGGCAGGCGTTCGCCGCGCCGCACTCCTCCGGTCTCCTCCACGCTGCGGTAGCGCGCCGGGCTCAGTTGCGCGATCTGCGCGCGTCCGGCGCGCGCATCCTCAGCCGCCCTGGCGTCGCGCTGCTGCAAGCCATCCCCGGCCGAAAAAATGGCGGCGAACAGCAGCGGCCCGATCAACTCGTTCATGTTCCGTCCCCGGTGAGTCAGCGTGAGCCCACAGTACAGCAGGATTGTGACAAGTCGTCTGTTAGCTCTCCAACGTAGCGAATGGATGAGCACAGCCGGGCTCGCCAACAGCCCGGCCGGTCGCCTCTCGCCCCGTTTTGGCGGATAATGTTGGCTTGACCAGATTGAATCGCCAGCAGATCCCTCCCCCGTGACCAAGCCCCTCGCCGACCAGCTCGAAGACCTGCTGCCGCAGACCCAGTGCACCAAATGCGGCTATCCCGCCTGCCGCCCGTATGCCGAGGCGATGGCGCACGGCGAGGCCGAGATCAACCAGTGCCCGCCGGGCGGCATGGAAGGCGTGCGCCGCCTGGCCGCCGCGACCGGACGCCCGGTCATCCCGATCAACCCGGCCAATGGCCTCGAGCGTCCGCGCCCGGTCGCCTTCATCGACGAGTCGCTGTGCATCGGCTGTACGCTGTGCATCCAGGCCTGCCCGGTCGATGCGATCATGGGCGCGGCCAAGCAGATGCACACCATCCTGCCGAGCCTGTGCACCGGCTGCGACCTGTGCGTCGCACCGTGCCCGGTCGACTGCATTGCGATGATTCCCGTCACCGGCGAGCGCACCGGCTGGGACGCCTGGTCGCAACAGGACGCCGACGCCGCGCGCGAGCGCCACGACTTCCGCACCGCGCGCCTGCAGCGCGAACGCGAGGAGAACGACGCCCGCCTGGCCGCCAAGGCCGTGGAAAAGATGCGCGCGGTGACCGCCGAAGTAACGAACACCCCGGAAGAACTGGCCGAGAAGGAGCGCAAGCGCGCCATCATCGCCGCCGCCATGGAACGCGCACGCCTGAAGGCGGCCGGCAACGAATCCAAGAACTGACCCCGATGAATCCCGCCAAACGCCTGGAAATCTTTACCCGCTTTCGCGCCGCCAATCCGAAACCGACCACCGAACTCGAATTCACGACGCCGTTCGAACTCCTGATCGCGGTGCTGCTGTCGGCCCAGTCGACCGACGTCGGCGTCAACAAGGCCATGCGCCGCCTGTTCCCGGTGGCGAACACGCCGCAAGCCATCCTCGACCTCGGCATCGACGAGCTCAAGACCTATATCTCGACCATCGGCCTGTACAACACCAAGGCGAAGAACGTGATGGCGACCTGCCAGATCCTGGTCGAGCAGTACGGAGGGGAAGTGCCGCCGGTGCGCGAGGCATTGGAGTCGCTGCCGGGCGTCGGCCGCAAGACGGCCAACGTGGTGCTCAATACCGCCTTCGGCGAGCCAACCATGGCGGTCGACACCCATATCTTCCGCGTATCGAACCGCACGAAGATCGCGCCCGGCAAGAACGTCGACATCGTCGAACAGAAGCTGCTGAAATTCGTACCGAAGGACTTCCTGCACGACGCCCACCACTGGCTGATCCTGCACGGCCGCTACACCTGCGTGGCGCGCAAGCCGAAATGCTGGAATTGCCTGATCGCCGACCTGTGCGAGTTCAAGGACAAGACGCCGGCGCCCGCGGGCGTGCTCGATCCGGCGGTGGCCGCCGCCAACGCGGCGACTTAAATCCGGGTTTCGCCGGTGGCGAAGGAGGCGCGCACGATGCGCCCGTCGATCACCTCGTACACACACAGCATTTCCACAGTCCCCTTCCCTTCGGGGAAGTTGCGGGTGACGATTTCCAGGTCGGTGACGAAGTTGCCGAGCACGGTGCGCGACAGCAGGCGCGCGTGCAGGTCGGGTTCGGCGAAGCGCATCTCGTAGCGCGGGCGGATCTGGTCGTGGCCTTCTGCCAGCAGGTCGCCGTGCAGGGCGAACTGCTGCGCGTCCGGCGCATAGGTAGCCATCAGGGCGTCGAGGTTCTTGGCGTTGTAGGCGTCGAGTTGGGCCTGGACGACGGCGAGCGGACTTTTCGGCATGTCTTCTTTCAAAAAAAATGGCGCACCTCCTGGCTGGAGGCGCGCCTGATCACGTTATGACGGCAAGCGAGCGCTCACCTCTACAACAGCACCATATTGTCGCGATGCACGAGTTCCGGCCCTTCGACAAAGCCCAGGATGCGTTCGATCTCGCTCGACGAGTGGCGCATGATACGGCGCACCTCGCTGCTGGCATAGTTGGTCAGCCCGCGCGCCAGCGGCTTGCCGGCCTCGTCGACGCAGGTGATCACCTGGCCGCGGCCGAATTCTCCGTTCACGGCCAGGACGCCAATCGGCAAGAGAGACTTGCCTTCGCCAGTCAACTTGGCCGCCGCGCCGGCGTCGATCACGACTTCGCCCGTGGTATGCAGGTGGTCGACCATCCACTGGCGGCGCGCCGTCAGGCGCCCGGTGGCGGCCAGCAATTGGGTGCCGATCGACTCGCCGCCGGCCAGGCGCGTGAGCACGTCCGGCTCGCGGCCCCAGGCGATCACGGTATGGGCGCCGGAGCGCGCCGCGCGCTTGGCGGCCAGCACCTTGGTCAGCATGCCGCCGCTGCCGATGCTGCTGCCGGCGCCGCCGGCCATCGCTTCCAGGGCCACGTCGCCGGCCTGGGCCTGCTCGATCAGCTGGGCGTTCGGGTCCTTGCGCGGGTCGGCCGAGTACAGGCCGGGCTGGTCGGTGAGAATCACCAGCGCATCGGCCTCGATCAGGTTGGCGACCAGGGCGCCAAGGGTATCGTTGTCGCCGAACTTGATCTCGTCGGTGACGACGGTATCGTTCTCGTTGATGATCGGGACCACGTTCAGGCGCAGCAGGGTGGTCAAGGTCGAGCGCGCATTCAGGTAGCGTTCGCGGTCGACCAGATCGGCGTGCGTCAGCAGCACTTGCGCCGTCTTGACGCCGTGGGCGCTGAAGCTGGATTCGTAAATCTGGGCCAGGCCCATCTGGCCGCAGGCGGCGCAGGCCTGCAATTCATGGATGTCGGTCGGGCGCTTGCCGAAACCGAGGCGCAGCATGCCCTCGGCGATGGCGCCCGAGCTGACCAGGACGACGTCCTTGCCGAGCGCGCGCAGCGCGGCGATCTGTGCTGCCCAGCGGGCGATGGCGGTATGGTCGAGGCCCCTTCCCTCGTCGGTGACGAGGGAGGAACCGACCTTGACGATGATGCGGGAGGCTTGTTGGAGTGCGGAGTTCATGGCGACAGGAATTTACCCCGCGGTCGCAACGCGAGCAGGGCAAGTCCTGCCAGCAGTTCAACCGCGCAGACGACTAATAATACCCCCGTGGGCAAGCCGATCGCGAAAGCCGCGACGAGGCGGCCGGCCGGCTGGGCCAGGAGGAACAGGGCAGTAAGGTCGCCGAGGATGGGCTGGTCGCCCTGCCTGGCCGCCAACAGCGCCAACCCCGCGGTAGCGAGGCGGATGCCGACGTAGATGGCGTAGAACTGGCTGTAGCCGTTCACGCCGACGAGAAACAGGCCCATCGCGGCCGCGATGCGGTCGGGATCGAGCATGGCCGCGAGCGCGGCCAGCGA
>DDKG01000026.1 GCA_002339265.1 Massilia sp. UBA2604 | reverse complement strand
GTGGTGCTTGCGGTCCTCGGGCACGAGGGCGAAGCCGGCGCGGATCGCCTTCAAGGGATCCGAGGTGTCGACTTGCCGGCCTTCGAGCCAGACCTCGCCCTCGTGGCGGCCCGGATAGGCGCCGAAGATCGCCGTCACCAGCTCGGTGCGGCCGGCGCCGACGATGCCGGCGATGCCGAGGATTTCGCCGCGCCGCACCTGGAACGACACGTCGTCGACCTTCTTGCGGCGCGGGTTCTCAGGGTCGTAGCAGGTGATGTGGCGCGCTTCCATCACGACGTCACCGATGTCATGCGGGAGCATTGGGTACATCTGGTTCATCTCGCGCCCGCACATCTGGGCGATGATCCGGTCCACGCTCATCTGCGGCATCGGCGTGGTGGCGATGTGCTTGCCGTCGCGGATGACGACGATGGTGTCGCAAATGGCCGCGACTTCTTCGAGCTTGTGCGAGATGTAGACGCAGGCCACGCCGCGCGCCTTCAGGTCGCGCACCGTCGCCAGCAGCACCTCGATCTCGGACGCGCTGAGCGAGGCCGACGGCTCGTCCAGGATCAAGAGCCGCGCATTCTTGTTCAGCGCCTTGCCGATCTCGATCAGTTGCTGGTGGCCGCCGCCGTAGTGCTTCACCGGCACCACCACGTTCACGTCCGGCAGGCGCAGGCCGCGCAGGATTTCCTCGGCGCGCCGGTTCATGGCCGGGTAGTCGAGGCGGCCGCCCGGCAAGGTGATCTCGTTCCCGAGGAAGATATTCTCGGCCACCGACAGCTCGGGCACCAGCATCAGTTCCTGGTGGATGATGATGATCCCGGTCTCCTCGGTCTCACGCACCGAGCGCGCACGGAGCAGCTGGCCGTCCCACACGATCTCGCCATCCCAGCTGCCGTGCGGGTAGACCGCCGACAGCACTTTCATCAGGGTCGACTTGCCGGCCCCGTTCTCGCCGCACAGGCCGACGCATTCACCGGGCCGGATCGCCAGGTCGATGCCGTCCAGCGCCGGCACCCCGTCGAATCGCTTGGCGATTCCCTTCATTTCAAGCAGATAGCCCGACATCGCAAGATTTTCCAACGCGTGAAAAAATCCCCGGCCCGCAGCAGCGGGGACGGGGAAAGGAGAGAGCCGGGTTTATTTTCCGGCCAGCTGGCCCTGGGTATAGAACCCATCCTTCACCAGCACGTCGACGTTCGACTTGGTCAGCAGTATGGGTTTGAGCAGGACAGTGCTGACCTGCTTGTAGCCATTATTGATCTGGGAGTTATAGGCCGGCTTTTCATTGCGCACCAATTGCACGGCCAGGGTGGCGGCGCTGGTGGCGATGGTCTTGAGCGGCTTGTAGACGGTCATGGCCTGGCTGCCGGCGATCACGCGCCGCACCCCGGCCAGGTCGGCGTCCTGGCCCGAGACCGGCACCTTGCCGGCCAGCTTCTGCGACGCCAGCGCCTGGATCGCGCCGCCGGCCGTAGCGTCGTTGGACGCGACCACGGCGTCGATCTTGTTGCCGTTGGCGGTCAGCGCATTCTCGACGATCGACATCGCCGCCGACGCGCTCCAGTCCTTGACCCACTGGCTGCCGACCACCTTGATGTCGCCCTTGTCGATCAGCGGCTGCAGCACCTTCATCTGGCCCTCGCGCAGGATCTTGGCGTTGTTGTCGGTCGGCGCCCCGCCCAGCAGGTAGTAATTGCCCTTCGGTTTGAGGGCGACGATCGACTGCGCCTGCAGCTCGCCCACCGCCTTGTTGTCGAACGAGATGTAGGCGTCGACGTCGGCATTCAGGATCAGGCGGTCGTACGACAGCACCTTGATCTTGGCCTTCTTCGCCTCGCGGATGGCATTGTTCAACACCGTGGCGTTATAGGGCACGATCACCAGCACGTCGACGCCGCGCGAGATCAGGTTCTCGATCTGGGCGATCTGGCGCTGCTCGCTGGCGTCGGCCGACTGCACATAGACCTTGGCGCCGAGCTTCTCGGCGGCGCCGATGAAGTAATCGCGGTCGCGGGTCCAGCGTTCGAGCCGCAGGTCGTCGATCGAGAAGCCGATCTTGGGATTCTTGGCGTCGGCCATGCTCGGGGCGGACGTGAACAGCAGCGCGCAACCCATTCCGACCGCGGCAGCCACCTTCGTGATGCGATGTTTCATGCTTGTCTCCTTTTTTATTGACGCCGTCATGCGCCGTACCAGCCCGCATCGACGAAGTATTCGCGCCCGCTGCAGCGGCGCGCATTGTTTGAAGCGAGGAACAGCGACAGCGCGGCCACGTCCTGCATCTCGACCCGCGCCGGCAGGCACTGGCCGGCCAGGATGCGGTTTTCCTCGTCCGGCGTGTGCCACAGGGCTTCCTGGCGTGGGGTTCGCACGGCGCCCGGCACTACGGTGTTGACGCGGATCTGGTCCGGCCCCAGGTCGCGCGCCAGGGCGCGGCTCAGCCCCTCGATCGCGGCCTTGGCCGTCATGTACAGCGCCAGTTCGGTGTGCGGCAGATGCCAGGAAATCGAACCGAAATTGAGGATCACGCCGGCCTGCTGGCGCCGCATCGAACCCACTGCCGCCTGGGCGCAGAAGAACTGGTGGCGCAGGTTGACCGCCATCCGGTTTTCCCAGTAGGCCGGCGTCACATCCTCGATGCGGTGGCGGTCGTCGTTGGCGGCGTTGTTGAGCAGGATGTCGATGCCGCCGGCTTCGTGCTCGATGGCGGCGAAGCTGGCGGCCAGCGCATCGAGGTCAAGCAGGTCGCAGTGCAGGAAGCGTGGCGCATGAGGCGCTGCATGGAGTGCCGCAGCCAGGGCCTGTCCGGGCGCATCCGCGATGTCGAGGAACCAGACCCGCGCGCCCTGGCCGACGAAGGCCCGCACCAGTTCACCGCCGATCCCGGAACCGCCTCCAGTGATCACGACCCGCTTGTCGCGCAGGTCCGGATAGGTCGCGTAGCCCGGCGTCGGGTCGGCGAATGCCGTCATGGTCGTCTCCAGATTATTCTGAGTATTATGCTTGCGCAGATGAATCCATTAACAGGATTGTTAGCGCAATCATCCCAGTCTAAGCGGGTGCTCCGACGGTTGTCAACGAATTATTGAAATGGATTTCATGGGGACCGGATTTGCCGGATGCGCGCTCACTCGCGCACCCCGGCAGAGGCGATCAACGCGCTTTCGCTACCGACGGCAAGCGTGCCGGCGGGCGGATGCGCGGGGCGGCGTCGGACTGGCGCCGCACCAGCTCGAAGTCCATATGGGTCTGCTCCGGCTCGGCCGGTTCTTCCTCGCGCAGCGCGCGCACGCGACGCACCAGCGCCTGCACCGCCTCGCGCGCCATGCCGGCGATCGGCTGGCGCACGGTGGTCAGCTCGGGCCAGATCGTGGTCGCCAGGGCGGTGTCGTCGAACCCGGTGACGGTCAGGTCACCCGGCACGTCCAGGCCCAGGCGGTGCGCGACCGCGACCGTGGCGGCCGCCATATCGTCGTTGCTGGCGAAGATCGCCGTCGGCCGGTCTTGCAGCGCCAGCAGTTGCTCGGCCGCGTCCAGTCCGGAGCGGTAGGTGAACATGCCCTGCACCACCAGCTCGTCGGAGGCGTCGGCGCCCTTCTCGGCGATCGCCTTGCGGTAGCCGTCCAGGCGGCGCGCGCTGGCGGTCTGGTTCGGATGGCCGACGATGAAGCCGATGCGCTGGTGGCCCAGCGCGATCAGGTGACGGGCCATGAAGCGCGCCGCTTCGTAGTCGTCGATGCTGACGGCGCCGACGCCCGGCGCCGGCGAACCGCAGGCCACGACCACCGCCGGGATGCCGGCCTTGGCCACGCATTCCAGCACGGCCACGCTGTCGCACAGCGGCGGCGGCAGGATCACGCCGTCCAGGCCATTGTTGATCAGGCGCTGGGTATGCTCGATCTCGTGGTTGCCGGCCTCGCACTTCTCGACGAACAACTGGACGTTGTTCAGGCCGGACTGGTTGAGCAGGCCCACGAGGAATTCGCTGAGGTAAGCCGCACTCGGGTTGCTGTACAAGAAACCGACGCGGATCGGCTTGGAGCCGGCCAGGTTGCGCGCTTCCTGGTTCGGCGTGTAGTTGAGCGCCGCGACCGCCTCGGCCACCTTGCGACGCGTGCTTTCACGCACCAGGCTCTTGCCGTTCATGACGCGCGAAACAGTCATCGCGGACACCCCGGCGAGCTTGGCGACGTCCACCATGGTGGGTTTGCCGTGCTCCATCGATTCTCGGATGGCCTCGATACTTGCTTTGTTCATGTCGGAAACGTTTCTTTAGTGGATGGCAATGTTGTACGATGTTAGCACATCTGGCCCGCCCCCATTGGAGGCGACAATTACTGTACCAGCTTATGCGTTTGCGCTAACATCCGAGACCGCTTGCTGGACCGCGTTAAAGAAAGTTATTGCTTCCGGGTCGACAGCGCGTCGCGCGCAGCGGCATATCCCTCCTCCATATGGCGCGCGATCGAGGTCGCTGAAAAGTCGTAATCCCGCGACGCCGACTCGCAATCGCTCCCCTTGCGCACGATGCGCGTGATCGCCGGCGGCGCATCGCGGTCCCCCATCAGCTGGATATAGGTCGGCCACTCGCGCACCCAGTCGGCCTGGGCCGGGGTGCTGGCATGGGTCAGGATGCTCTCGACCAGCTTGTGGAAGTCGCGCACCAGCCCCGCCTCCACACTATCGCGCCGAATGCGCTCGGCAAACACGATTTCGTCGCGCCTCCCCAGCACTTCCATCAGGCTGGTCGGCAAGGAGCGGGTGTCGGGAAACAGGTCGACGATAAAGATGCGCTTGCGCGCCGTGCCCGAACGTTCGAGCAGCATCTCCAGCGGCGAATTGCTGATGATCCCGCCATCCCAATAGTGCTGGCCATCGATCGTCGTCCACGGAAAGCCCGGCGGCAGGCTGCCGCTGGCCAGGATATGCTCGGGCGTCAGGTCGTCGACGTAGCTGTCGAACACTTCCAGGCGCGCGGTTTCGACATTGACGGCGCTGACCAAGAGGCGCACCGGACTCGACTTGAGAGCGTCGAAATCGACGTAGCGCTTTAATAACTCCTTGACCGGCGCCGGATCGTAGAAGCTGGTCCAGCCCATCGGCGGTTCGGCGGCAAACGGCAGAGCGGCCCAGCGCGGCTTGAAGAAGGCCGGCACGCCGAAGGCCAGTGTCTGCCACGAGCCGAGCAGGCGGCGCGCGCGGTCGTCGACCAGCGCGTCGGCCAGTTGCGGCATGTCCAGCGACAGCCGGCGCCAGAAATCCTTTAGTGCGCCCGCCGCATTGCCCGGGTTGGCCGCAATGATGACGCCATTGAAAGCGCCGATCGAGACCCCGGCCACGATGTCGGGGTGGACGCCAGCCTCCTCCATCGCCTGGGCCACGCCGCACTCGAAGGCGCCCAGTGCCCCGCCGCCCTGCAGGATCAGCGCCGTCTGGCTCGGGATGTCGGTGATCGAAAACCCCGGTTCATGCAGGCGTTTGCAGGCCCAGCCGATGTTGGTGCGGTAGCGG
Source organism: Massilia sp. UBA2604 (assembly GCA_002339265.1). GTDB lineage: Bacteria > Pseudomonadota > Gammaproteobacteria > Burkholderiales > Burkholderiaceae_D > Telluria. The sequence continues at coordinate 215 of DDKG01000026.1, read as the reverse complement.
ATCAGCGATTCGACCGCGCGCGTCTCGGCGGCCGGACGTCCGGTCGAGAACAGGGCGCGCGGCACTTCGTGGTCCAGGTACAGGCATCCCCATGAACCGCTCTCCGGCTGGCCCAGGCGCGCATGCTCGCGGCCGGCCTCGGGGTGGCCCACGACCTGGAAGGCCTGGCCGAACAGCTCGCACGAAAAGTACGACACCTCGTCGTAGCGCAGCCG
>DDKG01000025.1 GCA_002339265.1 Massilia sp. UBA2604 | reverse complement strand
GGTCAACGTCACCACCCGCGAACAGCTCGACGCCGGTTTCAAGGCCGCCAGCGAATTCCGCGACGACATCCTGGTCGAACGCTACCTGCCGGGCCACGACTACCGCCTGCTGGTGGTCGGCGACAAGCTGGTGGCCGCCGCGCGCCGCGAGCCGCCGCAGGTGATCGGCGACGGCAAGCACACGGTGCGCGAGCTGGTCGACGAAGTCAATCGCGACCCGCGCCGCGGCGATGGCCACGCAACCTCGCTGACCAAGATCCGCTTCGACGACATCGCCCTGGGCACCCTGGTGCAGCAGGGGATGAACGCCGACTCGGTGCCGAGCCTGGGCCAGCGCGTGGTCTTGCGCAACAACGCCAACCTGTCGACCGGCGGCACCGCCACCGACGTGACCGACGACGTCCATCCTGAAGTGGCCGAGCGCGCGATCGCGGCAGCCCACATGATCGGCCTGGACATCTGCGGCGTCGACCTGGTGGCCGACAGCGTGCTCAAGCCCATGGAAGACGTCGGCGGCGGCATCGTCGAAGTCAATGCCGCGCCGGGCCTGCGCATGCACCTGGCGCCGTCGTTCGGCAAGCCGCGCGCGATCGGCGAAGCGATCATCGACACCCTGTTCAAGGATGGCGACGACGGCCGCATCCCGGTGGTGGCCGTGACCGGCACCAACGGCAAGACCACGACCGTGCGCCTGATCGCGCACCTGCTCACCGCCTCGGGCCTGCGCACCGGCATGACCAATACCGACGGCGTCTACATCGAAGGCCGCCGCATCGACAGCGGCGACTGCAGCGGCCCGCGCAGCGCGCGCAACGTCCTGCTGCACCCGGACGTCGACGCCGCCGTGTTCGAGACCGCGCGCGGCGGCCTGCTGCGCGAAGGCCTGGCCTTCGACAAGTGCCAGGTGGCGGTGGTGACCAATATCGGCGCCGGCGACCACCTGGGCCTGAACTACATCACGACCCTGGAAGACCTGGCGGTGCTGAAACGCGTGATCGTGCAGAACGTGGCCGTGGGCGGCATGGCGGTGCTCAACGCCGCCGACCCGACCGTGGCGGCGATGGCCGAGAAGACCCGCGGCGAAGTCACCTTCTTCGCCCAGGACGTCGGTAACCCGATCATGGCGATGCACCGCGCCCAGGGCCGGCGCGTGGTGTTCGTCGAGGACGGCCACCTGGTGGCGGCGCAGGGCAAATTCGTCGAGCGCATCGACCTGCGCGAAGTGCCGATCACCCGCGGCGGCGTGGTGGGCTTCCAGGTCGAGAACGTGATGGCGTCCGTCGCCGCTGCCTGGGCAACCGGCACGGCGTGGGACGCGATCCGCCTGGGCCTCAAGACTTTCGTGGGCGAGAGCGACAATGCGCCGGGCCGCTTCAATGTGTTCGACTACCGTGGCGCGACCGTCATCGCCGACTACGGCCACAACCCGGACGCGATCGCGGCCCTGGTCAATGCCGTCGAAAGCATGCCGGCCAAGCGCCGTTCGGTGGTGATCAGCGGCGCCGGCGACCGCCGCGACCAGGACATCCGCCAGCAGACCGAAATCCTCGGCAAGTCCTTCGACGACGTGCTGCTGTACCAGGACCAGTGCCAGCGCGGCCGCGCCGACGGCGAAGTGATCGCGCTGCTACGCGCGGGCCTGGCCGGCGCCACCCGCACCTCGCACATGGAAGAGATCAATGGCGAGTTCGTCGCCATCGACCGCGCGCTGGATCGCCTCAACGAGGGCGACCTGTGCCTGATCCTGATCGACCAGGTCGACGCTGCGCTGGCGCACATCACGCGGCGCGTGACCCAGGCCAAGGCGGCCTGAGTCCTTGCTCCGCGGGGGACGGCCTGGCCGTTCCCCGCAATCCGGTCAGACCTTGATGGCGTTAGGTTAAGAATAGCCACCACGTCGTTCCCGCGCAGGCGGGAACCCAAGTTCTGCTAACGTCGTCGAAACGTTTGCAGAATTAGGTTCCCGCCAAGGTGGCCGACGAGGCCGGGAACGACGATTCTTACGTTAACTCAAGGGCAATCCAGCCAGGTTAATTTTTGGCACGGGGCGCGGTGAGCAGTTGCGTTTCCCACGACAGGGCCACCGAGGCGGCGCCGCCGTTTTCGTAGATGATGTTGGTGACGCCCTCGAGCGTGCTCTCGCGCGCATAGTCGCGCTGCCATTCGGACACGACGGCGAACCAGGTGATCGGCGTGCAGCCGGCTGCGACCATGCGGCGCACCGCCATGTCGTGCGCTTCCTCGCTCACGCCGCCGGATGCGTCGGTGACGACGAACACGTCGTAGTCTTCGCCCGCGGCCTGGATCGCCGGCATCGCCAGGCAGATCTCGGTGTACAGGCCGGCCAGCACCAGCTGCTTGCGGCCGCTCTTTTTCACGATGTCGGTGACCTTCTTGTCTTCCCAGGTGTTGATGAAGGTGCGATCGATCGGCTTCTGTTCCGGGAACACAGCCTGCAGCTCCTTGATGATGTAGCCGCCGCGCTCTTCCAGCACGGTGGTCAGGATTGTCGGCACATTGAAGACTTTTGCCGCCTTGGCTAGGCCAACCACATTATTCATGATCATGGTTGGTTCGTGGCTCTTCAGGCAGGCGAACTGGAACGGCTGGTGATCGATGAGGACGACGATGCTGTCTTCCGGACGCAGGAGCGCCTTGAGTCCATTCTTGCTCATTTGGTCTATCCCTTAAATTAGCCAAGCGCCGGGGCGCGCCTGGGAACCAATAAGGTAGCAATGCGTTAATCGAGCGACAATGACGGTTCCTGCGGTTGGCAGCACGATCCTGCTGCGTCAGCATCCGAGGGCGGCGATGCGAAGGCAGATGCTATCCTGCGCGGATGAGCACTCCGCCCCCATCTTCCCTACCTTCGCTTCCTCCTTTTGGCGCAGCCATGCTGCTGCGGGCGCTGCTCAAGCGTCCGGCGCGCTCGTCGACCGGCCAGGTTCGCTCCACATGGCGCCTCGACCGGATCGACGCCGATCACGTGCGCCGCTATAACGCCGCGTTTGGATTCAGGAACGATACAGTGCCGCTGACCTTCCTGTACCTGCTGGCGCAGCGCGCGCAGCTGGCGACCATGCTCGCCAAGCCAATCCCGTTTCGCATTCCTGGACTCATCCACGTCGAGAACCGGCTGGCGATGCATGGCCCGGTCGTGCTCGATGCGCCGCTGGCGCTGACGACCACTGTACAACTGCCGCCCCCTGCCCCAAACGGCGCCTTGCACGCCGTGCTGGAGACGCGCGCCTTCGATGGCGAGCGCCTGGCCTTTTCATGTGACAGCACGTATCTCATCCGGCGCGGCAGCCGTTCCGGCCGCGCCGCGCCGCAGTCCGACGCACCGGGTGGCAAGGCGCTTGGCGAATGGACGGTCGCGCATGACGCCGGGCGGCGCTATGCGGCCCTGTCGGGCGACTGGAACCCGATCCACCTGTGGCCATGGTCGGCGCGTTTGATGGGCATGCGCACGCCGATCATCCACGGCGCGCACACGCTGGCGAAGGCATGTTCGGTGCTGCAGGGGGTGTCGGGCCAGGAGCTCGCAGCGGTATGGTGCCGCTTCCGCCAGCCGGTGCCGCTGGGTGCGAGCGTTGCGCTGTTCCAGGGCGATGCGAGAGACGGGTTCGCGGCCGCGTGCAACGGCCGCATCGTCATCGAGGGAGACGCTGTCCTTCGCGAGGATCGAACATCGGCACACTGCCGGACGCCCTGACCGGCGCCTCATCCTGTAACACGTCCCAGTGCTCGGCCAACCTGCCATCCTCGATGCGGAACAGATCGACCACCACCTGCGGCGCCTCGGCCCAGCCGCGAATGCGACCGTGAATGGCGACGAGGTCGCCCTCGGCCACCATCATGCCCGGCTCGTAGTACACCTCTTTCGACATGCCGGCCACCAGCGTCCGCAGGGCGTCGCGCCCCTGCGGAATGTCGGGATTGTGCTGGATGTAATCCGCGGCATAGAGGCGGTCGACCGCCGACGCATCGTGCGCCTGGAACAGCGAGGTCATTGCCTCGAGCACCAGCGCCTTGTTGCGTTGCGGCCGCTCGTCGGACGCCTTTTGCGCGGACCGGGTGACGGTCATGGCGCCTTTCATGCGCAGGAACCGGCCGTCCGGCAGCGTCGCATACGAATGGACCACGCCACGGTCGTAGTCCTGGACGTTCACGACGCTGGCGCCGCTGTTTTCCTGCCAGCTCACGGCGAACATGCCATTACCCAGCGGGACGACCTGGATGGCGACGATCTCGGCACGGGCGAACGGCCCGTCCTTGATCTCGAATTTCAGCTGCGTCGATGACAGCAACGTCAGGCTGACCTGGAATTCAGGATAGGCGACATCCATCTCGAGGCCGATAAGGAATTGGTCGGTCGACAAGGCAGGACCTTTCAGGGAAGTGATGAATGAATGACGGCTATGCCCTGACTGGCGGTGGCGGCGCATCCGGCAGCGGGGTGAACTCCTTGTCGTCCGCATCCGGCAGCTTCATCCTGCCCGCTTTCCAGTCCTCCGCCGCCTGCGCCAGGCGGTCCTTGGACGACGACACGAAGTTCCAGTACAGGTGGCGTTCGCCGACCGGCTCCCCGCCCAGCACCATCACGGTCGCGTGCTCCAGCGCCTTCACGCGCGAGGCCGCGGCACCCAGCACCAGCATGCGGCCGCTCTCGTGGCGCATGCCGTCCATCTCTACCGCGCCGGTGGCGATGTACAGCGCGCGCTCCTTGAAGCCGGAGGGGATCTCGGCGGTCGATCCCGGCTGCATGTCGAGATGAGCGTAGAACAGCGGCGAACAGGTCTTGGCGCCGGCGCTCAGGCCGTAGGCGCTGCCGGCGATGAGCTGTCCAGTGACGCCGCCATCCTGCCAGGACGGCAGGTCGGCGCCCGAATGGTGCGAGAACGACGGCGCGATTTCTTCCATCCCATCGGGCAGCGCGACCCAGGCCTGGATGCCGTGCAGGCGGTCGCCGTGCACCCGCGCATGCTCGAAGCGTTCGCTGTGCGTGATGCCGCTGCCCGCGGTCATCCAGTTGACTTCGTGCGGATGGATCGGCAACTCATAACCCAGGCTGTCGCGGTGCATGATCTGGCCCGAAAACAGGTAAGTGACGGTCGACAGGCCGATGTGCGGATGCGCGCGCACGTCGGCGCTGCGGTCGAGTCCCGGCGCCAGGTCGATCGGCCCGATGTGGTCGAAGAAGATGAACGGCCCCACCATGCGCCGCTTGGCGAAAGGCAGCACGCGGCCGACTTCGAAACTGCCGCCCAGGCTGCGGCGGCGCTGCTCGATGATCATGTCAATCATGGTTGTCTCCATTATCGGATTAAAAAAACTAGGCGCGGGGCCAGGCGCTGGCGATCGGCGGCTTGGTGTCGAAATACGCCACCAGCAGATCGGTCAGGAGTCGGATCTTTCGCGCCGGATGCTGGCCGGGCGGTCGCACCACGTAGGCGCCGGCCGGCGGCGGCGGATAGCGCGTCATGACCGGGACGAGTGTGCCGGCATCCAGGTGTTCATGCATCAGGCCATAGGGAAGATAGGCGATGCCCAGTCCCGCCAGCGCGGCGGCGACCAGCGCCGTGCCGTTGTCGGCCTTGAAGCGGCCCTGCGGCCGCACCGACACGATCTTGTCGCCATCCATGAACTGCCATGCCTCGGTGCCCTGCATCAGAGCCTGGTGCGACAGCAGCTGGTCCGGCGTCTCGGGCCCCCCGTGGACGGCGATGTAGGCGGGACTCGCGACGGTGTGCCCATAGATCGGCCCGATCCGCCGCGCCACCAGGTTGGAATCCTGCAGGTAGCCGAGCCGGATCGCGCAGTCGTAGCCGTCCGCGATGAGGTCGACGTTGTGATCGCTGTAGCAGGTGTGGACATGCAGCCGCGGGTGAAGCCGCGCCATCTCCGCCAGCACCGGGGCGAAGTGGGTCGGCCCGAACGACAGCGGCGCGGCGATGCGCAGGCGTCCGCGCAGTTCGCCGGCGGGCAGGATCGTCTCGCGCGCCAGGGCGATCTCGGCGCAGACCCTGGCCGCGTAGTCGCGGAAGGTCGTGCCGGCCTCGGTAAGCGCGGCGCCGCGGGTGGTGCGGGACAGCAGCTGGATGCCCAGCTCCTCCTCGAGCCGGGCCAGGCGCCGGCTGACGATTGACTTCGATACGCCCAGCCGGAGCGCCGCCGCCGAAATGCCGCCGGCGTCGGCGACCTCCACGAATGTCTGCAGCTCTTCGATATCCACTACGATGCTCCCGGTTGTGCCATGCGGCGTCGCTGAGATGATACCTTCGGCTAGGCCGACGGCTTGCCCAGCGGTTGCGGCATCACGGGAAGGTGCAGGCGATCGCGGCCCGACAGCTCGTCGCCATCGATTTGCGCGGCCAGCCGCTCGGCATCGCGCCGGCGGGTATCGTCCGCCGCCTCCTTCACGGCGGCTTCGGCAACGCCCAGCGCGCGCAGGCCCTCGGCGCCCATCAGGTAGGCCGATTCGACGGTCTCGCGGATCTGGAAATCGACGCCGGCCCGGATCAGGGTAAGGGCATGGTCGCGATCGTAGCTGCGCACCAGCAGCCGGGCCTGCGGGAACTCGCGCTTCGCCAGCGCCACGATCTCGCTCGCGGCCTTGGGCTCGTCGACGCAGACCATGATCGCATCGGCTTCGGCGGCGCCGGAATGGCGCATGGTCTCCAGCCTGGTGCCCTCGCCAAAGAACACCTTGAAGTCGAAGCGCTGCGCGACGCGGATGCGGTCGGGATCCTTGTCGATCACCGTCAGCCTGACACCCTTGGACAGCAGCACCTGCGAGGCGATCTGGCCGAAACGACCGAAGCCGATGACGAGAACCCGCCCTTTCAGGTCGCGCGCATGCTCGACGCCGTCCATCGATTTCTCGAGGCGCAGGAAGCGGTCGGCCACGAGCGTCAGGAGGGGCGATACCGCCATCGAGAGGATCACGACGGTGGCGAACAAGGCGTTCTCGCGCTCGTCGAGCACGCCGGCCGACAGGGCCGCGGCGTACAGCACGAAGGCGAACTCGCCGCCCTGCAGGAACATCGAGGTGCGGTGCAGGGCCTCGCGGTTGGAGGCGCCGAACAGGCGCGCGACCGCATGCACCACGACGCCTTTCGCGACCATGAACCAGAACAGCATCGCCAGCAGCAGCGGCCACTCGGCGGCGACGATGGACAGGTCGAGCGACATGCCGACCGCCAAAAAGAACAATCCCATGAGCAGGCCGCGGAACGGTTCGATATCGCTTTCGATCTGGTGCCGGTAGCTGGAACTCGACAGCATCACACCGGCCAGGAAGGCGCCCATCGCCATCGACAGGCCCGCGTATTCCATCAGCAGCGCCGCGCACAGCACGACCAGCAGCGCGCCGGCGGTCAGCACTTCGCGCGTGCGCGCCTTGGCCAGCAAGGCGAAGAACGGGTCGAGGCCCCAGCGCGCCACGCCCAGCAGCGCCGCCACGGCGGCCACCGCCAGCAGCACGCCGGACCACCCCGACTGGCCGCCGGACAGCGGCGACATGAAAGCGACCACCGCCAGCAGCGGCACGATCATCAAGTCCTCGAACAGCAGGATGGCGACCGACTTCTGCCCCTGCTCGGTCGCGATCTCGCCGCGGTCCTGCAGTACCGTCATGATGACGGCGGTGGAGGACAGCACGAAACCCGCCCCGGCGACGAAGGCGGCCGGCCCGGACAGGCCGAACACCGCATAGCCGGTCAGCGCCAGCGCGGCGGTCGCGGCGGCAACCTGGGCCAGCCCCAGGCCGAAGATCTGGCCGCGCATCGCCCACAGCTTGTGCGGCCGCAGTTCCAGCCCGATCACGAACAGGAACATCACCACGCCCAGCTCGGAGATATGCAGGATCGACCGGGCGTCAGTGAACAGGCCGAACACCGACGGCCCGACCAGGATGCCCGCGCCAAAATAGCCGAGCACCGCTCCCAGGCCGAGCCTTCTGAAGAGCGGCACGGCGATCACGGCCGCCCCCATCAGGACGACCACGGGTCCGATCGTCTGTCCCAGGCTTGCTCCTGCCATCAAATCTCCTCGCTCATATCGATCTCAGTGTTGTCGCGCCAGGCGCGATGGCGCGCTTCAGCGTTCCTGGTTCCGCAACACAGCGTGTCCGGGAACGGTACTAGCGCGCACGACGCGCGGCCAGCAGAATCGTCCTGGCGCCCAGGCGTCGGAGACAGAACGATACCAATCCGATATCGGCGCGACAATGTTCAATCCTGCTGTCGATAGTTCATTCCTGCTGCGCCGAATCGGCGCTGCCAGTCTTAGGAGAACATTATTCACGCCCCATTGGTCATGCCCCCGCTTCCCCACAACATCGTCGACATGTCGCAGGCACGGCGCGCGTGGAGTGGCGTCGAGCTCGTCGTCACCGGCTACGACTGCGACGGTGAAGGCACGAGCATCCTGCCGCATCGCGACCATCCGCGCCTCAGCGTGGTGCTGGAAGAGCACGGGGGTGCATGCGAGCCGCGCCTTCATCCGGATCGCCCCTGCCCGGTCGAACACGTGCCGCGGCATATGTATTTCGCGCCGGCCGGGATGGACATCTGGGGCCATACGAAACACGCGCGGCGCGTCGTCGACGCCGTACTCGTGTTCGACCTCGACGTCCTGAGCGAACGCCTGAAAATAAAACTGGATCCGGGCAAGGCCGAGGCGCCCAGGCTGCGCTTTTCCAATGACCGGATCTGGCATCTGACCAAGCTGCTGTCCGAGGCAGTCCACAATCCCGACCCGTCGATGCATCTGTATGGCGACGGCATCATCACCGCCGTGTCGTCCCAGCTGTTCGCGCCGCCACACATCACGCCATTCAAGACTGGCGGACTCGCACCATGGCAGTTGCGGCGCGTCACCGAGTATATGGAAGCGAATTTTCCGTACCGCATCGAGCTGGAGACCCTGGCGGCGCAGGTCAATTTGTCGCAAGCGCATTTCAGCCGCGCATTCAAGACCTCGACCGGACTCGCCCCCTACCAGTGGCAGCTCGCCGCCCGCATCCGGCGCGCGCAAGCCATGCTGGTCAACTCGGATTCCTCCCTGGCCGACGTGGCGCAAGCTACCGGCTTCGCCGACACCGTCCATTTCGGGCGCACCTTCCGCAACCTCGTCGGCGCGCCACCCGGCGTCTGGCGCAGCGACAGCAAGCGCTGACCGCACCCGCGGCGCGCGTTCGCCATCCGCACATCTGGCTCCGAATAAATAAATCAGATTGACTTATCTTTACAGAGCTGCTACAATAGATGTCGATTCACAATAGTTAGCGTAAGCAACACCCTGCATTACCGTACTTCCACCATTAAGTGGAAAGTACTTTCTTGGGCCCCAGCGCCCATATCACGACACCGTTCGACGCAGTTCTTGTCGAGCATTCCGGCCCTGCGCTCTGCGCAGCGCCAGCGTGGGTAAGAGCCCGTATTCGCCTCTTTTACCTGACGCAAACACCTGCTATCGGCACCCAGCCCGCCCGGAGAGCGAGTCCACTCCTTTTCGTCGCCTGCGTGTCCCTGCCGTTTGCATTGCTTGCGGTTCGAGGCCTCCGGTTTCCCGCCGATGCCCAACGGTTGCAGGATTGACATCCATCGCCAAATCGAAGGAGAACGACAACGTGGCAAAACAAATCATCATCGACCATGTCTTCAAGGTGTACGGCGACAAGCCCGACGAGGCGCTGGCGCTCGTTCGCCAGGGCGCCGACAAGCAAGACATCCTGGCCAGGACCGGCTGCACGATCGGCGTGTTCGACGCCACCTTCACCATCGAAGCGGGCGAAATCTTCGTCATCATGGGCCTGTCCGGTTCGGGCAAGTCGACGCTGGTGCGCATGCTGAACCGCCTGGTCGAGCCCACCGACGGCCGCATCCTGGTCGACGGCAACGACATCAACACGCTGCCGGACGCCGAATTGCGCGCACTGCGCCGCAAGGACATCAGCATGGTGTTCCAGTCGTTCGCGCTGCTGCCGCACATCACCGTGCTCGACAACACCGCTTTCGGCATGGAACTGGCCGGCATTCCGAAGGCCGAGCGCCATGAGCAGGCCCGGCAGGCGCTGGAACAGGTCGGGCTCGCGGCCTATGCCGGCAGCTATCCCGACGAACTGTCGGGCGGCATGCAGCAGCGCGTGGGCCTGGCCCGCGCGCTGGCCAGCGATCCTTCGATCCTGCTGATGGACGAAGCGTTTTCGGCGCTCGACCCGATCATGCGCACCGAGATGCAATCCGAACTGCTGCGCCTGCAGCAGATCAAGCGCCGCACCATCGTCTTCATTTCGCACGACCTCGACGAAGCGATGCGCATCGGCGACCGGATCGCCATCATGAAGGACGGCAACGTGGTTCAGGTCGGCACGCCCGAAGAGATCCTGCGCAAGCCGGCCAATGACTACGTGCGCAGCTTCGTGCGCGGCGTCGATGCGGCGGCGGTCTTCAAGGCCAGCGACATCGCCCGCAAGAGCCAGATCGTGGTGTCGGAATCGCCGACCCGCGGTTCGCGCGCGGCGCTGTCGATGCTGGAAGAGCAGGATCGTACCTATGCCTACGTCGTCAATCCGCAGCGCGAATTCCTCGGCCTGGTATCGGTCGATTCGCTGCGCACCGCGCTCGACGGCCATACCGGCCCGCTGGGCCTGGCGCATGCCTTCCTGCCGGACGTGCATACCATCAAGGCGGACGAGCCGGTCGCCGGCCTGTTCGGCCAGGTGGCGCAGCTGCCGTACGCGGTGCCGGTGGTGGGCGATGACGGACGCCTGTGCGGCGCGATCAGCAAGACCACCTTGCTGAAATTCCTCGACCCGGACACGCCCGCCATCCCGGAGACACAGATTCAGAAAGGACAAGCATGAGCATGAGCGACAACACCATCACGGCAGTCCAGCCGGCCGCGGTACAGCCGGCAGCGGCGCAAGCCGCCGCAGCAGCGCAACCGGCCGCAGAACAGGCCGCCCAAACCAATCCGTGGCTGCCGGCGCCGCCAAGCGACACCTCCTGGCTCGACGCAGCAGGCCCGGGCGTCACGCCCGAACACGCCGCCGGTTTCGACCTCGCGCACGTCCTCGATGGCGCGCTGCCGCTGCAATCCTGGATCAACGATGGCCTGGGCTGGGTGGTCGAGAATTTCCGCCCCTTCTTCCAGGCCGTGCGTACGCCGATCGACGCGACGCTGACCGGTTCCAGCCAGCTCTTGCTGGCCATTCCTTCGCTGGTCCTGATCGCCATCATCGGCCTGCTGGCATGGCAGTTCACCACCCGCACGCTGGCAGTCGGCACCGTGCTGGCGCTGGCGGCAGTCGCCATGCTGGGCGTGTGGCCGGAAGCGATGGTCACCCTGTCGCTGGTGCTGACCTCGCTTGCATTCTGTCTGGCCATCGGCTTGCCCTTGGGGATCTTCCTGGCCAGCAGTGACCGCGCGCAAAACATCATGCGCCCGGTGCTCGACGCCATGCAGACGACCCCTGCCTTCGTCTACCTGGTGCCGGTGGTCATGCTGTTCGGTATCGGCAATGCGCCGGGCGTGATCGTCACCATCATCTTCGCCCTGCCGCCGCTGGTGCGCCTGACCAACCTGGGCATTCGCCAGGTGCGTCCGGACCTGATCGAAGCGGCGCGCGCCTACGGCGCCTCGCCATGGCAGCTCTTGACCCGCGTGCAACTGCCGCTGGCCATGCCGTCGATCATGGCCGGCATCAACCAGTCGCTGATGCTGTCGCTGTCGATGGTGGTGATCGCCTCGATGATCGCGGTTGGCGGCCTGGGCCAGATGGTGCTCCGCGGTATTGGTCGCCTGGACATGGGCCTGGCCACCGTCGGCGGCCTGGGCATCGTCCTGCTGGCCATCATGCTGGACCGCCTGACCCAGGCCATGGGCCAGCCGCGCCGCGGCGTGCGCCACTGGTACCAGTCGGGTCCGGTCGGCTTCGTCCTGCGCCGGATCGGCTCCGAACGCGCCGATACCGCCGCCGCCACGCCAGCCACCGCAAAATAAGATTAGAAAGGATACCGATGCGTCAATCTGAACATTTCAACGCGACCTATAAAACGCAGCGCAGCTTCCGCTGGATCTCGGCCCTGGCGCTTGCCGGCCTGGCCCTCACGACCGGCATCGCGGCGGCGCAAGCGCCGGATGCCGACCTGCCCGGCAAGGGCATCAAGGTGCAGGCCCTGCAAGGCCCGCTGGCCGAGGAGACCTTCCAGACCATGCTGGCCAATCGCGCCCTGGAACAGCTGGGCTATGAAACCCAGCCGGCCAAGGAAATCGCCTATCCGACCGCGCACATCGCAGTCGGCAACGGAGACGCGACCTTCCTCGCGGTGCACTGGGACCCGCTGCACAGCGACTATTTCGACAATGGCGGCGGCGAAGCCAAGCTGATGCGCGTGGGCCAGTATGCCGGCCCGGCCGCGCAGGGCTACCTGATCGACAAGGCCACGGCCGAAAAGTACAACATCACCAATATCGACCAGCTGCGCGATCCGGGCATCGCCAAGCTGTTCGACCATGACGGCGACGGCAAGGCCGACCTGACCGGCTGCGATCCGGGCTGGGGCTGCGAGGCGATGATCGAGCACCATATGGACGGCTATAAATTGCGTCCGACGGTCAAGCACGTGCAGGGCAGCTATTCCGCGCTGATCGCCGACACGATCGGCCGCTACAAGCGCGGCGAATCGATCCTGTACTACACCTGGACGCCGTACTGGGTGAGCAGCGTGCTGATCCCGGGCAAGGACGTGGTGTGGCTGCAGGTGCCGCGTTCGTCGAATCCGCAAAACGAGAATACCCGCCTGCCCGATGGCAGCGATTATGGATTCGCCGTCAACACCACGCGCTTCGTCGTGAACCGCGCCTGGGCCGAGAAGAATCCGGCGGCGGTCAAGCTGTTCGAGGTGATGCGCTTGCCGATTGCGGACATCAATGCGCAGAACGATCGGGTGCGTGAAGGGCAGAACTCGCAGGCCGAGATTGCGCGCCATACGGCGGGATGGATCAAGTTCCACCAGGAACTGTTCGATAGCTGGATCGCGCAGGCCAAGGCTGCAGCGAAACAGTAATCTTTGAAAAGGTGGCCGGCTTATGCCGGCCATTGTCGTTCTGGACCAAAAACTCTAGAGCAACGACGATCTTTGCAGCGGACTGCCAGGTCGATCGGGTTAAAATGTCAAGTCCTGGCCTTTCACGCGCCAAGCCGTACCGATTCAGACGACATGACCACCGCCCCCAAAGAAATCAACGCCGCCGCCATCAAGAACAGCGCGACGGAAAAGCACACTCCCATGATGCAGCAATACCTGCGCATCAAGGCCGACTACCCCACCATGCTGGTGTTCTACCGCATGGGCGACTTCTACGAGCTGTTCTTCGACGACGCCGAGAAAGCCTCGCGCGTGCTCGGCATCACGCTGACCGCGCGCGGCAAGTCGGGCGACCAGCCGATCAAGATGGCCGGCGTGCCCTTCCACTCGCTGGACGGCTACCTGGCCAAGCTGGTCAAGCTGGGCGAATCCTGCGCCATCTGCGAGCAGATCGGCGACCCGGCCCTGTCGAAAGGCCCGGTGGAACGCAAGGTGGTGCGCGTGGTCACTCCCGGCACCCTCACCGATTCCGACCTGCTGCCCGAGAAGGCCGAACGCCCGCTGCTGGCGCTATGCCTGCTCAATAACCGCAAGAACGTCACCGCCGGCCTGGCCTGGCTGTCGCTGGCCAGCGGCAACCTGCGCCTGATGGAATTCTCGGGCGACGCGCGCGCCGTCGAACAGCGCCTGGCGCACGAACTCGAACGCATCGCGCCGGCCGAGATCCTGCGCGCCGATTGCGCCGACATGTTCGAGAGCGACAGCAACAACGTCCACACCCAGCGCGTCCCCGAATGGCATTTCGACGTGGTCAAGGGCCACGGCGCCCTGCTCGAGCAGCTGGGCGTGGCCACCCTCACCGGCTTCGGCGCCGACGGCCTCGGCGCCGCATTCGGCGCGGCCGGCGCGCTGCTGCGTTATGCGCAATCCACCCAAGGCCGCGGCCTGCAGCACGTGCGCACCCTGGCCTGCGAAACCGAAAACGAATACATCGGCCTGGACGCCGCCACCCGCCGCAACCTGGAGCTCACCGAGACCATCCGCGGCCAGGAGTCGCCGACGCTGTTCTCGCTGCTGGACGGCTGCCGCACCGCGATGGGCTCGCGCCTGCTGCGCCACTGGCTGCACCATGCGCGCCGCGACCAGTCGGTCGCGCGCCGTCGCCACCAGTCGATCGAGGCGCTGATCCAGGCCGAGGCCAACGACGTGCTGTCGCCCACCCTGGCGCAAGTGCCGGACATCGAGCGCATCACCACGCGCGTCGCGCTGCTCACCGCGCGGCCGCGCGACCTGGCCAGCCTGCGGGACGGATTGAAAGCGTTGCCGATCGTGCGCGAACAGGTGGCGCGCTGCTTCATCCCGGGCGACACCTGCCTGCTGCGCGAGATCCACGACGATCTCACCACGCCGGGCGAATGCCTCGACCTGCTCACGCGCGCCGTGATGGAAGAGCCGGCCGCGATGGTGCGCGATGGCGGCGTGTTCGCGCGCGGCTTCGACGCCGAGCTGGACGAGCTGCGCGCGCTGTCCGAGAATGCCGGCCAGTTCCTGGTCGAC
>DDKG01000043.1 GCA_002339265.1 Massilia sp. UBA2604 | reverse complement strand
AGGCCGTGGCCGACGTCGGCGTTGAAACGGGCCTGCACGATACCGATACGCAGGTCTTCGCCCTGCAGATTGCTTTCAAAAGTTCCTACCGTCATGGCTGACCTCTTCTTGTTGATTGGTTGATTGTTCAGGCTTCCGGCCGCGGCACGTAGCCGGTGACTTCCAGGTCGAAACCGGTCATCGACGGCATCTTGCGCGGATTGGCCAGCAGCTGCATCTTGCCCACGCCCAGGGCGCGCAGGATCTGGGCGCCGATGCCGTAGGTGCGCAAGTCCATCGACGCGGCGCGCGCGCCCGCGCGGCTGGCCTTGCCGTCCTGCGGCGCCAGCTGGGCAAACAATTGGTCTGCGCTTTCGCCGCAATTGAGCAGCACGATCACGCCGGCGTCGCTGGCCTTGATCGTCTTCATGGCCGAGGCCATGTCCCAGGAGTGAGTGGTGGCGCGGTTCTCGAGCAGGTCGAGGATCGACACCGGCTGGTGCACGCGCACCAGCGCTTCCTTCTCGGGCGACAGCTCGCCGTGGACCAGGGCCAGGTGGGCCGAGCCGCTCGGCGCGTCGCGGAAGGCAACCAGCTGGAATTCACCGGCCTCGGTCGACAGCGTGCGTTCGGCCACGCGCTCGACCAGGCACTCGTTCTGGCTGCGGTAGTGGATCAGGTCGGCGATCGTGCCGATCTTGAGGCCGTGCTCTTTCGCGAACTCGATCAGGTCGGGCAGGCGCGCCATGGTGCCGTCTTCCTTGATGATCTCGCAGATCACCGAGGCCGGGGTCAGGCCCGCCATTTGCGTCAGGTCGCAACCCGCTTCGGTATGCCCGGCGCGCATCAGGACACCGCCCTTCTGGGCGCGCAGCGGGAAGATATGGCCCGGCTGGACCAGGTCGTCCGGCGTCGTGCCCTTGTTCACCGCCACCTGGATGGTGCGCGCACGGTCGGCCGCCGAGATGCCGGTGGTGACGCCTTCGGCCGCTTCGATCGACACGGTGAAATTGGTGCCGAACGAGGTGCCATTACGCGAGGTCATCATCGGCAGCGCCAGGCGGTCGCAGATCTCCTCGGACAGGGTCAGGCAGACCAGGCCGCGCGCATGGCGGATCATGAAGTTGATCGCCTCGGGCGTGACGAAGTCGGCTGCAAGCACGAGGTCGCCTTCGTTCTCGCGATCTTCTTCGTCGACCAGGATGACCATGCGGCCGGCGCGAAGTTCGGCAACGATGTCCTCGGTGCTGGAAATAGACATACGGGATTCCTTGAAACGGGAGGGTTATGCGTAATCCGCTATTTTAAAGGATTTACCGGCTCTCAACTGCATTGTCGGCCCCCGGCTCTCCCCAAATCGGCAGCACAGCGGCCCTGCCGCGTCAACTCGCGTTACGAATGAGCAACAACTAGTGATTTTGCGGCTTTAAATTGTTAAGCTCGATGTTTTAACGTGCAACATCGTACTGTGCCGCCATCCAACTGGATTATGATTAAGACATCTTTGCCGTACCCATCCAGTCGGTGCGGCCGTATTTTTTCGGAGTTGCCATGCCGGTAGTCCTCCCCGTCAGCTGTCCAACACCCGCCCCACGCGAAGGGCGGCGCTGATGGCCACGATCCTGATCGTCGACGACCGGCCCAGCAACCGCAGCTATCTCGCCGCCCTGCTCGGCTACACCGAGCACCGTATTCTCGAGGCCGCGGACGGCGCTCATGCGCTCGCCATCACGCGCGACGAGCGTCCCGACCTGATCATCACCGACATCCTGATGCCGACCATGGACGGCTACGAGTTCGTCCAGCAGCTGCGCGCCGATCCCGTCCTGCGCGACACCCGCGTGATCTTCTTCTCGGCCGTCTATTCGGAACGCGAGACGCTGGCGATGGCGGTGCGCTGCGGCGTGACCACGGTGCTCGGCAAGCCGGCCGAACCGCAGCGCATCCTGGAGGCGGTGGCGGCCGAACTGGGCGTCGTCCGCGGCGCGCCGGCGCCGGCGCTGCCGTCCAGTCACGAACAGGACCGCGACCTGCCGTTCGACCTGTGCGCGCGCCTGTCGGAACTGGAGCGCATGTGCATGATGCTGGTGGGCGAGCGCCGCGTCGAGGCCCTGGCCGATGCCTTCGTGGACGCCGCCCGGCGCGTACTCAATGCCGACTGCGTCGCCCTGTGCCTGCTGGCCAGCACCGAGCGCACGGTGCGCCACCTGGCCACCCATGGAGTCGACGCCTGCCTGCTCGACCAATACGCATTGAACGAACGCGACCTGCCCGGCGTGCTGCTGCGCGCCCGCGCCCCGCTGCGCCTCGATGGCAACGACGCCCTGCTGGCCACCCTGCCCCAGCACCATCCCGAAGTCGGCCACCTGCTCGGGCTGCAGGTGCACGACCTGCAGCATCCGCTCGGCTGGCTGTATTGCACCCGCCGCGTCGGCGCGCCGCCGTTCTCGGACGAAGAGGAGCGCTGGGCCACGGCGCTGGCGGCCCAGCTGGCGGTGGCTTATGAAAACCTGAACCTGTACGAAGTCGTGCAGCACCACGCCGCCCAGTTGCAGCTGGAGGCGCTGGCGCGCGCCGACGCCGACGCAGCGCTGCGCGACAGCGAGCACCGGCTGGAACTGGCGCGCCAGGTGTTCGACAGCACGCAGGAAGCGATCCTGATGACCGACGCCGACGCCAATATCGTCGCCGCCAATCCGGCCTTCGAAGAGATCACCGGCTACCGCGAATCCGAGGTGATGGGCACCAACCCGAGCGCGATGAAATCCGGCCGCCACGACGACGCGTTCTACGCCGGCATGTGGAACTGCCTGGAAAAGGATGGCCAGTGGCGCGGCGAAATCTGGAACCGCCGCAAGAACGGCGAGATCTACCCGGCCAGCATGAGCATCAGCGCCGTCCACGACGAACAGGGCCGGCGCACCGCCTATGTGTCGGTATCGACCGACCTGTCGGCGCTGAAGGCGGCCCACCACCAGCTCGACTTCCTGTCCAGCCACGATTCTCTGACCCTGCTGCCGAACCGCTCGCTGTTCAACGACCGCATGCAGCAGGCGCTGGCCGCCGCGCGC
>DDKG01000116.1 GCA_002339265.1 Massilia sp. UBA2604 | reverse complement strand
CCGACCAGGGTGCGCAGCAGGGTGGTCTTGCCGGCGCCGTTGGGGCCCAGCAGCGCGGTGATCTGGCCGTCGCGGGCGGTGAAGGAAACGCCGCCCAGCGCCTGGACGGCGCCGAACTGCTTGCGTACATCGTGGACTTCGATCATGGAGTTTCCGGGGTCAGGGTTGCGGCCCGGCGCTGCCGAGCTGGAAGGTGGGGGCCGGCACCTCGGCCATGCAGGCGGCGTCGAGCTTGTCCTGCGGCCGGTCGAGGAAAGCGCGCAGCAGGCGCGGCGCGCAGCCCAGCTGCGACACGCCGTGGCCGGCATTGGCCACCACGACGTGCTGGGCGCGGGCCATCGATTTCGCGGCCGCCTCGGCGCGGTGCGGCGGCGTGACCGGATCGAGGGCGCCCGACAGCAGCAGGACTGGCGCCTCGATGCGCGCCGGCGCTACGTACGGTACCGGCGGCACCTTGATGTCCCGGCACAGCATGGGGATCATCTCGGCCAGCGGGCGCGCCAGCACGGCGGCGTCGGATTTCATCAGCTCGGGCGTGAAGCGCGGCACATCTTCGGCGCACACCACGGCGAAGTGCAGCAGCATCGACATGCTGGCGTCGTTGCCGAAGTCGCCGGCCAGGTTCTGGCGCGCGACGAACGGTTCCCAGCGTCCGCGGCTGGCGCTGTGGATCAAAAAGGGCAGGCGGCGCGCGTCGGCCGGCGCATACAGGATGTTGTGCACGGTGCCGAGGAAGCGCTGCGAACTCATGGTGAACTCGGTCGGCTCGGCGGTGCGCGGATTCGGCAGCGACAGGTGGACGTCGCCCGCCTCGACCTTCTGCACCAGCGCATCGAATTCGGCGCGCAGGTTCGGGTAAGCTTTATTACATGCGGCATCCTTGGCGCAGGCGGCGAACAGGCCGTCGAGGGCAGCCTGGCCGTCGCGGCCGCCGGCCGGGATCACCTGGTCGGGCGCGGCCACGCCGTCCAGCACCAGGCTGCGCACGCTGTCGGGGAAGGCGCGCGCATAGGCCTGGCCCAGGCGGGTGCCATAGGAGCCGCCCCACAGGTTCACCTGGCGGTAGCCCAGCGCGCGCCGCACCAGTTCCAGGTCGCGCGCGGCGGCTGCGGTGGTGTAGGCGGCCAGCGGCTGCCTGTTGTTGGCGATGCAGGCGCGCAGCTCGGCCATCAGCTCGTCATCGGTCATGCGCTCGTGTTCCGGCTTGCTCTCGCAATCGAGCTTGCCCGAGCGGCCGGTGCCGCGCTGGTCGATGAAGACGATGTCGCGCGTGGCGCGCACCCGGTCGAAGGCGAGCTTGAGCAGGGGCAGCACGTCGCTGCCGGCCTGGCCGGGGCCGCCGGCCAGCACGAACAGCGGGTCGCTGCGCGTGCCCTGGCGATAGGCGGGGGCGACGGTCACGTGCAGTTTCAGGGTGCCGGATTGTGGCTTGGCATGATCGAGCGGCACGTCGACGCTGACGCAGCGCAGTGCTTCGACCACGCCGGGCAGGTGGCAGCTGCGCTCGGTCTGCGACGGCACCGGCGTGCCGGCGGCGGGCTGGGCGCTGGCAAGGCTCGTCGCCAGGAGTGGCAGTAACAATATGGCGGGCAGAATCTTGAATCTCTTCACAGCATCTCCTCAGGTTGCAACGATGATAAGTTCGCGCTGTTTCTGCGGTCAACCGATTGTTTCAAGGATGCATCAAGGCATGCGTTGCGGGTAGTCGTCCTGCGCGCCAACGGGCGCGGGCGGTGCGCCTGGCGTAGATGGGGATTGACGGCAAGCCGATAACAGGGGTATGATTGCCGGCTTTCCGTTTGCTCAGGAAAGACAATAAGGACGAGTCCGCTGAAGCATTTGTGCGGAACCACCATTTGAGCAATTTTTTCTTTTGGATTAAACATGAAAACTTTTTCCGCTAAGGGCCACGAAGTCCAGCGCGACTGGTTTGTCATCGACGCGACGGACCTGGTCCTCGGACGTGTTGCCAGCGAAGTGGCACTCCGACTGCGCGGCAAGCACAAGCCGGAATTCACCCCGCACGTCGACACGGGCGACTTCATCGTTGTGATCAACGCCGGCAAACTGCGCGTGACCGGCACCAAGGCCACCGCAAAAACGTACTACCGTCACTCGGGCTACCCGGGCGGTATCTACGAAACCAACTTCCTGAAAATGCAACAGCGTTTCCCAGGTCGCGCACTCGAGAAGGCTGTCAAGGGCATGCTGCCTAAGGGCCCACTCGGCTACGCCATGATCAAGAAGCTGAAAGTGTACGCGGAAGGTTCGCACCCGCACGCTGCTCAGCAACCACAAGCACTGACCCTCTAAGGAACTGACATGATCGGTAACTACAACTACGGCACCGGCCGTCGCAAGAGTGCAGTCGCTCGCGTGTTCATCAAAGCTGGCACCGGCCAGATCATCGTGAACGGTAAACCGGCATCGGAATACTTCTCGCGTGAAACCGGCCTGATGGTGATCCGTCAGCCGCTGGAACTGACCGGCAACGTCGAACGTTTCGACATCAAGGTCAACGTGCACGGCGGCGGTGAGTCGGGCCAGGCTGGCGCCGTCCGTCACGGCATCACCCGCGCACTGATCGACTACGACGCAGGCCTCAAGGGCGACCTGGCACGTGCCGGTTTCGTCACCCGTGACGCCCGTGAAGTCGAGCGTAAGAAAGTTGGTCTGCGCAAAGCACGTCGCGCAAAGCAATTCTCGAAGCGTTAATCAGCTTCACTGCAGTCTTCTTCAGCACCTTCGGGTGCTGGTTCGAAAAAGCCGTCCGCCGCAAGGTTGGGCGGCTTTTTTGCGTTAACCGCCACCCATGTCGCATGACTTCCGTGGATTCATCGTTATTCGCGGATATTCATCTTCCCAGGCCTGCATGAATGTCCAAGAATACGGCCATTCCATTGACGTTCAGGAAAGGTTGTCATGAATTTTGGCGAACGACTCAAGCAGCTCAGGACGGCGAAAGGGCTGACCCAACCGCAGTTCGCGCAGGTGGCCGGCATCGAGCAATCCTATCTGTCCAAGCTCGAGAACGACAAATCGGTGCCGTCGGCCGAGATGTTCACGACCATCCTCGCCGGCCTGGAGATCGATGAAGCGACCTTCCTGCAAGAGCTGGATCGGCAATGCCTGGACTCGACCTTGCACCACATCCCCGCGGTCGCCCGCTATACGGCGCAGACGGCGGTGGCGCAGCAAGTCCAGACGAAGCGTTGGCTGTACGGATCGGCGCTGGCCTGGATCCTGGGCTTTGCCATGATGCTGGCGGCAAATGACGGCATCTTCTTCTCGAACAAGCGCTACACCTACCAGTCGCCCGGCGTGATCCTGCCCGGCGAAGCGGAAAACGTCTTCGACACCCACGCCACCATCCTCGGCTACCGAGTGGCGGCCGGCGCGATCACCGCCAAGGACATGTCAAGGGAACTCGCCGACTTCCAGGCGCGGCGCGCGAGGCCGCTCACCGTCGAGCAGTCGAGCAGCCGTGGCGCCTTCTATGCCGTGGCAGCCGAAGGTGGACATCGCCGTTTCGCCCTGATCCGTACCCAGCATGTCGAGGCGGGCGCCAACCGCATCCTGCAATACCTGGGGGCGGTCGTGCTCGTCTCCGGTTTCGTCATGTTGTTCGTCGAATGGCGGCTGCGCCGCCTCCAATCCAGGCGCCGCTGAGCGGCCATCCAAGGAGATCCCATGTCCCACCTTCGCACCTTCCTCGCCGGCGCCACGACCATGGCCGCCGGGTTGGCCGCCATCGTGACCTTGAGCGGCGCCAGCGATCCCGCACGCCGGGCCAGCTTCGACGAGATCACCGTCGGCCGGATCAATATCGTCGAGCCGGACGGCACCAAGCGCATCATCCTGTCCAACAAGGCCCAGTTCCCCGGCGACTTCACCCAGGGCAAGGAGGGCACGCGCCCGGACCGGCGCGCCTTTGCCGGCATGCTGTTCATCAGTGAGGAAGGCACGGAAAACGGCGGCCTGATCCAGAAAGGCAGCATTGGCGCGGATGGCAAGATTTCTTCCGGCCTGTCGCTGACCTTCGACCGCTTCCGTCAGGACCAGACCATGCAGCTCATCAATAACGACAGCGCCAGCCACCAGATGACGGGGCTGAGCATCAACGACGTGCCGCCATTTACGTTGACCTCGCGGGACGACGTGAAGCGTTTCAAGGACGAGGCGCAGAAGTTGCCGGAAGCGCAGCGTCGTGCCTACTGGAATGATCTGTCAGAGTCCGGGCGGCTGGGCGGTAATCGCATCTGGCTCGGCAATACAGGCGACAAGGGTTCGACCTTGCAATTGAAGGATGCCAAGGGCCGCACGCGCATGCGGCTGCTGGTGACCGCCGAGGGCAAGGCCGAAATCCACATGCTGGACGCCCAGGGGCAGGTCATCAAGTCGATCACGCCCGACACGCAAGGCTGAGCCGTGATGGACCGGGGCGACCGGCGGTGCGCGTCGATCTGGTCAGGCTGTTAAAATTGCGCCTTCATCCTGCGGGACATTTATTTTTGGAGAAGGAACGGACATGATCAAAGTTGGCATCGTTGGCGGAACCGGATACACGGGCGTGGAATTGCTGCGGCTGTTGGCCGTTCATCCGGATGTGCAACTGACCGCGATCACGTCGCGCAAGGAAGACGGCCTGCCGGTGGCCGACATGTTTCCTTCGCTGCGCGGCCGCGTGGATATCGCCTTCTCGAGCCCGGATAAAGCCGACCTGAAGCAGTGCGACGTGGTGTTCTTCGCCACCCCGCACGGCGTGGCGATGGCCCAGGCGCCCGAGCTGCTGGCGGCCGGCGTCAAGGTGATCGACCTGGCGGCGGACTTCCGCATCAAGGACCGCGCCGTGTTCGAAAAATGGTACAAGATCGAGCACACCGCGCCCGAGCTGCTGGATGAGGCGGTATATGGCCTGCCGGAACTGAACCGCGAGGCTATCAAGGGCGCGCGCCTGATCGCCAACCCGGGCTGCTACCCGACCACGATGCAGCTGGGTTATTACCCGCTGTTGAAGGCCGGCCTGATCGACGCCGCCAGCCTGATCGCCGACTGCAAGTCGGGCGTCTCCGGCGCCGGCCGCAAGGCCGAGATCGGCACGCTGTTCTCGGAGTCGAGCGACAACTTCAAGGCTTACGGTGTCCACGGTCACCGCCACACCCCGGAAACCTCGGCCCAGCTGGCGCGCTATACCGACCAGAAGGTCGGCCTGATCTTCACCCCGCACCTGGTGCCGATGATCCGCGGCATGCACGCGACCCTGTATGCGCGCCTGACCAAGGAGATCGACAACGCCGCCCTGCAGGCGCTGTTCGAAGAACAATACAAGGACAGCGAATTCGTCGACGTCATGCCGTTCGGTTCGCATCCAGAGACGCGCTCGACCCGCGGCTCGAACATGCTGCGCCTGGCGCTGCACCGTCCTGAAGGCACTGATACCGTCGTGATCCTGGTGGTGCAGGACAACCTGGTCAAGGGCGCATCGGGCCAGGCCGTGCAGTGCATGAACCTGATGTTCGGCCTGGAAGAATCGAAGGGCCTGCAGCAGATCGCGCTGTTGCCATAAGCACCACGCTTGTTGCGGACCCGACGCAGATCAAAGCGACGACCTTTGAGCCGGGTAAATTGACTGTTGGACACATTTAATCCAGCGGTCAATCTTCCTCAGAGGTGCGTCATGTTCGGTCGACAAGTGAAAAGCGAGATAGACAGCCTGGTCGGGATCTCGGCCCGCATCGAGGGGGACCTGTGCTTCACCGGCGGGCTGCGCATCGACGGTGAGGTCCACGGCAACGTGGTGGCGGTGGATGGCGCCGACAGCATGCTGATCGTGTCGGAGCATGCGCGCATCGAAGGCGAGGTGCGCTGCGCCAGCCTGGTGGTCAATGGTTATATTGCCGGTGCGGTTTATTCGTCGGAACTCCTTGAATTACAGCCGAAAGGCCGCATTAATGGGGATGTCCACTACCGTTTGCTCGAGATGCACGGCGGAGCGTTAGTAACAGGTAAATTAACGCATCAACCCGCCAGCGAGCCGGTGTTTCATCTAGCCGACGCTGTCGAAGGGTCGGCAGCATGAGTCCCGCTAACCGTCTATAATGGACGGTGTTTGATTTATTCAGGAGCTTTCCCATGACCGCAGTCGCCGAAGTAGTAGATTTCGACACGATCCCCGTACCAATCAACTTCACCGACAGCGCCGCACAGAAAGTTGCTCAGCTGATCGAAGAAGAAGGCAACCCCGACCTGAAACTGCGCGTCTTCGTGCAGGGCGGCGGCTGCTCGGGTTTCCAATATGGTTTCACCTTCGACGAGATCGTCAATGAAGACGATACGACGATGGAAAAGGCAGGCGTCCAGCTGCTGATCGACTCGATGAGCTACCAGTACCTGGTCGGCGCCGAGATCGACTACAAGGACGACCTCGAAGGCGCCCAGTTCGTGATCAAGAACCCGAACGCCACCTCGACCTGCGGCTGCGGTTCGTCGTTCTCGGCGTAATCGTTGCCTGCCCATCCAGACCTTGGTCTGGATCATCAACGGCCCGCACAAGCGGGCCGTTTGTTTTTACTACCTGCGCAGCCGATGCGCGGTGGTAGCATGACGCTTTTTTGAGACAGAGGATGTAATGACCGTTTTCGCCATGCCGGTGTTCGACGCCACCGTGATCTACGAGGGCAAGGAATTGTTCAAGGGGCAGGGAGCCGCAAAAGGCTGGGCCGAGAAGCTTGCGAAAGAGATCGAGTCCGACGTCACGGTGGAAAAAATCGGCACCGGCTGGGCACTGTGCGGCGAGGTCGATGGCGTGCCGTGCCAGTGGGGCATCCTCGGCCAGCGGCTCAAGCGTCTCGACTGACCTCGCAAGATATCAATTCAACATCAAGGTAAGCAATGAACAAGAACGAGCTGGCAAAATTCGATGCCAAGAAGCTGATGAACAAAATGGGTCCCAAGGGCGCCGTGATCGGCAAGCCGGGCGATGCAGCCGCCCTCGACCGCCGCGAACAACGCGAGCGCGACCGTGCGCTGGGACTGGTGCCGTTTGCCGTCAAGCTCAACGGCGACCTGGTGCAGCAGCTGCAGGCACGGAGCAAGGAACAGGGCGTCGACATGAACGAGCTGGTGGCGCAGCTGCTGCAAAAAGGCCTGGCCGCCTGAGTTTCAGGCCGGGTCATCAGGCCGGGTCCTCAGGCCGGATACAGCGCCCCCAGGATGCGTGGACCGCGCGCGCCGGTGACGGCCGCCAGGTTGCCCGCTTCGCGCTGCATGAAGCGCCAGCCCAGCCAGGCGAAGGCGAGCGCCTCGACCCGGTTGGGCGCCACGCCCAGTTCCGCCGTCGAGGCCACCTTCACCCCACCGAGTTCGGCGCCGATGGCGCGCAGCAGCGCGCCGTTATAGGCGCCGCCGCCGCAGACGTAGACCGCGTCCGGCGTCACCCCTTCGTCGCGGATCGCGCGCGCGATCGTCACCGCCGTCAACTGCGTCAGCGTGGCTTGCACGTCGTTTGGCGCGACGTCGCCATACTGCGCGAGCTTGGCATTCAGCCATGGTTCATGGAACAGGTCGCGGCCAGTGCTCTTGGGCGCCGGCTGGCTGAAGTAGGGTTCGTCGAGCAGTTCGTTCAATAGCGGCTCGTGCACCGCGCCGCTGGCGCCCCAGGCGCCGTCCTCGTCGTAGGCGCGGCCCTGGTGGTGCGCGATCCACAAATCCATCAGCACATTGCCGGGACCGGTATCGAAACCGGTCACGCGGCCGTCGCCGTGCAGCACGCTGATATTGCCGATGCCGCCGATGTTGACCACCACACGCGCGGCGCCTGGTTTGCCGAAGGCGGCATCGTGGAAGGCCGGCACCAGCGGCGCGCCTTGGCCGCCGGCGGCGACGTCGCGGCTGCGGAAGTCGGCGATCACGTCGATGCCGGTGAGTTCGGCCAGCAGGGCCGGATTATTGGTCTGGCGCGTGAAGCCCAGTTCGGGGCGGTGGCGGATGGTCTGGCCGTGGACCGCGACCGCCGTCAGCGGCGCCGGGCAGGATGGCAGTAGTGAGCGCACGCAGTCGGCATAGACCTGGGCGAGCGCGTTGGCGGCCAGCGCTTCGCGCTCCAGCTCGTTGTGGCTGGCGGCCTGCAGGGCCATCAGTTCGCTGCGCAGCTCGGCGGGGAAAGGGGTGAAGGCGGCCGACAGGGTCTGGATCGCGCCGTTGTTGAAATCGGCCAGCACGCCGTCGACGCCGTCGAGGCTGGTGCCGGACATCAGGCCGATGAAGAGGGAGGGAGTGTCGTTCATGGTGTCCTCAACGCATACAAAAGAAAACGCCCCCTGGCACCGAAATGCGAGAGGGCGTTCTACATGGAGCTGTGCGGCTTAGCGTGCAGCCATCGACGAGCCGCTTGGCGCCATCAGCGAGAAGCGGTGGTTCATCTCGGCGGCGGCCATGCGGAAGCGTGCCAGTTCGGCCTGGTTCAGCGGTTGCTGGGCCAGCGACTTGAACTTGTTCGGATCCTTGGCCACGCCTGCAACGCGGAATTCATAGTGCAGGTGCGGGCCGGTCGACCAGCCGGTGGAGCCGACGTAGCCGATCACCTGGCCCTGGGTGATCTTGGCGCCCTTGCGCATGCCTGGAGCGATACGGCTCATGTGGGCGTAGGCGGTGCTGTAGTTCGACCAGTGCTTCAGGACGACCATATTGCCGTAGCCATTGCCGTTGCCTGCGAAGTCGACGGTGGCATCGGCCACGGCGCGGATCGGGGTGCCGGTGGCGGCCGCGAAGTCGACGCCTTTATGGGCCTTGAACTTGCCCGAGATCGGGTGCTTGCGCATCGAGAAGCCCGACGAGACGCGCGAATATTGCAGCGGCGACTTGAGGAAGGCTTTCTTGAGCGACTTGCCGTCCAGCGAGTAGTAACCACCCTGCTTGGACACCGGATCTTCGTACCAGACCGACTGGTAGCTGGTGCCGCGGTTGACGAATTCGCCGGCCAGGATGCGGCCCGTCTTGATCAGTTCGCCGTCGAGCCAGAAGGTCTCGTACACGACATTGAAACGGTCACCGCGCTTGACGTCGCTGCGGAAGTCGATATTGGTCGAGAACATCTCGATGATCTGGCCAACGACCGAATCCGGGATGCTGCCGCCATCGACGTTGGCGTCGGTGGCCGCATACAGCGAGCTGACGATCTCGCGCGAACGCATTTCGACGCGGCGCTCGAGCTTGGCCGGCGCCTCGAGGGCGACGAATTCCTCGCCCTTGCGCTCGACGCTGATCGTGCGCGCTTCGCCATTCTTGCCGTCGGTGACGGTGGCGCGCATCGACAGCAGCAGGCCGTTCTCGTCGGTCTCGGCCTGGATGCGCTTGCCGGTCTGGAGCGACAGCAAGCGCTTGGCGAGCTTGTCGGAACGGACGAACTTTTGCGCTTGCGCGTCCTCGATGCCGAGGCGGGTGAAGAGCGAGCCGAGCGAATCGCCGCGGCGGATGCGTTCTTCGTGGATGAATTGCTGCTCGTCTTGCTGGAGTGCGGCGATCTGGTCGGCCAGGTTCGGCAGTTCCAGGTCTTGCGCAACGGAGGTGACGGGCAGGTCGGAAGGATCGGGAGCGATCGGGGCAACACCCACGGCGCCGAAGGCGCACACGCTGAGGAAGACGGCGCCGGCGCTCAGGACGCGGGCTTTGCGGGTCTTCGGCACTAGCGCTAGCAGGCTTTTACCAGTGATTTTCTGTATAGGGTTCATGCAATCAGTTAAAATTTGCGGCTGAACTTTCAAGGGCCATGTTCTGTCGTATCCGAAAAAGTTTTCTCTAGGAAACGAAAACAGGATCGTGAATTATACCAAAAGATGTGGTCCTACAACCGTTTTAGCCAATTTCCTACACGAATTTATGACCTCTAACGCAGCCGGTAATGGTACTTCGGCAACTTCTATTAAACCTTTGCCACTGACTGACAAGGTTCTTGAATCTCTTGCTATCGCCAAGCGCGGCGTCGATGAATTGCTGATCGAAAGCGATTTCGCTCAGAAACTGGCACGATCGGAACAAACTGGCAAGCCACTACGCATCAAACTGGGCCTGGATCCGACGGCGCCGGACTTGCATCTCGGCCACACCGTAGTGCTGAACAAGTTGCGTCAATTGCAAGATTTGGGTCACCAGGTGATTTTCTTGATCGGCGATTTCACCTCGATGATTGGCGACCCGTCGGGCCGCAACGCCACGCGTCCGCCGCTGACCCGCGAGCAGGTTGAGGAAAACGCGATGACGTATTTCCGCCAGGCGTCGCTGGTGCTGGACGCCAGCCGCACGGAAATCCGCTACAACTCCGAATGGTGCGACCCATTGGGCGCGCGCGGCATGATCCAGCTCGCCTCGCGCTACACCGTGGCCCGCATGATGGAGCGCGACGACTTCACCAAGCGCTACAAGAGTGGGACTCCGATCGCTGTGCATGAGTTCCTGTATCCGCTGATGCAGGGCTACGATTCGGTCGCTTTGCAGTCAGACCTTGAGCTGGGTGGAACGGACCAGAAATTCAACTTGCTGGTTGGCCGCGAGCTGCAGAAGGACTATGGTCAGGAGCCGCAGTGCATCCTGACCATGCCGCTGCTGGAAGGCCTGGACGGCGTCGAAAAGATGTCCAAGTCCAAGAACAACTATATTGGCATCACCGAAGCCCCGAACAGCATGTTCGGCAAGCTGATGAGCATCTCTGACGAGATGATGTGGAAGTATTTCAACCTGCTGTCCTTCCGCTCGCTCGACGACATCGCTCAATTGAAGGCGACCATCGACGGCGGCGCCAATCCACGCGATGCGAAAGTGGCGCTGGGCAAGGAGATCGTCACGCGCTTCCACTCGGCCGCGGCGGCCGACGATGCGCTGGCCGACTTCGTCAACCGCTCCAAGGGCGGCATTCCGGACGACGTGCCTGAAGTGTCGCTGTCCGGCGCGCCGCTGGGCCTGCCGCAATTGCTGAAGGCCGCCGGCCTGTGCGCCTCGACCTCGGAAGCCATGCGCATGGTCGACCAGGGCGGCGTGCGCATCGACGGCGCCGTGGTCAGCGACAAGGGCCTGCAAGTGGCGGCCGGCACCGTCGTGGTGCAGGTCGGCAAGCGCAAGTTCGCCCGCGTGACCCTCGCATGATTGGCCTGCTGCAACGCGTGAGCGAAGCGGCGGTGCGCGTCGACGGCCAGACCGTCGGCGCCATCGGTCACGGCCTGATGGTGCTGGTGTGCGCCGAAAAGGGCGATACCGAGCGAGAAGCCGACCTGCTGTTGACCAAGCTGCTGGGCTATCGCGTGTTTTCGGACGAGGCCGGCAAGATGAACCGCAGCGTCACGGACACCAAGGGCGGCCTGCTGCTGGTGCCGCAGTTCACGCTGGCAGCCGACACCAAATCGGGCACGCGGCCCTCGTTCTCGCCGGCCGCCGCGCCGGAAGACGGGCGGCGCCTGTTCGAGCATGTCGTGCGCCAGGCGCGGGAACGGCATGGCATTGTCGAGACCGGCGTATTTGGTGCCGACATGAAAGTGTCGCTCATCAACGATGGCCCGGTCACATTCTGGCTGCGTATTGATCCCATCGTGGCAGCGCGCTGAAACCTGCGCCTGGCGCCAAGGTCCAAATTCATAGCCAGGGAGGTCACATGCGAATCTGGAGCGACTCATTCACCGACGGGGCCGATATCCCCGCCGCCTGCGCGTTCGCGGTCAGCGATCCTGACGTCCACGTCAAGCTGTCGAGCAACCGCAATCCCCACATCGCCTGGGACGACGTGCCGGCCGGCACCCAGTCGCTGGTACTGATCTGCCACGATCCCGACGTGCCGTCCGAAGGCGGCGACGTCAACCAGGAAGGTCGCACCGTGCCGGCGGCCTTGCCGCGCGTCGATTTCTTCCACTGGACGCTGGCCGACATCCCGGTCTGCCTCAAGTCGCTGGCCGAAGGCATGTTCTCGGATATGGTCACGCCGCATGGCAAGCCGGGCCCCGAAGTCGCCTTCACCGTCAAGAACGGCACCGAACACGAGCTGCGCCACGGGCTCAACGACTATACCGGCTGGTTCGCGGGCGACCCCGATATGGCGGGCGAATTCTATGGCTATGACGGTCCGTGCCCGCCGTGGAACGACGAACGCGTGCACCATTATGTGTTTACGCTGTATGCGCTCGACATTCCCCGGCTGCCGCTCGAGGGTCGCTTCACGGGCCACGAGGCGCGCATGGCGATCCAGGGCCATATCCTCGACGAGGCGCGCATCTTCGGCACCTATTCGCTCAATCCGAGCGTCGCAGCCGACATTTTAAAATAATCAATTCGCTGATTTTTTCACCGCCCCGAGGTTCGGGTGCAAGGACCTCATGACATTGAACGACGCGCCTGCGGGCACGACCACGATCCTCCTGATCCGCCACGGCGAAACTGCCTGGAATGCCGAGCGCCGGCTGCAGGGCCATCTCGATATCGCACTCAATGCCGAAGGCGAGCGGCAGGCCGCGGCGCTCGGCGCGGCGCTGGCCGGCGAACGCATCGACCTGGTCGTGTCGAGCGACCTGGCGCGTGCGCGCCAGACGGCCGAGGCGATCGTGCGCGCCCGCGGCCAGCGCGAGCATGACGCGGCAGGCCTGCAAACCGATCCGCAACTGCGCGAGCGCTGCTACGGCGGCTTCGAAGGCTTGCTGTACAGCGAGATCGCCGCCCGTTTCCCGCTCGAATTCGCGGCTTGGCAGGCGCGCAACGTCGATGCGGTTCTTCCGCCGGGGAACAATCAGGGCGAAACTTTCCGCGGCTTTTTCGAGCGAACCACGACGGCGATCCTGGGCCATGCGGCGCGCCATCCCGGCCAGACCCTGGCGCTGGTGGCGCATGGCGGCGTGCTCGAGTGCGCCTACCGGGCCGCCCTCGGCCTGCCGCTGGAGACGCCGCGCGACTTCAAGGTGCACAACGCCAGCATCAACCGTTTCGTCGTGGAGCAGGGCGTATTGAAGCTGGTCAGCTGGGGCGAGATTGCGCACTTGCGCCAGGTGGCACTGGACGACCTGCCCTGACCGCCGTACGCATCAAACGGGCGCATCAAACGGGAGCAACAACGCCTGTTTTACCTGCCTGCCAATATCGCACGCGCAACAATGAATATAAATTTGCTGATAATTTGAGCAGCGCTTGGGGTAAAATAGCAGGTTCCCAAGAAACTTCTGAGTTTTTCTGCTGTGCAAATCGGTCCATATCACCTGCGTAATAACGTCTTTGTCGCCCCCATGGCCGGAGTGACGGACCGTCCGTTCCGGCAGCTGTGCAAGCAGCTCGGCGCGGGCTATGCGGTGTCCGAAATGGCGGCGTCGAACCCGCGCCTGTGGGCCAGCGAGAAGACGTCGCGCCGCATCGACCACGCGGGCGAGATGGAGCCGAAGGCGGTGCAGATCGCCGGCGCCGATCCTAAAGACCTCGCCGATTGCGCGAAGTTCAACGTCGAGCGCGGCGCCCAGATCATCGACATCAATATGGGTTGCCCGGTCAAGAAGGTGTGCAATAGCTGGTGCGGTTCGGCCTTGCTGCAGCACGAAGACCTGGTCGAGCGCATCCTGCACGCCGTGGTCGAGGCGGTCGACGTGCCGGTCACCCTGAAGTTCCGCACCGGCTGGGATCGCGAAAACAAGAACGCCCTGCGCATCGCGCGCCTGGCCGAGCAGGCCGGCATCCAGATGCTGACCCTGCACGGCCGCACCCGCGCCGACGGCTACAAGGGCGACGCCGAGTACGACACCATCCGCGCCGTGAAGCAGGCGGTGAGCATTCCGCTGGTGGCCAATGGCGACATCACGACGCCCGAGAAGGCGAAATTTGTGCTCGACTACACCGGCGCCGATGCGGTGATGATCGGCCGCGCGGCCCAGGGCCGTCCCTGGATCTGCCGTGAGATCGACCACTACCTGCGCACCGGCGAACACCTGCCGGCGCCGCTGGTGGACGAGGTGCGCGAACTGATGAACGAGCACTTGCCCGCCCATTACGCCTTCTATGGCGAATACGTCGGCGTGCGCACCGCGCGCAAGCACATCGGCTGGTATGTGCAAGACCTGCCGGGCGGCGAAGAATTCCGGCAGCGCATGAACCTGCTTGAATCGACCGCCGAGCAACTGGCGGCGGTCGATGACTTTTTCAAATCGCAGCACAGGCATGGCGAGCGGTTACAATACCGCCCCTCGCATCCGGTTGTCGACGCGATCGCAGCATAAAGCACGGAACAAGCACTACACATAAGAAGAACACGGGGACGCGCTGTGCGTGAGCGCAGCAATCATTAAACCAGGATGAAGCAGCAGAAGACATGAGCAAAGAAAGTATCCAGGAAGTCGTCCAAAAGAGTCTCGAAGACTATTTCAACGATCTGGGCGAACAAAAGCCGAGCAATATCTACGACATGATGGTGTTGACCGTCGAGAAGCCCATCCTCGAAGTCGTCATGTCGCGCGCCGACGGCAACCAGTCGCACGCCGCGCAGATGCTGGGCATCAACCGGAACACTTTGCGCAAGAAACTGCAGGAGCACGGGCTGCTCTAAGCGTGACCCACGTGGCCGCGCACCTAGCACGCGGCCATGACCGGATCGAACGATCCGCCTGCCCGCCGCCAGGAATTCTCAACCATAGGCCACACCATGATCAAACAAGCTCTCATTTCCGTATCCGACAAGACCGGCGTGCTCGATTTCGCGCGCGCGCTGTCCGCACTCGGCGTCAATATCTTGTCCACCGGCGGCACCGCCAAGCTGCTGCAGGATAATGGCGTGCCGGTGACCGAAGTCGCCGACTACACCGGTTTCCCGGAAATGCTGGACGGCCGCGTCAAGACCCTGCACCCGAAAGTGCACGGCGGCATCCTGGCGCGCCGCGATTTTCCCGAGCACGTCGCCAAGCTGGAAGAGCACGGCATTCCGCAGATCGACATGGTCGTGGTCAACCTGTATCCGTTCCAGCAGACCGTCGCCAAGCAGGAATGCTCGCTGGAAGATGCGATCGAGAACATCGACATCGGCGGCCCGACCATGCTGCGTTCGGCGGCCAAGAACCACCGCGACGTGGTCGTGATCGTCGACCCGGCCGACTACGGCGTGGTGCTGGCTGAAATGAAAGGCCAGGGCGAAGCCACCGGCCCGGTCAGCTATGAAACCAAATTCCGCCTGGCCAAGAAAGTGTTCGCGCACACCGCGCAGTACGACGGCGCGATCACCAACTACCTGACCAGCCTGGGCGAAGACCGCGCACACGCGACACGCTCGAGCTTCCCGCAGACCCTGAACATGGGCTTCGAAAAAGTCCAGGACATGCGCTACGGCGAGAACCCGCACCAGGGCGCCGCCTTCTACCGCGACCTGGTCACTGTCGATGGCGCACTGGCCAACTACACCCAGCTGCAGGGCAAGGAACTGTCGTACAACAATATCGCCGATGCCGATGCGGCCTGGGAATGCGTCAAGTCGCTGGGAGGCCTGGGCCAGGCTGCCGGCTGCGTGATCGTCAAGCACGCCAACCCGTGTGGCGTGGCGATCGGCGCCGACGCGCTGGATGCCTACTCGCGCGCGCTGCAGACCGATCCGACCTCGGCCTTCGGCGGCATCATCGCCTTCAACGTCGAAGTCGACGGCAAGGCGGCCGAAGCGCTGTCGAAACTGTTCGTCGAAGTGCTGATCGCGCCATCGTTCACCGCCGAGGCACGCCAGATCATGGCGGCCAAGCAGAACGTGCGCCTGCTGGAAATCGCGCTGGGCGCCGGCCAGAACAACTACGACGTCAAGCGCGTCGGCGGCGGCCTGCTGGTGCAGTCGCCGGATGCCAAGAACGTGGGCCTGGGCGACCTGCGCGTGGTCACCAAGAAGCAGCCGACACAGCAGCAGCTGCAGGACATGATGTTCGCCTGGCGCGTGGCCAAGTTCGTCAAGTCGAACGCGATCGTGTTCTGCGGTAATGGCATGACCCTGGGCGTCGGCGCCGGCCAGATGAGCCGCATCGACTCGGCCCGCATCGCCTCGATCAAGGCCCAGAACGCCGGCCTGTCGCTCGCCGGTTCGGCCGTGGCGTCGGACGCCTTCTTCCCGTTCCGCGACGGCCTGGATGTCGTCGTCGATGCCGGCGCGACCTGCGTCATCCACCCGGGCGGTTCGATGCGCGACCAGGAAGTGATCGATGCCGCCGACGAGCGCGGCGTGGTGATGCTGTACACCGGCACCCGTCATTTCCGTCACTGATCGGGTGACACCCATCGGGCCGGCGAAATTTGCTGGTCCGATGCGATCGAACCGTGGTGAACTGTGTTTTTGCACAGTATTTTTCCCACGAACACCCCCAGCCGGGGTAACATTCCACCATGATTATTCTCGGCATCGACCCGGGCCTGCGCACGACGGGGTTCGGCGTCATTGAAAAACACGGCGCCAGGCTGCGCTATATCGCCTCGGGCACCATCAAGACCGGGTTGGAAGGCGCTTTGCCGCCGCGCCTGAAGGTCATCCTGCACGGTGTCAGCGAAATCATCGCGACTTACCAGCCTGCCTGTTCCGCCATCGAAAAAGTCTTCGTCAACGTGAACCCGCAATCGACCCTGCTGCTGGGCCAGGCCCGCGGCGCGGCGATCACTGCGCTGGTCAGTGCCGACCTCGATGTCGCCGAGTACACTGCGGTGCAGGTCAAGCAGGCCGTGGTCGGCACCGGCAAGGCGGCCAAGCCGCAGGTGCAGGACATGGTCGCGCGCCTGCTCAAGCTGCCGGGCCTGCCGGGCACCGATGCCGCCGACGCCCTCGGCGTCGCCATCTGCCACGCCCACAGCATCGACACCTTGTCGCTGCTGAATGGTCTGTCTCCCGCCGGGCAGGCGCTGCGCATGAAAAACAGCCGTCTCGTCTCTTAATTAGGAACCATACCGATGATCGGTCGCCTCTCTGGAATCCTGCTCGAAAAAGCGCCGCCGCACGTGCTGGTCGACTGCAATGGCGTCGGCTATGAAGTCGACGTGCCAATGAGCACCTTCTACAACCTGCCGCATACCGGCGAAAAAGTCGTGCTGTTTACACACCTGGTGGTGCGCGAGGATGCGCACCTGCTGTTCGGCTTTGGCAGCGCCTCCGAGCGCGCGCTGTTTCGCCAGCTGATCAAGATCACCGGCATCGGTGCGCGCATGGCGCTGGCGATCCTGTCCGGCATGTCGGTGGCCGAGCTGTCCCAGGCCGTCACGCTGCAGGAAACCGGGCGCCTGGTGAAGGTGCCGGGGATCGGCAAGAAGACCGCCGAACGCCTGCTGCTGGAGCTGAAAGGCAAGCTGGGCGCCGACATCGGCATGGTCGCCGGCGCGGCCCGTGACGACGCGCAGGTGGACGTGCTCAACGCGCTGGCCGCGCTGGGGTATTCTGACAAGGAAGCGCTCCTCGCGATCAAGAACATGCCGGCCGGCTCGAGCGTCTCGGACGGCATCAAGTTCGCCCTGAAGGCGCTGTCCAAAGGCTAACCAAAGAAACACCCCATGAGCATCCAGACCGACAGCTTTACCGAACACCGCGTCATCGACGCCGCGCCGGCTTCGCCCAACGAAGAGGCGATCGAACGCGCCTTGCGTCCGAAGCAGCTCGACGAATACGTCGGCCAGGAAAAGATCCGCGACCAGCTAGAGATCTTCATCAGCGCTGCGCGCAAGCGGCGCGAGGCGCTCGACCACACGCTGCTGTTCGGCCCACCGGGCCTGGGTAAAACCACGCTGGCCCACATCATCGCGCGCGAGATGGGCGTGAACCTGCGCCAGACCTCGGGCCCGGTGCTCGAGCGCCCGGGCGACCTGGCGGCGCTGCTCACCAATCTCGAGCCGAACGACGTGCTGTTCATCGACGAGATCCATCGCCTGTCGCCGGTGGTCGAAGAGATCCTGTATCCGGCGCTCGAGGACTACCAGATCGACATCATGATCGGCGAGGGCCCGGCCGCGCGCTCGGTCAAGCTCGACCTGCAGCCGTTCACCCTGGTCGGCGCCACCACCCGCGCCGGCATGCTGACCAATCCGCTGCGCGACCGCTTCGGCATCGTGGCGCGCCTGGAGTTCTACAACGTCGAGGAACTGACCAAGATCGTGGCGCGCAGCGCCGCGCTGCTCGAGGCGCCGATCGACGAGGACGGCGCGCGCGAAGTGGCCAAGCGCGCGCGCGGCACGCCGCGTATCGCCAACCGCCTGCTGCGCCGGGTGCGCGACTACGCCGAAGTGAAGGGCAATGGCGAGATCACGCGCGAGATGGCCGACCGCGCATTGAAAATGCTCGACGTCGACACGGTAGGCTTCGACGTCATGGACCGCAAGCTGCTGGAGGCGGTGCTGTTCAAGTTCGCCGGCGGCCCGGTCGGCATCGGCAACCTGGCGGCGGCGATCGGCGAGGCGGCCGACACCATCGAGGACGTGCTCGAGCCGTATCTGATCCAGCAGGGCTACCTGCAGCGCACTCCGCGTGGACGGATCGCCACCCCGCTGGCGTATCAGCACTTCGGCGTGACCGCGCCGCGCATCAGCCCGACGGGCGATTTGTGGGACAGCCTGCCGCTGGCTTGAACGGCAAGCGGTGTCAGGAGCCGGGCGTGGAAGAACGGCGCCGCAGGTTGGACACCGTCCTGGCGGGCACGGTGCGGTACACAAGCGTCAGGTAGAGCAGCGCGCTCAGGCCGATGACGGCGCCGGCCAGCCACAGCACCGATGGCGAGCCGCCGCGCCACAGCAGGGCGGCGCTGGCCAGCGTCGGCACGCCCAGCAGTACCGCCGCCAGCGCGCGCAGCGAGGTCGAGCGGCGCAGGCGCTGGCCAGCCATCCCGACCAGGAAGAAGCCGCCCGCCGCCAGCACCACGCAGGCCAGCGTGGCGCCGGCCCGGCCCGCATCCGGAGGCATGCCGCCGACCCGGATCAATAACGCCGGTGCGATCAGTACCAGCACGCCGGCGACCAGGCTGGTCAGGCGAAGGAACATCATGGCAAGTCCTTGCGCTGCGAAGGGACGATAATGTTCAGTGTCATGGATAGGTACTTGAAAAACGTCCTGCCGGTTCGGCAGTGAAGCCAAGATATCACACGGCAAACACAAGTTGCTGGAAATGTGTCCTTGTGTGTAAGCACTTGTCACATCGGGCGGACGGTCCGACCGGATGACATTTGTCATTCCCGATTGATGGCAAGCGATTCTGTCGGGCCGGCGGCGCAATCGGGATACTGGTTTACACACCAAACTGTGAGGAAACCATGTCCATCCCTGTCCTGAAAGTCGTCATCGCCGCCACCGGCTTCACCCTGTCCAGCCTGGCGCTGGCCGCCGCCACCCTGGTCCAGGACGTGCGCGTCTTCGACGGCAAGGCCGTGCACGAACGCCGCTCGGTGCTGTTCGACGGCGGCGTCATCGTCGACGCCGATTTCCGCGGCGCGGCGCCGAACGGCAGCCGCATCGTGAGCGGCGCCGGCCGTACCCTGCTGCCGGGCCTGATCGACGCGCATACCCATGCCTGGCGCCAGCTTGAGGTGCCGCTGCTGTTCGGCGTGACGACCCAGATCGACATGTTCACTTCCGTGCCCTTGATGCAGGAGGTCAAGCGCGCCATGGCGGCGAGGCAGAACGCGCAGCGCGCCGACATGTTTTCGGCCGGCACCCTGGCGACCGCGCCCAAGGGCCATGGCACCCAGTTCGGCCTGGCGATCCCGACCCTGACCCGTCCCGACGAGGCCCAGGCCTTCGTCGATGCCCGCATTGCCGAAGGCTCGGATTTCATCAAGATCGTGCTGATCGGCGGAGGCTCCAAGGCCGGCGGCATGAATACGCTCGACCTGCCGACCGCGATCGCCCTGGTCCAGGCGGCACACCGACGCGGCAAGATGGCGGTGGTCCACGTCAGCAACGAAGCCGATGCCCGCGCCATGCTGGAGGCGGGCGCGAACGGCCTGGTCCATCTGTTCCTCGGCGAGCCTTTGGCGCAGGCCCGCATCGACAGCCTGGCGCAGCTTGCCAGGCGCAAGGGCGCATTCATCATCCCGACCTTCTCGGTACTGGAAAGCGAGGCCGGCCTGTCCGGCGCGGCACTGCTGAGCGACACGAACCTGGCCGCCCTGGTCGATCGCGAGGGCGCCGCCATGCTCAAGGGCAGCATAGGAGCGCGCCCGCGCCAGCAGCTGACCTTGCCGAAAGCGGTGACCGCGGCGCTGCACCGCCACGGC
This sequence comes from Massilia sp. UBA2604, assembly GCA_002339265.1. Classification (GTDB taxonomy): domain Bacteria; phylum Pseudomonadota; class Gammaproteobacteria; order Burkholderiales; family Burkholderiaceae_D; genus Telluria. The sequence continues at coordinate 8,236 of DDKG01000116.1, read as the reverse complement.
GTGCCGGTACTGGCCGGGAGCGACGCCGGCAATCCGGGCACCCATTATGGCCTGAGCATGCACCGCGAAATGGCCGCCCTCGTCGAGGCCGGCCTGAGCCCGGCCGGGGCGCTGGCCGCGGCCACCAGCGTGCCGGCCACCGTGTTCAAGCTGGGCCGGCGCGGCTGTGTCGCGGAGGGCTGCAAGGCCGACCTGCTGCTGGTCGACGGCAACCCGGCCGCCGACATCCTGGCCACGCGCCGCATCGTCGAAGTGTGGAAGGATGGTCGGAGCGTCAACCCGCTGCGCGACGCAAGGCGCGCGCAGGTGGCGCAGGAAAGCGCTGGCGCGAGGCGCCAGACGCTGCCGGCCGATGGCCGCATCAGCCAGTTCAGCAAGGCAAAGCTGGCCAGCCCGTTCGGCGCCGGCTGGATTCCCTCCACCGATGAATTCGCCGGCGGCAAGTCGACGGTCAAGCTCGAGGTCTTGCCGGCCCTGCCCGACGGCCAGGTGCCGTTGGCGGTGCAGGCGACGGTGGCGCCGGGATTGCCGTTCGCTTGGTCCAGCGTGGCCTTCATGCCGGGCGCGCAGCCGATGCAGGCGGCCGACCTGAGCGCGGCCAAGGTGCTGCGCTTCAGGGTGCGTGGCGACGGCAAGGCCTACCGGGTGATGGTGATGGGTGCGGGCGACCGCACGCCGCGTACGGTGCCGTTCACCGCCAAGGCCGAATGGGAAGAGATCAGCATGCCGCTGAGCGCCTTCGCCGGCATCGATCCGGCCGCCGTCGCCATGCTAGCATTCAGTGCTGGGCCGCAACCGGGCGACTACCGTTTCGAACTCGCCGACGTGCGCCTGCTGGAACAAGAATAATGACAACGCCAACCATGACAACGACGCTCCGGCACACACTGGCGCGGCCCTGGATCCCGCCCGAATACGGCAGGCTGCAATACCTGTGGCTGCTGTCGCTCGGCTACCTGTTCTGGAAGTTCGCCTACGTGACGCCCGGCGCGCTGGAGGCAGCCCTGCTGGCGCTGACGCTGGTGGGCTTCGTCGCGCTGTACTGCTTCAGTTTTTGGGCGCGCGGCTGGCAGGTCCACGCCTGCGTGGCGGCCGGCTGCCTGCTCGGCGCAGCGTGGGCGCACTGGAATCCTGGCGCCGCCTGCTTCTTCATCTTCGCCTGCGCCATGTGCGCCCGCATCCCGCGGCCCGGCCACGCCGTCGGCGGCATGCTGGCGGTGGTCGCGGTTGGCGCGGCGGCCTCGTTCCTGGTCGAGGGCCGGATGCAGATGGTGTTCCTGCTGCCGTTGCTGCTGGTCGGCCTGCCGGTGGGCCTGTCGACCCTGATGGACCAGCGCCTGCGCGACTCGCGCGCCCGCTTGACGCGCAAGCAGGAAGAAGTCGAGCACATGGCGCGCATCGCCGAGCGCGAACGCATCTCGCGCGACCTGCACGACCTGCTGGGCCATTCGCTGTCGACGATCGCGCTCAAGGCCGAACTGGCCGGCAAGCTGGCGCGGCGCGACCTGGCGGCCTGCGAACGCGAGATCGCCGACATCGAAGCCAGCGCGCGCAATGCCCTGGCCGAGGTGCGGGCGGCGGTGACGGGCTACCGCGAGAGCGGCCTGGCCCAGGCGCTGGCCAGCGCCCGCGCCAGTCTGCTGGCCGCCGACGTCGCGCTGGAGGAGCGGGTCGAACGCATCGCGCTGGCGCCGGCCGCCGAGCACGTGCTGGCCCTGGCGGTGCGCGAAGCGGTGACGAATATCGTGCGCCATGCCGGGGCCTCGCGCTGCGTGCTGTCGCTCAGCCGTGAAGACGGCCACGCGGTATTGCGCGTGCATGACGACGGCCATCTGCGCGACACCGACCAGCTAAGGCGCGGCAACGGGCTGGCGGGCATGCAGGAGCGGGTGGCCGCGCTCGGCGGCCGCCTGTCGCTGCGGGCCGGCGCCGGCCTGGCCCTGGAACTGCAGGTGCCGGCATGATCCGCATCCTGATCGCCGAAGACCAGCAATTGGTGCTGGGCGCGCTGAGCGCCTTGCTGCGGCTGGAGCCGGACATCGAGGTGGTAGCCGACGCGCTCGATGGCCGCGAGGCGCTGGCCCTGTGCGAGCGCCTCGTTCCCGACATCGTGCTGACCGATATCGAGATGCCGCACATGACCGGCATCGAACTGGCGCAGGCGCTGTCTTCGAGAAGGCTGGCGTGCCGCGTCGTGGTGGTGACGACCTTCGCCCGCAGCGGCTACCTGCGGCGCGCGATGGAGGCGGGAGTGCGCGGCTACCTGCTCAAGGATGCGCCGGTCGAGGCGCTGGCCGACGCCATCCGTGTCGTCCACGGTGGCGGACGCGCGATCGCACCCGAGCTGGCGCTGGAAAGCTGGAACGGCGGCAGCGACCCGCTGACCGAGCGCGAGCGCCAGGTGCTGCGCCTGGCGGGAGAGGGGCGTTCGAGCATCGAGATCGCGCGCCAGGTCCACCTGTCGGAAGGCACGGTGCGCAACTACCTGTCAGAGGCGATCAGTAAGCTGGGGGCGGGGAATCGCGTGGAAGCGTACCGGATGGCGCGCGACGCCGGGTGGCTATAACGTTTGCGTGGGAGTGCGCTGGCGCTGGGCAGTGCGGCGCAGTGGCGTCCACTGGATCGGCTTCGGTCCGCGCCGGGACGGGTTCCTGGGCACGATCGGCTGCTGCGGCACATGGGTCAGCGGATAGATGAAGCTGAGGTACAACAGGATCGTCAGCATCAGCAGGAAGGTGCATAGATAGACCATCAGCATATTGCTGGCGTGCCAGATCACGATGCCGCTGGCGCCGAAGGGCAGCATCAGGAGCAGGGCGGCGAACGAGCGCAGCATGGGATCGCGGTTCATGCGGTGGCCGGCCATCGCGACCAGGAAGAAGCCGCCCGAGCCAAGCGCCACGCCGACCAGCACGATATACGGCTCGATCCAGTCCGGGATGCCGTGCGCGGTCGAGGCCAGCAGCGCCGCCGGCAGCAGGATGCCGAACACGCCGCCAGCCAGGCTGAGCAGGCGAATCACGCGCATGGCCCGTCCACGGAAGACGGGGCGTGCAGCACGCGCTACGGAAGTCGGTTTCATTGCGCCAATGGTCGAAGAGATGGGCTGGAAGTAACGTCCGGCAACACGTCGCGGTTGACGCGGGGTTGACCTGATCTTGACGTTAGCATAGCCGACATCGCCCGGCGTGTGCGCGCTAGTGCCCGACGCTCTTCGAAAACAGGTTGATGACCAGCACGCCGGCGATGATCAGGGCCAGACCGGCGATGGCCGCCAGGTCCAGGCTTTGCTTGAAATACAACCAGCTGACCAGGGAAATCAGGACGATGCCGACGCCGGACCAGATCGCATAGGCGATGCCGGTGGGTAGCACGCGCAGGCTGAAGGTGAGCAGGTAGAACGACAGGGCGTAGCAGCCGACCGTGATCAGGCTCGGAACGGGACGGGTAAAGCTGTCGGAAGCCTTGAGGGCGGTGGTGCCGATCACTTCGGCGACGATGGCGAAGCCAAGGAAGATATAGGCTTGATTCAGGGTCATCAGGATGAAAAACGGCCCGTCGCCGGGCCGCGCTGAGGTTTATTGTTCGCGCTGCCAGGTCTGGGTGCGGCCGAACATCGGCGCGCCGACATAGCCGCGCACTTCGAGCTTGCTGCCGTTGTCGGCCAGGCTGGCCTTGCTCTTGTAGGTCTTGCCGTTGGACGGATCGAGGATCTGGCCGCCGGTGTAGTCGTTGCCTTCCTTCTTGAGGCCGGACAGGATCGTCATGCCGATGATCGGCTGGTCCTTGCGCGCATCGCTGCACTTGACGCACTTGGGATTCTGGTCCTGGTCGGCAGGGCGGAACAGTTTCTCGATCTTGCCGGTCAGGACGCCGCCTTCCTCGGTGATGCGCACCAGCGCCTTTGGCTTGCCGGTCTCGTCATCGATGGTTTTCCAGGTGCCGACCGGCGAGGCGTTCTGCGCGAACGCGGCGGCGGGCAGGGCGAACATGGCGGCGATCAGGCCGGCGCGCATCAAATGTCGCATGGGGTGTCTCCAGTGTTGTTGTTGGTATGGCAGAGTGTAGCAAAGTCACTGGAGGCGGCACGGCACGAAATCAGAGGATTCCCTCCAAAACCGGCGGCTAAGGCGCGTTGCGCACGTCTTCCGGCGTGACCTGGTGGCGCCGCTCGGCCGGGCGGGTCAGCACCCGCATGGTGACGTCCAGCGGCACCCCGAGCTCGGCGAGCTGGCGCGCAGCCGTAGCGCGCTGCTCGGCCGGCGCTTCGTGGAGCACGGCGTCGATGCGCAGGGAGGTTTTGTAGTCGCTTCGTCGGTCCATGTAGCGATCCTATCATGTCTTAACGCTGTGCTATTTCCTGATACATGAGCGGCCAATCTATTTTTTTTCGATGCAGGTTTTTCAAGAATTGTTGTATCTTGTCGCATCTTTGCGTAAGGTAATTTTTAAACCTGATCCACCACGGGACGGTCGCAGCACGGCCCCAACGCTACGAGGACATCGAATGAACGACTTGGTAACCGCCATCAATGGCATCGTCTGGAGCCCGGCGCTGATCGCCTTGTGCCTCGGCGTTGGCCTGTATTTCTCGCTGCGCTCGCGCTTCCTGCAGCTGCGCCACGTGCGCGAGATGACGCGTCTTATGCGAGAGGGCAAGAGTTCGGAAGAGGGCGTCTCGTCCTTCCAGGCGCTGGCAATGACGCTCGCGGGCCGGGTGGGCACCGGCAATATCGCCGGCGTGGCGACTGCGATCACCTTCGGCGGTCCGGGCGCGGTGTTCTGGATGTGGGCGGTGGCCTTCCTGGGCGCCAGCTCGGCCTTCGTCGAATCCACCCTGGGTCAGGTGTACAAGGAACAGATCGGCAAGCAGTACCGCGGCGGCCCGGCCTTTTATATTGAGAAGGGCCTGGGCATGAAATGGTATGCCTGGACCTTCGCCATCGCGACCCTGTTCGCCACCGGCCTGCTGCTGCCGGGCGTGCAGGCCAACTCGATCGCCGACGGCCTGCGCACCGCCGCCGGCATCGACGCCAACGTGACCGCCGCCGTGCTGGCGATGGCGCTGGCCTTCATCATCTTCGGCGGCGTCAAGCGCATCGCGACCTTCGCCGAATTCGTGGTGCCTTTCATGGCGCTCGGCTACATCGTGGTCGCCTGCGTCATCGTGTTCCTGCACATCGAGGCGCTGCCGGGCGTGATCGCGCTGATCTTCAGCTCGGCCTTCGGCCTGGACGCCGGCTTCGGCGCGATCCTCGGCATGGCGATCCAGTGGGGCGTCAAGCGCGGCGTGTACTCGAACGAGGCCGGCCAGGGAACCGGCCCGCACGCTTCGTCGGCCGCCGAGGTCAGCCATCCGGCCAAGCAGGGCCTGGTGCAGGGCTTCTCGGTCTATATCGACACCCTGTTCGTGTGCTCGGCCACTGCCTTCATGCTCCTGATCACCGGCCAATACAACGTTCAGGCGCCGGACGGCAGCGCGCTGTTCACCGGCGTGGCCGGCGTCGCCGCGGGCCCGGGCTATGTGCAGACGGCGCTCGAGAACGTGATGCCGGGCTTCGGCGCGCTGTTCGTGGCGATCGCGCTGCTGTTCTTTGCCTTCACCACCATCGTCGCCTATTACTACATCGCCGAGACCAATATCGCCTACATGGACCGCCACGGGCGCCATCCATGGCTGGGCTTCGTGCTCAAGGTCTGCATCATCGGCGCCACCGTGTATGGCGCGGTCAAGACCGCCGACGTGGCCTGGGCCCTGGGCGATCTGGGGGTCGGCCTGATGGCGTGGCTGAACATCATTGCCATCGTCCTGCTGCGCAATGTCGCCTTCAAATGCCTGCGCGACTACGAGGCACAGAAGGCGGCGGGCAAGGACCCGGTATTTGATCCGAAGGCGCTGGGCATCGAGAACGCGCACTACTGGGAGCAGCGCAACGCGGCCGCGGCCGCGCAGCAGGCCGGCCTGCACGCCGACGCGCCGGTCAAGTAAGTCACTCCCTGAGCGCCTGCGCCGGGCGCAGGCGCATTGCGGCCAGCGCGCGCTATTGCTCTTGCGTCGCGAAGTAGGACAGGAACATCGACACCGCCGCGTCGATGACGCGCTCCTGTACCTCAGGCGCCAGCGGCGCGGCGCCCATCGCGATCTGCGGCCAGAAGGCGAAGGTCTTCACCTGGCCCTGCAGCAGGGTCGCGGCAAACGACGGGTCGCCCGCTTTCAGCTTGCCGTCGGCTTGGGCCGCGCGGATCCAGGCCGTAACGCCTTCCTCGCGCTCGCCCAAGCGGGCAATCACCGGCAAGGTGCGTTCCGGCGCATGGATCGCTTCGCCGATCGCCACCCGCGCCAGCGCAATGAACTCGGGATCGGCCAGCGTGCGCATCTTCAGCGTCATCAATTCGACCAGCTGCTCGCGCAGGCTGCGTTCACTTCGGTAGCCCAATTCGAGCTGGCCGGCGCTGCTCTCGAACATCTGCATCACCGTCTCGGCGAACAGCTCTTCCTTGCTGGCGAAGTGGTTGTAGACAGTGCGCTTCGAAACTTCCGCCAGGGCCGCGATGGCATCCATGCTGGCGGTTTCATAACCGTGGACACGAAACTGCTCGGCGGCGGCGGCCAGGATGGCGCTGCGTTTTCGGTCGGTCAGGCGGGTTGGCGTGTGCATACGCGAATTTTACACTCAGTAGTTTACTTAATCAAAATTCGATACTACACTGTGTAGTGTACTTTATGACTTTTAATTCACATCATGCGCCTACTCTTCGGCACCATCTTTCTTGGAGCACTCGTCATTATGGCTTCCTGCGCCTCTATCGCCAGCACCCCTGCCGCACCGGCTTCGCCCCAATTCCACGACGGGAAGTACCGCAACCCGGTCCAGATGCACAAGATGAGCTTTGGCGAGATGGCCAAGCTGTGGTGGGTCTTCCTGTTCGATAAGCCGAAAGGCACGATTCCAGAGGCGGCGGTGCCGGTCCGGGCGCTGAGCCAGGCCGCGCTGCTGGCCGCGCCCGACAACACCCTGTACCGCCTCGGCCACTCGACGATGCTGATCAAGCTCGGTGGCGCCTTCTATCTGACCGATCCGGTGTTCTCCGAGCGCGCCTCGCCGGTGCAATGGGCCGGCCCGGCGCGCTTCCATGCGCCGCCGATCTCGATTGACGAACTGCCGCCAATCAAGGCCGTGATCCTGTCGCACGACCATTACGATCACCTTGATTACGCAGCCGTGAAGGCGCTGGCGGCGAAGACCGAGGTGTTCCTGACGCCGCTGGGCGTGGGCGACCGGCTGGTCGATTGGGGCGTGGACCGCGCCAAGGTGCGCCAGTTCGACTGGTGGCAGGGCATGGAGGTCGGCGGCGTACGCCTCACCGCGACGCCGGCTCAGCACTTCTCGGGACGGACCTTGGCCGATGCGAACACGACCCTGTGGGCTTCGTGGGTGATCCAGCACGACGACCTGCGCCTGTTCTTCAGCGGCGACACAGGTTATTTCAAGGGCTTCAAGGAGATCGGCGCCAAGTATGGGCCGTTCGACGTGGCGCTGCTGGAAACCGGCGCCTATGACAAGCGCTGGCCTGACGTGCACATGCAGCCGGAAGAAACCATGCAGGCCTTCCAGGACTTGAACGCGGGCTGGCTGTTCCCGGTCCATAACGGCACCTTCGACCTGGGGATGCACCGCTGGCAGGATCCGTTCGACCGGATCGCGAAGCTGGCCGACGACAAGGGCGTCAAGCTGACCACGCCGGAGATGGGGGAGGCGCTGGATTTGAAGCGGCCGCATGCGGGCGGGCGCTGGTGGCAGAATTTGAAGTAAGCATGCAGCACTCGGCGGCGGCTATTCTTCCGTTAGCCTAAAACGTCGTTACCTCCACTGGAGGTAACGACTCCCCGCGCAGGCGGGGACCCAAGTTAATTTGAGCAGCCACTCAAATATGCATAAGTGGTTTGCTTAAGACTTGGGTCCCCGCCTGCGCGGGGACGACGTGCAACTGATAACGGTTATGTCAGTTTGCGCGGGGCAATCAAGCAGCCGGCAACTTCTCCAACTGCTCCTGCATCTTGGCCAGGGTAGCCGAGAAGTTCGCCACGCGTTCCTTTTCCTGCGCCACCACGGCCGCCGGCGCGCGGGCAACAAAGCTCTCGTTCGACAGCTTGCTTTCGGCCTTGGCGATCTCGCCGCTCACGCGCGCGATTTCCTTCGACAGGCGCTCGCGCTCGGCGGCGACGTCGATCTCG
>DDKG01000335.1 GCA_002339265.1 Massilia sp. UBA2604 | reverse complement strand
GCCACCGCCTACTGGATCGCGCGCACCGAGCAGGAACGCAAGTTCCTGGTCGTCGGCGGCGCCGTGGCCGGACTGGCGTTGTTCTATCTCGTGCTGCTCGAACCCGCGCTCGAAGGCCGCGACCAATTGCGCCGCTCCCTGCCCGAACTGCGCCAGCAGGCGGCCCAGCTCGAGGCGCTGGCCGGCGAAGCCCGCGCCGCCGCCAGCGAGCCGGCGCCCGCCGTCACGCCGGCCACGCGCGAGTCGCTCAGCGCCAGTATGGCGGCGCGCGGTCTCAATCCGGCCTCGCTGTCGGTGAGCGGCGAATACACGAAAGTTCAGCTCAACAATGTTTCCTTCGCCAACCTGATGGCCTGGCTCGACGCCCAGCGGCGCGAGAGCCGCCTGATGGTGCAGGACGCCCAGTTCAGCGCCCAGACCGCGCTGGGCCAGGTCGACGCCACGCTCACGCTGCGCCAGCGCAGCGATCCGGCTTCATGAGGCGGGCGCTGACGTGGAGCCTGCTGGTCATCCTGGCGGTCGTGGCGACGGTGCTGGCTTTCCTGCCGGCGGCCTGGCTCGGCCCGATGGTCGAGCGCCAGACCGGCGGTCGATTGACGCTGGGGGATGCGCAGGGTACGCTTTGGCGCGGCTCAGCCTTCATTGGCGGGGCGCCGGGGCCGGGCGGGTCGGTCACGCCCTTGCTGCCGGGCCGTTTTTCCTGGACCCTGTCGCCGCTGGTGGTGCTGGGCCAGGTCAGCATGAGCCTGGAAAATCCCCAGGCGCTGGCCAATCCGGTGCGGATCGAAGGCAGCTGGTCGCGCTGGCAGGTCAATGCCGGCGAGCTGCTGCTGCCGGCCGAGGGGCTGTCGGGCCTGGGCGCGCCGCTCAATACGCTGGCGCCGAGCGGCCGCATCCGGCTGTCCTGGAACGCGCTCGACCTGCTGCGCCAGCAGAATACCGTGACGGTGCAGGGGCGCACCGTCCTGTCGATGAGCGACATGGGTGCGCGCATGTCGCCCATCAAGCCGCTTGGCAGTTATGAAATGATCATGGACTGGCGTGGACCGCAGGCCGATTTGACCCTGCGCACCGTGCGTGGCGCTTTGCTGCTGTCGGGCGCGGGTGTACTGCAAAATGGACGCCTGCGCTTTTCGGGCCAGGCCAGCGCCGCCGACGGCTATGAGGACCAGCTCGGGACCATGTTGAACCTGCTGGGCCAGCGCCGGATGGTGAACGGCAAAAACGTAATCGCACTCGAGTTCAGATAATGAAGAAAACAGACCGCTCCACTTCCGCGCACCTCGACTTGTCCGCCCTGCAGCTGCCGGCCTTGCGCCGCCTAGCTGCCGGCGCCATGCTGTGCTGCGCCGCCACCATGATCGCCTTGCCGCTGCCCGCGCTGGCGCAGGACGGCGCGAACGCTGCCGCCTTGAGCTTCGTCAATGCCGACATCGAATCGGTGATCAAGGCGATCGGCCACTACACCGGCATGACCTTCATCATCGACCCGCGGGTCAAGGGAACATTGACCCTGGTGTCCGAGAAATCGCTGAGCAAGTCCGAAGCCTTTGGCCTGCTCACCTCGACCCTGCGCCTGCAGGGCTTCGCGGTGGTCACCAGCGGCGACGGCTACGCCAAGGTGGTGCCCGAGGCCGAGGCCAAGCTGCAATCCTCGCCGACCCAGGTCGGCGGCGTGCGCTCCAGCAAGGCCACCGGCGACCAGATCGCGACCCAGGTGTTCTATCTGTCCTACGAGTCGGCGGCCAACCTCACCGCAGTGCTGCGTCCGCTGATTTCGCCGAACAACTCGATCATGGCGAACCCGGGCAACAACACGCTGGTCGTCACCGACTACGCCGACAACCTGCGCCGCCTGGCGCGCATCATCGCCGCGCTCGACGCGCCGGTGGCGGCCGACCTCGACGTGATCCCGATCCGCAACGCGATCGCCAGTGATATCGCCCAGCTCGTCACGCGCCTGATGGAACCTGCCGCCGGCGGCGATTCGGGCCGGGTCACGGTGCTGGCCGACCCGCGCACCAATTCGGTCGTGATCCGCGCACCGTCGCAGGCGCGCGCCAACCTTGCCAAGAGCCTGATCGCCCGCCTCGATCAAGAGAGCTCGAGCAAGGGCAATATTCACGTGGTCTACCTCAAGAATGCGGAAGCCACGCGCGTGGCCCAGACCCTGCGCGCCGTGGTGTCGCAAGACGCCTCCGCGCTGCAGGTGCAGCAGGGCACCCAGGGCAGCTCGATCCAGTCCGGCACCGGCCAGGCGGGCCAGGGCGGGCAGGGCGGCCTCGGCGGCCAGCAGGGCCTGCAGGGCGGCACCAGCATCGGCGGCACCAGCAACACCTTCGCCCAGCAGGGCCAGCAAGGCGCCCAGGGCAGCGGTGGCGGCCAGGGTTCCGGCTTCATCCAGGCCGACGCCTCGACCAACAGCCTGATCATCACCGCGCCGGACGCCGTGTACCGCAACCTGCGCTCGGTGATCGACCAGCTCGACGTGCGCCGGGCCCAGGTCTATATCGAGGCGCTGGTGGTCGAAGTCACCTCCAACAAAGCCTCCGAATTCGGCGTGCAGTGGGTCGGCGCCACCGGCGACTCCGACAGCAAGTACCGTTTCGGCGGCTTGCAGAACTTCACCGGCGGCGGCTCGGGCAACAGCATCGTCAACCTGGCGCTGGCGGCCTCCCAGGGCACGAGCAGCGGCACTGGCGCCACCGCGCTGCCGAGCCTGCCGACCGGCCTGACCTTCGGCCTGTTCCGCCAGGTGGGCGGCGAACTGGGCTTGGGCGCGGTGGCGCGCGCGCTGGAAACCGACGGCAACGCCAACATCCTGTCGACGCCGAACATGATCACGCTCGACAACGAGCTGGCGACCATCAAGGTCGGCCAGAACGTGCCGATCATCACCGGTTCGTTCGCCACCAACAGCACCACCGGCGGCGGCAACCCGTTCCAGACCGTCGACCGGCAAGACGTGGGCCTGCTGCTGCGCGTGCGGCCGCAGATCTCGGAAGGCGGTACCATCAAGATGGCGATCTACCACGAGAATTCGAGCGTGGACGCCTCGACCCGCAATGCCGACTCGGGCCTGACCACGAATGTGCGCGCGATCGAGAGCAATGTGCTGGCTGACGACGGCCAGATCATCGTGCTCGGCGGCCTGATCGAGGACAGCGAAGGCGATGGCGAAGAGAAAGTGCGTGGCCTGGGCGACATCCCGGTGATCGGCAACCTGTTCAAGTACCGCACCCGCAGCCGCGTCAAGACCAACCTGATGGTGTTCCTGCGGCCGGTGGTGGTGCGCAGCAAGGAAGCCTCGAATTCGATCGCGATGGACCGCTACGACTACATGCGCGCGGCCGGCGCCGCCGCCCAGCTCGAATCGACGCCGCTGCTGCGCGACCTCGGCGCGCCGCAACTGCCGCCGCTGGTGGAGGGCCAGCCGCCTGCCGGCGGCGGCATGGCGACCGTGCCGGTCCAGCGCCAGCCGGCGCCGAATGCGGCGCCGGGCGCGTCGAACGATGGGGCGGCATCGCAGCACCAGGGAACTGCGCAGGGAACTGCGCAGGGAACAGCGCAAGGCACCACGCAGGGAACCGCTCCGGGAACCGCGCCGGGTGCGGGCAGGTCTGAAGCAGGATCGGGCGCAGTCATGCCCGGCGCGGCTGTACCGGCGTCGCCAACCCGTCCGGTGCAGCAACCGAACGGGGAGTAAATCATGAACAATCTCTTGCCCTATGCCTTTGCCCGCGACCACGGCGTGCTGGCGCGCGGTAATGGCGAACCGGGCCAGAGCGTCGAAGTGCTGGTGTCCAGCGCCACGCAGCCGACCGCCATCGCCGAAGTGTCGCGCCGCTTCGGCCGCATCCAGCTGCGCCGCCTCGACCGCGACGAGCTCGACGCGGCCATCGCCGGCGCCTATGCCGGCGGCGGCGGCGACGCGTCGCAGGTGGTCGACGAGTTCGATGCCGACCTCGATCTCACCAAGCTGCTGCAGGACGTGCCCGCCATCGAAGACCTGCTTGAATCGTCCGACGATGCGCCGGTGATCCGCATGATCAATGCGCTGCTGACCCAATCGCTGCGCGAAGGCGCGTCCGACATCCATATCGAGCCGTTCGAGCAGACCTCGGTGGTGCGCTTCCGCATCGACGGCGCGCTGCGCGACATCGTGCGTCCGAAAAAGGCGATCCACGCCTCGCTGATCTCGCGTATCAAGATCATGTCGCAGCTCGACATCGCCGAGAAACGCCTGCCGCAGGATGGCCGCATCACCCTGCGCGTGGGCGGCAAGCCGGTCGACGTACGCGTCTCGACCCTTCCGACCGGCCACGGCGAACGCGCCGTGCTGCGTCTGCTCGATAAAGAGGCAGGCCGTCTCGACCTGTCGCACCTGGGCATGGCCGAGGACATGCTGCCGCAGTTCGACCGCCTGATCAACCAGCCGCACGGCATCGTGCTGGTGACCGGCCCGACCGGTTCGGGTAAAACCACCACCCTGTACGCGGCGCTGTCGCGCCTGAACGCGTCCACCACCAATATCATGACGGTGGAAGACCCGATCGAATACGACCTGAACGGCGTCGGCCAGACGCAGGTCAATGCCCGCATCGACATGACGTTCGCGAAGGCGCTGCGCGCCATCCTGCGGCAAGACCCCGACGTCATCATGATCGGCGAGATCCGCGACCTGGAAACGGCGCAGATCGCGGTGCAGGCCTCGCTCACGGGCCACCTGGTGCTGGCCACCCTGCACACCAACGACGCCGCCTCGGCCGTCACGCGCCTGCTGGACATGGGCATCGAACCCTTCCTGCTGTCCTCGTCGCTGCTGGGCGTGATGGCGCAGCGCCTGGTGCGCAAGCTGTGCTCGCAGTGCAAGACCTTCGACGGTTCCACCTGGCACGCGGTCGGTTGCGAGCGCTGCGGCCACACGGGTTACCACGGCCGGGTCGGCGTCTACGAGCTGCTCGAGACCACCGAGCAGATCCGCTCCCAGATCCACAACCGCGCTTCCGAAGCCGAGATCCGCGATGCGGCGCTGGCGACCGGCATGAAGACCATGCGCGACGATGGCGAACGCTGGCTGGCGGACGGCACCACCACGCGCGCCGAACT
>DDKG01000021.1 GCA_002339265.1 Massilia sp. UBA2604 | reverse complement strand
CGGAGTGGACGCGCAGGTGGGAGAAAGTCGGGGAAGTCATCCGGGTATTTTACCGCGTGCCGGACCGGCGCGGCATGCCGGGCTTGACGCCTTGTGGCGATTTTGCCAAGCAGGCCGGCGCCAGCCGACGTCATGCCAGCGTCGACTGCGCAGCCTGCGGCGCACCGTCGTAGCAGATGCCGATCAATGCCAGCTCGTGCGCGTTGACGAGCACCAAATAACAGGGGGCGGAAAGGATTGCTCCTTTCCGCCCCGCTCAGTCACGCAAGCAGTGCGTGCCTGCTTTTACCTACATCAACCAACGGCTTCGCCGTCGTTCGACGGAATGCCAACGAGGGCCAGCGTCATCGTGCCGCCAGCAACGTCGAATTCCAGCGCCGGGATGCCGTCGCCGTACTCATACAGCACGACACTGTTCACATCCTTGCCATCCGCCCACTGGAGCAGGTAGACGTCGCCGAATTCGTCAGCGCTGAACGTGCCCTCGACATCGGTGCCGCGCACAATCGCCACCTGGTTGGCGCTTTCACCCATCAGGTAGGTCGAGTAGACCGACGGCGTGTTGGTGAAGACTTGGCCCAATTCCAGGATGTCGCCGATATCGGCGCCCTGGATCCGGTCCATGCCAGCAATGCTGCCACCGAAGAACGGCCCTGTCGCGGTATCGCCCGCATTGATCACGATCGTGTCGACGGCCTTGTCGTTGCCGAGTACGATCGTGTCGGCGCCCTTGCCGCCGATGACGCGGTCGTTGCCGCCTTTGGCGTGAATGAGGTCGTCGCCAGCGCCGCCGCTGAGCAGGTCATCCATGCTGGTACCGCTGAGCTCATCGTTGCCGTCGTAGCCCCACAGGTACTGTCCCGCCAGATCGTCACGACCATTACTGCCGAACGATACATACGTCGAGTTGCTGGCATTGCTGGCGACGATGGTCCGTCCGTCGTCCGGCGTCAGGAGCAGCATACCCATCGACATTTCCTTCTGTACGCCGATCAGCGTGGTGCCGACGATCGCACTCTTGCTGGCGTCGGTCGTCACGAGGTCGAAGTCGCCATAAGGGCCCGACACCCAGAGCTTGCCGGCAACCGTCGAGCTGATCTCCATGCCCGCGTCAAGCGGCTTGAAGGTGAAGGACGGTGTCACTTCGACCGGTGCGGTCGTATCCAGCGTGAACGATAGCTTGACCGAGTCGACACTGACGTTGCCGGCCAGGTCGACCTGGCGCACCAGGATCTCCTTCTGGCCATCGGCTTGCGACGGCAGGACGAATTCGGCAGTGCCGGTCCCGTCGGTAAAGTCGCCGAACAGCCAGGTTGCGCCGCCATTCTGGCTGTATTGCCAGGCGCCCGTGAGCGTCTTCTCAAGGTTGCCGATTTTCAGCGTGGCGTCGCTGGTGGTGCGGTCGCCCGCGACACCGGTGTCCTTCGCCAGCGTCACGGTCGGCGCTTCGGGCGCCTTGCTGTCATAGGTGAAGGTGATCGAGTTTTCGTTGGTATTACCGGCCTTGTCGGTTACGCGCACGCGCACCGTGTTCTCGCCTTCGACCAGCTCCGGCGCCGTCGGGCTCCATTTGTCGGCGTCGGCATCCACGTTGCCGTTATCGTTGCCGCTATCGTTATCGTCCAGGTCCGAGTCGTTCTCGACCATCGGGAACGCCGACGGCGCCTGCTTGGCGACGGCCATGTACTCGATCTTGTCACCAGCGTCGACACCGGTCACCTCGATGACGCCGACCGACGTCACCTTGTCGTCGCTGGAGCCGATGAACTTGCTGGCCGTGTCCTTCTCGAGTGCCAGCATCGGCGCCGCCACGTAGTTGTCGTAGACCAGTTCTTGCGCAGTGCTGATGGCGGTCGTCTTGCCATTGGCGTCGATGGCGCGCAGCTCCAGGATGGTGCTGCGATCGGCGTGCTCACCGGCTTTCACCGGCGTACCCTTGCTCAGGTCCACCTCGGTGATCGCGATCATGTTATAGCCCTTCTCGGCCCCAGTCTTGAGATTGGCATCGGTCCACTCGCCGCCGTTGAGGCGGTACTGGAAGTGCTCGTCACGGGTCAGTTCGCGACCCTCATAGACATAGATGACCGGCGTCTTCGCGACGCTGGTGACGTTATCGGTGCTGGTGTCGCCGTCACCCTGTTGCACACCCAGGAACTGGAAGGTGATCGGCTCGAGCGGAGCTGGCTTGACGATCCCGCCCGGTGCGGTCGGAGCGGTTGGGTACACGACTTCGACCGCGGCCGGCAGGCCACCCTTGGCCAGCGCATCGACCACGTCGACCAGCGTCGCCTTGGCCGGCATCACTTTGAGCACCTTGTCCATGCCGCCGCCACGCAGCAGCGACTCCAGCGTCACCGGATCGCCGGCGGCCGCCTTGGCGGTATCGGCCAGGGCCTTGGCCAGCGCCACCGGCTCCTTCGTGCCGCGCGCGGTGTCGAACAGCGCCAGCAGGGTGGTGTTGACGGCGATCGCCTCGACCACTTGCGGGGTTTTGGTGGCGGTGTCGGCGAACGAGACGGCGGCTTTTACCAGCACGTCGAGGTCGGCGGCGGTGGCGTCCGGGGTCACGGCGCGCACCAGGATGCGGGCTGCTTCGATCGATGCATAGCCGTCATACTGGCTGCCGGACGCTTCGACTTGCGCGGTGAACGCGTCGGCTGCCTGTTGGCGCAGCTGCGACAGGGTCGCATCGCTATCCTTGGCGCCACCCAGGATGGCGACGGCGACATCGGCCATCGAAGCATGGCCCTGCTCGATCACGCCGGTCCAATAGGCCAGACCCGCGGCGTCCGGCGTATGGTTGAAGAGTTGCTGGTAGATTTCGGCGATGCGGTCGTTGACGCTGTCGGTGCCGAAGCGCACTTGCGCTTCTTCCGAGGTGGCGAAGGCCTGGGTGATCGCGCCGAGTTCGCCATTATTGTCGGCGAGCTGCTGGGACCAGAATTTCAGGCCAGCCGGGTCGGCCGGGCGGCCGTAGAAGGCCAGGTAGAACGAGTTGACGGTGGAATCGTAGGTGCTGAAAGTGCTCATGATCGATATGTGAGGAGCATGGGCCAGTCGCCATGCAGCGCAAGTATCGGGCAAAGGAGATTGCGAACCAGAAATTATTTGTGATTTATTCGTATTTGTTGAATTTTCGCGACATAAATATGCAAATTCTGCAAATTAATTATAATTTTTCGTAATTTACTTTGCATCAGATTTGTCTGTCGAAGGCAGTGCCGATTTCGCCGAGCGACCACGGCCGGTGATCTGCGAGCGCGTCGAGGATCGGCCAGTAGACGTCTTCGTGCAGGCTGGCCTCGCCCTGGGCGCCTGCGACCTTGAGTTTGATCTTGCCTGGCGCCTAGGCCAGGACGACGCACTGGGCGCGCAGGCGCTCGGCGCGGTCGGCTGGCGCCAAGCAGCGCGCGCCGCGCACCCAGTAGTCGCCGCGGAACAATCGGTTGACGCTGAAATCGCGGGCGGTCTCGCGCAGGCCCGCTTCATCAATTGGTCGGCGAAGTCGAGCGCGGCGTCGATGCGTGCGGCAGGCCCGATGCGCGCGCAGCGGGTTCAGCTCGGGTAGTAACCGAAGGTGTAGGCCACCTCGGTCATATAGCCTTGGGACCAGTCTTGCATAGTTTGCCTGCCGGTGATGTGGCGCCACGGTTGCACGCGGGTGCCGGTGATTCTAGCACCTGCCCCCTGTCAGGATATAAAAAACCCTGCTGCAATCGCAGCAGGGTTTTTACGGGTTTGCATCAGACCGGCACGCCGGCGCTGCGCTTACGGGTTGCCGCCAGACGGGGCGCCGATCAGGTCGACGTCGACCACATCGCTGTCCGACTCAGGAGGCAGGTCAGAGCCGCTGTACGGTTGATCGTCCGACTCCGCGCCCGAACCCATTTCCTCATCCTGTTTAGGGAGCAGCAAGAATTCCAGGTGCGCGACCTCGCTTTCGTTGCCGGCTGCATCGAACTGTTTCACGTCGAGGTACTTCTGGCCAGCATCGGTCAGGGTGATGGTCGCCATGCCGTCCACGATCCCGGAGCCATTCTGCCATTGACCGTCAGAGCTGGTGCGGTACTGGAATGTGCCATCCGATTCCAGCGCCATCACCTGGACTTCTCCTACGGTGGTCTCGGTAGGCAAACCGGAATTCTCATCGATGTCCAGCAGTGGCTTCGCAGGTGCCTCGTTATCGACTGTGGCGATCAGCGTCTTCATGTCGAAGTTCGGCAACGCCTCAAGCAGGGCTTCCTCATCCATCGACAGCGTGTCGCTGATGGTCACGGAATCGGCGAAGTCCAACAGGAAGCTGATGTATTCGTCAGCGATGACGCGTGCACCAGGTGCGCCGCTGAAGATATGGTCCTTGACATCGACGATGGAGTAGCCATCGATGTTGCCCACCATGAAGCTTTCCCGCGCATAGCTGATCTCGTCAACAGTGCCGCTCACAGTGACCTTACCGGCATAATCGACCGCGTGGACCAGCGAGAACGGGTGCGAATACGTTACTTCCTCGAGGCTACCGCGGGTATAGCTATCGGCGGTGAGGTCGACGTGGACGCTGTCGGTGCTCGCACCGCTGATGATCAGCGTGGTGAGCTGGCTACTGACGACGAAGGTCGCCACGTCAAGAGCCTCGATTGGGTAAGCCGTCGACTGCGGGCTGACATTGCCTGCCGCGTCGAGCTGGCGAACCAGGACCTCGAATGGACCAGCGGCTACTTTCTCCACGGTGAGCGAAGCAGTGCCGCTTTCATTGTTACGTCCGCCGAACTTCCATGATGCGCCCTTGTCGGTGCTGTATTCCCAGCCGACGTTGGTCGATTTTTCCAGGCCGCCGATCGTCAGGTTGACGGTATTCGGGCTGGTGGTGACCGGGGTGGTGCTTGGACCGAAACCGATCGGCATGATGTCGCTATCGTTGTCGCTGTCGCTCGCGCTGTCACCGTCAATGATCGGCGTAGTGGAGCCGCTGCTTGCTTCCGCCAGGGTAATGACTGGCGTGCCTGTTGGCTTGACAGTGTCGAGGACGACCTTGACAGTCTGGATGAAGCTGGTATTGCCTGCGACGTCGACCTGGCGCACATCGAACGTGGTGATCTCGCCTTCTTTCAGGACTGGCTTATCCTTGCTCCAGTTGGAGGAACCACCCAGGAAGATATTCTTCGGCGCCAGGCTCGTGTCGTACTGGATATAAGCGCCTTCTTCGGTCGTGTCGATTCCGTACACTGCCTTGGAAGTCGTGATGACGCCCGACGTTGCCAGCTCAAACGCATTCTTGCTCTCGCCCGAACCGAAGTTCAGGCCCGGCATTGCCACATAACCGTCAAAGATGATGTCCTGCTTGAACGGGGTAAACGATGCGACCGGCTTGTTCTCGGCATCGACCACACGCAGGCTGATGGTGGTGGTTATGTTCTGTGGCGCGCTCTCCTGGATCGAGATGTTCGGCGATGCGAACATTTCGATATTGGTCGACTGGCCGGCCAGTTTGACGCCCAGGACGGTGACGGTCTTGCTGACGGTGTCGGTTTCCACCATCAGTTCGGTCCAGTGTTTGCCGTCGACGCTTGCCTGGACGTGCTGGCCCTTGGCCAGGTGATCGCCGGTGTACTTGAACGTGACGTCGGACTGGCTGTAGTTGGTGACGTTATCTTTTTTATTGACGTCCAGATCACTTTCGATGACGTGGTCGAACTTCAGCTTGAATGCCGACGAGCTCGGGGTGCCAGGGTTGCTTGGTGCAGTCGGTGCAGTCGGGTACACGACCTCTACCGCAGCCGGCAGGCCGCCGTCGGCCAGCGCCTTGACCACGTCCTTCAGGGTGGCCGCAGCCGGCATCACCTTGAGCACCTTGTCCATGCCGCCGCCGCGCAGCAGCGATTCGAGCGTGACCGGGTCGCCGGCGGCAGCCTTGGCGGTGTCGGACAGGGCCTGGGCCAGCGCGACCGGATCGCCCTTGCCGCGTGCGGTGTCGAACAGCGCCAGCAGCGTGGTGTTGACGGCGATCGCTTCGACCACCGCAGGGGTCTTGGTGGCGGTATCGGCAAACGAGACTGCTGCCTTGACCAGTTGCGCTACGTCGTTTTGGGTAGCGTCCGCAGTCACGGCGCGCACCAGGATGCGGGCCGCTTCGATCGAAGCGTAGCCGCTGTACTGGGTGCCCGATGCTTCGACTTGTGCGGTGAACTCGTCGGCTGCCTGCTGGCGCAGCGCGGACAGGGTCGCGTCGCTGTCGCGGGCGCCGTTCAGGATGGCGATCGAGACGTCGGCCAGCGAGGCGTCGCCCTGTTCGATGACGCCGGTCCAGTAGGCCAGGCCATCGGCATCGATGGTGCGGTTGAACAGCTGTTGGTAGATCTCGGCGACGCGATCGCCGACCGTATCGTCGCCAAAGCGCACTTGCGCTTCTTCCGAGGTGGCGAAGGCTTGGGTGATGGCGCCCAGTTCGCCGTTACTGGCTGCGAGTTGCTGCGACCAGAACTTCAGGCCGGCTGGATCGGCAGGTCGGCCGTAGAAAGCCAGGTAGAAGGAATTGACCGTCGAATCGTAAGTGCTCAGTGTGCTCATAGAAGATAAACAGTAATAGACATGGCGAGAGTTGCCATGCATCAATTATCGCCACACCGGAGATTACAGACATATACATATTTTCTGTTTTTACGGTACTGTCGCATTTCTCCGACAGAAAAGCATTAGATATTGGCAATTATTTTATTATTGAACAACAATTCAGTATCAATAATTGTGAAGTTATTGCTTGAATTTGCGAATTTTGTGAATCGATGGATTTTTCGAGTTGCAATTGGCGCGCAGCTGGTCATAGGAGCCCGGCTGAGAGTTTCAGGGCGTTGCATAACGTTCTTGCCGTTCACGCAGAAAAAACCTTGCCTGGAACGATCCAGACAGGGCGTTTCGGAGCCAGCAGATTACGGGGCTTCAGTAACGAAGCCACCCTCGGTCTGGGTGCTGATGAGCTCGACACTGCCGGTCGTGATCGCACCATCTGCGAACATGGCGATCGTCGTCAGTTCATTCGCCTGGACTAGGCCGTCGTTCTGCAGGTTCTGGAAGATGAACAGGACGCTGCTGTCGGCCTCGACACCATTATCCTCACGCACGGTGATCGTCAGGCCTTCGGTCCTGCCATTGGCGATGTTCTCATTCCATTGGATGCCCTCGTTGCCATCCTTTTCGATCAGCGCCGCCACCTCGCCCGAGATCCGCACCCGCTCATCGCTGCGCAAACCCAGGATCAGGTCTTGCGCCGCGTTATTGATCGCGTCGTACTCGACGATCAGCCGGCCGCCGGTATCGACCACCACATCATTGCCGCCGCTGGTGTGGATGATCGCGCCATTCGCCAGCGGACTGGTGCTGAAGCCCTGGTTCATGCTGACCGCGTTGCCGTAGTTTGCGCCGCCAAGGTATTCCCTGAAGTCGGCCAGCGCGAAGCCCTGGTGATGGAACGGGCCATCCTGGCCGCCAGCGAAGATCACCTCGCCGGACTTGGCGAAACCCTGGTCGGTTGCCTGCTGATCGGCGACCAGGGTGATCTTGTCGGCGCCGCTGCCGCCCGAAATGGTGTCGCGGCCGCCCTTCGACAGGATGATGTCGCTGTCGTTGCCGCCGCTGAGGAAGTCGTCGCCGTCGGTACCGGTCAGAATGTCGTCGCCGTCGAAGCCCCATTGATACTGGCCAGTCAGGGTATTGTTCGCGGTACTGCCCAGGTAATAGCTGGTCCAGGCTTCTTCCGTCAGGTTGGCGCCGCCCCCCTCGGGCACCACCTGCACACGGCCACCCTTTGCATATTCCTGGGTTTCGACCAGGACGGTGCCCGCGATTGCGCCGCGGCTCTCATCCGTCGAATGCAGCGTACCGAAAGCGATCATCAGCGTGCCGGCAACCGGGCTGGTCACTTCCAGGCCGTCCACCGTCGGCGTCAAGATCAGCTTGGGCGCGAACGGACCATCGATGGTGCGGCTGATCGTATCGCCGATGTTGCCGGCGGCATCGATCACGCACACGTCGACCGTCGGATCGCTGGCCGACAGGTCGATGCCTTCCAGCGTGAAGCTGCCGTCGCTGCCTTTGCCGGTGACGTCGGTCCATGCGTCCTGGCCCGCGAGTTTCCACTGGACGACGCCGTCGGCCAGTCCCTCGCGAACGGCAAAATGGCCCTGCCGGACAGGCAGGGCCAATAGGTCCTCATCCCCTCAAAGCCGGGACGAGGTGAGCCAATGCATCAGATGACAGGCTGCGTGCCAACCACGATGATGTCGTTCAGCTCTGCAATACCGCCGTTGAACATCGCCAGATAGGTGAGCTCGGCGCCATCGATCTTGCTGTTACCGTCCAGATCGCTATAGTGGAACAGTACGCTGCTATTGCTGTTGTTGGGCTCAGTGACATAGATCAGCAGGTCCTGGTCGGCCAGGCCAACATCGATGTAGTTGTTGAGCACAGCGGCCGACTTCGCCAGCGCAGCATTCGATCCGACGCCGATGATGTCACCCAGATTCAGCGTGATAGCAACACCTTCATCCATTTCAGTGACGGTAACCGGGTCTTCGCCTGCGATGTTCCAGTCGATCTTGCCCTTGTTGCTGCGATCGAGAGCGTTGGCGGCAATGCCTTCAATGGCGATCTTGTCGCTGCCGGTATCGAAACCCAGAATGAGGCTGCCACCTGCGAGCGAGAAGTCCTGATAGCCGATCGTGAGCGTACCGCTGTCCACCACAACATTCGCTGCCTTGCCTGGCACGATGTGCGAGAGGCCCTTGCTGGTAGCGATGATGGCGTCGGTCGTTCCATAGCTTGCGTCACGGATAGTGTCGCCAGTCGCGTACTCGGTACGGGCGATGGAGGTTCCGTCATGCGTGAACGCACCAGCGGTGCCGCCGGCGAACACCTGCGTTCCGTTGCTCAAGTAACCGTTGGTGCTGGTAAAGGTATCCACAGTCCAGCGCAGCAAGTACAGGCCAGCATTCAGTTCGGCGCCGAATTTCATGGTATTGCCGGTCATGGAGAAGCCGTTGGCGAGGTACTGGCTTTCGACCGACAGCCAGTTATTACCAGAGTAATTGCTCATTATCAGCGACTTCGTGTCGTTCACACCGGTCACGCTACCGGTGTAGCTGAGCAGGGTCATCTGGTCCTGGCTACCCGCGAACTGATACAGGGCGCGCTGGTAGATATCCATCTGGGGAGCCGGCGGGGTCACCGGCGGAAGGGTCGGCGGCGGAACCGGATCAGACGGCGCGGTCGGGTCCAGCGAGAAGCTGAACGACGCGATGTCGCTTTCGTTGCCAGCCTGGTCGGTCTGGCGCACTTCGATGTACATATCGCCTTCTCCCTTCAGGGTGACGACGGGATTGCCCTTGTCATTGCGGACGTCGGCGTGGTGCCACTCGCTGTCGCTTCCGGTGCGGTACTCGACGTACACGTCGCCCTCTTCGACACCCAGGATCTCGACCACGCCGGTCTCGTCCACGCTGAAATCGACGTACTCGGGCTTGATCGTATCGAGCGTGAACGCGAGCTTGGCGCCTTGGCCGACGTTGCCGGCCTGGTCCACCTGACGCACGTAGATCGTGTTATCGCCTTCCTTTGCGGCCGGCTTCTCGCGGCTCCAGCCGGTCTCGCCATTCAGGCTGAACTGCAGGGTCGTGCCGGCTTCCTGGTCCTTGACCGAATAGGCGCCGTCATTGGTCACCTTGTCGTTGTCCGACGAGGCCGCGTGGCCGCTGTCGACATCGAGGACCACAGTGGGGATGGACGGGATGGTCTCGTCGACCTTCGCATCCAGCTTTGCGATGTCGAAACCGATGATGTCTTCGAACAGCTTCTGCTCTTCCATGGACAGGACATCGATGACCTTCACCGACGCGGCGCGGTCGATGACTCGCGCGATCTCCGGCGCGAAGGTGCGCTCGCCCGGCTCGCCGACGAAGATCGC
This sequence comes from Massilia sp. UBA2604, assembly GCA_002339265.1. GTDB lineage: Bacteria > Pseudomonadota > Gammaproteobacteria > Burkholderiales > Burkholderiaceae_D > Telluria. The sequence goes on along the minus strand of DDKG01000021.1, from coordinate 17,753 downwards.
GCTCTTGACGTCGATGACGCCGTAGCCGTGCACGCCGCTGACCTTGGCGTCGTGCAGCGCTACGTCGATCTCGGCCGCGGTGCCGGTGACCGTCACCTTGCCGGCATAGTCCTTGGCGAACACGGTGGTGAGGTCGTTCATGCTGTGCATCGGGGTGTGGCCGGCGCGCAGGATCGTATTGGTGGTCAGATCGACGGTGACGTCGTCGGTGGCGGTGCCCGAAATGACCACGTCATGCTCGAGGCCGCTGACGTTGAAGGTCTTTTGCGGAACCGGAACAGGGGTCGGGGTCGGAGCAGCCGGCTCGGTCGGATACACGACCTCCACCGCGGCCGGCAGGCCGCCGGTGCCGAGCGCATCGACCACGTCCTCCAGGGTAGCCTTGGCCGGCATCACTTTCAGCACCTTGTCCATGCCGCCGCCGCGCAGCAGCGATTCCAGCGTGGCCGGATCGCCCGCCGCTGCCTTGGCGGTATCGGCCAGGGCCTTGGCCAGCGCGACTGGTTCCTTCACGCCGCGCGCGGTGTCGAACAGCGCCAGCAAGGTGGTGTTGACGGCGATCGCTTCCACGACTTGCGGGGTCTTGGTGGCAGTGTCGGCGAACGAGACGGCGGCTTTCACCAGCACGTCCAGGTCGGCGGCGGTGACATCCGCGGTCACGGCGCGCACCAGGATGCGGGCTGCTTCGATCGATGCATAGCCGTCGTACTGCGTGCTGCCGGCTTCGACCTGGGCGGTGAAGGCGTCGGCGGCTTGCTGGCGCAGCTGCGACAGGGTCGCGTCGCTGTCCTTGGCGCCGCCCAGGATGGCGACGGCGACGTCGGCCATCGAGGCGTGGCCCTGCTCGAGCACGCTGGTCCAGTAGGCCAGGCCTTCGGCGTCGGGCGTATGGTTGAACAGCTGCTGGTAGATCTCGGCGATGCGGTCGTTGACGCTGTCGGTGCCGAAGCGCACTTGCGCTTCTTCCGAGGTGGCGAAGGCTTGCGTGATCGCGCCGAGTTCGCCGTTATTGGCGGCCAGCTGCTGCGACCAGAATTTCAGGCCGGCCGGATCGGCCGGGCGGCCGTAGAAAGCGAGGTAAAACGAATTGACGGTGGAATCGTAGGTGCTGAAGGTGCTCATGATCGATATGTGAGGAGCATGGGCCAGTCGCCATGCAGCGCAAGTGTCGGGCAAAAGAGATTGCGCACCGGAAATTATTTCTGATTTATTCGTTTTTGTTGAATTTTCGCGACATATATATGCAAATTCGGCAAATATTATTGCGTTTTTGCGTATGTAACTTTACATCAAATCTGCGCGGATGCCAGGCCACCGGCATCTGCAGCGCGACGCATCGACTTTGATATAAAAAAACCCGCTGTTGCCAGCGGGTTCGAGTTGGCGCCGGAACGCTTGCGCGTCCGGTCAGGCCGGGCGACGATCAGGCGCGCTTGCGGCGCGTGAACGCCAGGCCGGCCATTGCCAGACCCAGCAGTGCGACGCTGCTCGGCTCTGGCACTTCAGCCGGGTTGATGTTCAGTACCGGACCGCCGTTGATGTTGGCGGTACGAATGCCGATGGTGTCAAAAGACTTGAGGTTGGTTTTCTCGGTGGCCGATGCGTCGGCGCCGGTCAGCGAGGTCATTTCGGCCGCGGTCGGGTTCAGCCACAGGTCGAAACGATCATAGAAGCCGCCGGCAGTGCTCTTGTAAAGGTGGGCGAACAGGCGGTAGGTCTCGCCTTCGACCAGGTCGCTGTTCGGGACAAAGTAGCCGCCAGTGCCGACGGTGCGCACGAACAGGTCGTTGGTGCAGCTGCCCTTTTCGTCGCAGTTGGCCTTGAAGCCCACGTTTGGACCCTTGTAGCCTTCGTTGATATTGTTCGCATTGCCGAACCATACGCCCAGGAAGTCGTTGTTTTCTACCTTGCCGGTAAAGCTGAACGTGAAGTCCAGCAGGAAGCTGCCGGTCTGGGCTTCCGCGAAGGTGTGAGTGTAGGCGACGTTCGAGTCGGTCGTGAACGATTTCGACGGCAGGATCTGGGCGGCCGATGCAGTGCCAGCGGCGAGTGCAAAGGTCAGGAAGGCGAGTTTGCGAAGCATGTTATATCCCTAGTTGGTTAAAGATCAAGAACATGCCATATAGAGCAATTACCATGCCATCAAGTCACAATCCTTATGTATCAACAACTTAGTTGATTTAAATCAAAACTAGATTGTATTTACTGTAAGAAATTTCGACACGGCAAATAATTACCACATCCGGTTGCTACCCATTTTCAACTCAAAGGAACCGTTTCCTTTTTAGCAGTTGCACCATACCTGCGGCGCATGCGCAAGAACGGCTCTTCGACGATGTGATAGCTGAGGGTTGCCAACGCCCAGGTCGCCGCATAGGTGACGACAATCATGAACAACGCATCCGCCCAACCGATCTCGAACGGCCGTACCGTACCAACCTGGGTGGCCAGCAGGTGCAATAGCGCCATGTGCAGCAGGTAGAAGGAAAAACTGATCTTGCCCCCATGCGTCAGCACCCGCTCCACGACACCCGGCAGGCGCGGCCTGAAGGCGGTCCAGCCGAGGATCAACAATGCCCAGCCCGCGCTTTCGATCAGCGACCACACGATCCAGAACGGCGAATGCGGCACGCTGCCGAAACTCGCCAGCCGGTTCATCAGCGCCGTATCCCACATGACCAACGCAAGACTGGCCGGCACCAGTAACGGCGCGAACCGCTGCAGCAGCGCGCCATGGCGCGCGTACACCATGGCCGCGATCATGCCGATGATGAACTGGTCGAAGCGGCCGACGAAGGTGCTGAAAAACATCAGCGTGCTGTTGGTATTGACGGTGAACGAGGCCGCCTTGAAAAACAGCAGCAGCACCAGCCAGCCCGCCAGGTAGCGGATGCCGCTCTCCATCGCGAAGCGCGCCAGGAACGGGAATACGAGATAAAACAGGAATTCGAGCGAGATGGTCCAGGCCGCCCCGGTGATCGGCGTGCCGGACGTCGGCGCCAGGCCGAGGTTGGTCGCAAACACGTACAGCAGATCGGCCGGCTGGAACTTGTCGCGCCCGATCGAGGTGGCAACCAAAAAGATCAGCAGGTACAGCGGCATGATGCGCAGGATACGGTTGCGCAGGAAGTCGGCATACACGATCTGGCGCTGGTGCAGCGCGATCAGCATGAACAGGAAACCGGACAGGGTGAAGAACAGACCCACCCCGGTATGGCCTTCGACGATCAGGGCCGCCCACGGCGAGCTCAGCCCGGTGCCGCCGAGGCCGCGGTATTCGAGGTGAAAGTGAAACAGGAACACGAGCGTGGCAGCGAGCCAGCGCAATTGATCGATCCGCGGGTTGTATTGGATGTTCAGCGACTGCATGCTGTTCCCCGTTGTCAGAGACAAACATTGTAACGGTACTGCCCTGAAATAGTCGGGTATTTGCAGTCGTCGTGCGTGGCTGACTTATAATGTCGCCCTGTTCTTCCCTCTCTTCCTTCCTCTCTTTCTGCCATGTCCTCCGCACCACAGTACGTCAATATCGCCGCCTATAAATTCGTCACCCTCGAGGGATTGGAGGACTTGCGCCCGCAATATCAGGCGCTGTGCAACGAGCTGGCGCTGAAGGGCACGATCCTGCTGACCCCGGAAGGCATCAATATGTTCCTGTCCGGCACCCGCGAAAACATCGACCGCTTCCTGGCGTGGGTGCGCAGCGATGCGCGCCTGGCCGACTTGCAGTGGAAAGAAAGCCTGTCGGCCGAGCAGTCGCACAAGCGCATGCTGGTGAAGATCAAGCAAGAGATCATCACCATGCGCATGCCGTTGATCAAGCCCGAGCTGGGCCGCGCGCCGGTAGTCGAGGCGAAAACGCTCAAGCGCTGGCTCGACCAGGGCCATGACGACGATGGCGTGCCGGTCGTGATGATGGAAACCCGCAATGCCTTCGAGGTGGACGTCGGCACGTTCAACAACACGCTCGACTACCGCATCGACAAGTTCACCGAATTCCCGGCCGTCGCGGCCGAGCACAAGGATGAGCTGGCCGGCAAGACCGTGGTGACGTTCTGCACCGGCGGCATCCGCTGCGAAAAGGCCGCGATCCACATGAAGGAAATCGGCTACGACCGCGTCTTCCAGCTCGAGGGCGGCATTCTGAAGTATTTCGAGGAAGTGGGTGGAGATCACTACACGGGCGACTGCTTCGTGTTCGACTACCGCACCGCACTCAATCCGAAACTGGAACCGACCGAGACCGTGCAGTGCTTCGCCTGCCGCGCCGTGGTGACGCCGCGCCAGCAGCTATCGGCTGACTACGTCGTGGGTGTGTCGTGCCCGCATTGCGTGGGCAAGTCGGCGCAGGTTGCGGCCGATGAAAAGGCGCCGGGCCAGGCAGCGGCCTGATTTTCTGGTTGCCGGCGCGAGGCCGCGCCGGCATACATCTTCATTGCGCAGCGTCGATGCTGCGCATGCATCACGCGATCGGCAGCTCGACGGCGGTCTGCACACCCACCAGCGCGGTTTCGCCGGCAGTATGCGCGTCCACGATGCGGTCGATCCAGGCGTCGACCACGTCGGTGTCGAGCGCATCGGCGGCCGATGACAGGTCCTTGATCGTGGCCAGGAATTCGGCAGCGATATCGTTGGCCGCGTCGCCTTCCTTATAGGCGGCGATTTCATGCGCCTCGTCCAGGCGGTCAGTGAACAGGGTCGCGGCGGCGATCTTGCCCATGAAGGCAACTTCATCCTGCCCCTCGGCGCCGTCGGCGATCTGGGTCACGACGTTGTCGATGGTGATCATCTTGTTGTCGAGCAGATTCGCCCAGTAGTCGACACCTGCAGTTTCAGCCGCGCGGCCGAACAGGTTCATGTAGACCTCATTGACCACGGCGCGATTGTCCATGCCGGCGAAGGAGTCACGGTATTCCTGCGAGGTCGAGAAGTTACGCGACATTTCGTTCATTGCATCGGGGTTCGCGTCGAGGGCATCCTTCCAATACTCCAGCCCGGCAACGTCGGCAGGACGGTTGAAGTATGCAACGTACATTTCCTGGATATCGAGTTCGGCGATTGCCATTTGTTACCTCCGCAAATAATTGGTGTTTCGATATTACTCAAAACGAATAGTTGGCGGCGCACAAATTGAACAGATTCCGCGAGATCACGTCGTTTGAACGCAATATAACGTTGATTGCTGCGAGTTATGGGGAATTGCTTTTCCCGAGTCGACGCTCGGGGCGGAGAATCCGGCCGCCAGTTGGGCGGCCGGAATAACGATCAGCGGAAAAAGGCACCGATCTCGCGAACGGCGTCCGGCGCCATGGTGCCGGACGCAGCGCGCAGGCGCATCAGGCCTACCATATAGGAATAGCGAGCCTGGGCCAGGTCGCGCTGGGTGGTAGTCAGCTGCGACTGGGCATTGAGCAGGTCGAGGTTAATGCGCACCCCGCCCTTGATGCTCTGCTCAGTCGCCTTGACAAGTTCCTTGCCCGAATCGACCGCCTTGACCAGGGCATCGATCTTGCGGCCGCTGCTCTGCACGAGGTCGTAGGAACGGCGCAGCTCGACCATGATTTCATTGGTGCGTGCGTCCAGTTCGGCTTGTGCACGTCCGTAGTTGGCAGCGGCCTGGCGCGTCTGCGCGTTGATCGCGCCGCCCGAATAAATCGGGATATTCACCTGGAGGCCGATCGAACGGTTGAGCGTGTCCTGGCCCGCCACGCTCAAACTCTCGCTGAGGTTCTTGCCGTAGGAAGCAACCATGTCGACGCGCGGCAGGTGGCCCGCCTTGTTGCGGCCGATCTCGAGCCGCGAGTTTTCCACTGCCAGCCGCAGCGCCGCCAGCGTGTTGTTCTGGCGCAGCGCCAGTTGCTGCCATTCCTCGTACGTGGTCAGGTCCAGTGTGACCGGACGGAAGTTGGCGCCGATCTGGTCGAGCGTGCCCGGATCCATGCCGATCACGCCGGCCAGCGTGTTGCGCGCCGCGGTCACATGGTCCTGGGCTTCGACCAGCGCCGCTTCGGCCACATCGAGCCGGGCCTGGGTTTCCAGCATGTCTGTGCGGGTACCCTCGCCCTTCTCGAACAGGAACTGGTTCACCTTCTGCTGTTCGGCGTGCATGTCGCGCTGGGCACGCGCGAGCGCCAACTGGTCTTCGGCGAACAAGGCATCCATATAGGTGGTGACCAGGCGCACCGAGACCTCGTCGGCGCCTGCCTCATAAGCTTCCTTGGCCTGCGCGCTCTGCACCTTGCCCTGGCGGTAGCGCTGGATCGCGTCCATATTGAACAGCGACTGGCGCAGCTGCACGACCGAGGAGCGGCTCAGGTATTTCGGATAATCCTCCACCAATTGCGGTACGCCAAGGACCAGTTGGGTGGACTCGCGATCCACCCGGTTCTGGTTGATAGTGTGGCTGGCCGACACCTGCGGCAGCAACTGCGAGCGGCCCAGGATCGCATTTTCCTTGCCGCTCTCGTTCTCGAAGAAACGCATGCGGAACACCGGATCGTTCTTGAGTGCAGCCTGGTACGCCTCTTCCAGGGTGATCGCGTTGGCATTGCCGGCGCCGAGCATGCCGGCGGCCAGCAGCGCGCCCGCCGCCAGGCCGCGCAAGCGAAACTTGTTGGTCGACGCCATGGTTTACTCCTCGCTCAGCGCCGAGTGGGCGCGGTCCATGATCGGCTTGAGCAGGTAGCTCATCATGGTGCGCTCGCCGGTCTTGACGAACAGCTCGACCGGCATGCCGGAGCGGATGTCCATCTTGTGGGCGGCAACCTTCTTTTCGCCTTCTGGCGTGACCTTCACATGCACCTTGTAGTAAGGATTGCCGGTACGCTCATCGACGCTGCGGTCGGCCGAGATGTACAGCACCTCGCCATCGATGTGCGGGGTCTTGTTGGTATTGAAAGCCGAGAAGATCAGCTCGACCGGCAGGCCTGGATGCACTTTGTCGACCAGGTTCGTCGCCAACTGACCATCGACGATTAGCGGCGCATTGCTTGGCACGATGTCCATCATCTTGAAGCCGGCCGGAACCACGCCGCCATTGGTGAACACTGCCAGACCGACCACAACACCGTCGGCTGGGGAACGGACCTCGACGTTCGACAGCTCGAAGTTCTGCGCTTGCAAGCGTGCGCTCTGGGTATCGACTTCGCGCTGATAGTCGGTCAGCTGTGCACGCACTTCCTTCTGATAGTCCTGCTGACGCTGCGCACGACGCATGGTCAATTCAATCACCTGGCGCTGCGAACGACCGATATTGCCGACATCTTCCGAAATGGCGCCCCCTAATTGAGCATAGGTGCGTTCCAAATCAAGTAGGCGGTTACGGGCAACGTAACCTTCTTTTGCCAAGTCTCGCATTCCGCCTAGCTGTTCCTTCAGAAACTCGACCTGCTCCTTCTTGCTGTCGCGTGATTCCTGCAGGCCAGAGATCTGCATCTTCAGCCCTTCGATGCTGGCGTCGATACCGGACATCTCGCTTTGCAGCGCACTTTGGCGCGACATCAACAACTGGTTTTGCAGTGTCATCAGTTCGCTCACGCGCGGCTCCGCACGGCGCTTCTCGAGTTCGTCCGGGAACTTGATCGTCTTCTGGCCGGTACTTTCCGCAGTCAGGCGCGCGATGTTCGCCAGCGCCGACAAATAGGCTGCTTCAGTGGCCTCAAAGGCAGATTGCGCCATGATCGGGTTCATGCGCACCAGTACCTGGCCTTTTTTAACCACGTCGCCATCACGCACCAGCAGTTCCTGGACCGTACCGCCAGCCTGATGCTGCACGGCCTGGCGGTTCGATTCAGTCGCCACGGTGCCCGACAGCGGCACACCCTTGTCGAGCGGAGCGAACAACGCCCACAGCAGGAAACCACCAAACCCGATCAACACGACGAGCCAGCCGATACGGCTGAACGCTTTCGCATCGGTCTTCACTTCAAGCGGCGTCACGTCGTGGGTGATGACTTCCGCTGCGTCTTTCTTCACCAGCTTCATTAGTTCGATTCTCCGGTAGTCGCAGGCGCGGCCGCGGGTGACGCGGTTGTCGCGCGCGCCGCTTGCGCGGCTTCGATCGCTTTCTTGTTCGCTTCCTGGATTGCTGTCATCACCTGCTGGGTCGGGCCAAATGCCTGCACCGAACCTTCTTTCATCACCAGCAGTTTGTTGGTCGCCCCCAGGATGCTTGAACGATGCGTGATCAGTACGATGGTCTTGCCGCGGCGACGCAGGTCAAGCACGGCCTGCACCAGAGACTGCTCGCCGATCTCGTCCAGGTTCGAGTTGGGTTCGTCCAGCACGAGCAGTGCAGGATCGTCATACATCGCACGGGCCAGGGCCAGGCGCTGCTTCTGTCCGCCCGACAGGCCGCCGCCGCCGTCCGCGAGCGGCGTGTCATAGCCCTTCGGCAGGCGCAGGATCATGTCGTGCACGCCGGCACGCTGGGCGGCCGTCACGACTTTCTCGGCATCGACTTCTCCAAAGCGGGCGATATTCTCGCTCACGGTTCCGCTGAACAGTTCGATGTCCTGCGGCAGGTAGCCGATGTGCGGGCCCAGCTCGGCCTTGTTCCACTGATAGATGTCGGCGCCGTCCAGGCGCACCTTGCCCATCATTGCGGGCCAGATACCGACCAGCAGGCGCGCCAGGGTCGATTTACCCGAACCGCTCTGACCGATCACGCCGAGCACGTCACCAGGGGCGATCGCGAAACTCAGATTGCGCACAATCGGGGTGTTCACGCCCGGTGGGGCCGCGGTGACGCCTTCGACGGTCAGGGCGCCGTTTGGCTTTGGCAGCTCCATGCCCGCCGCACGTGCAGGATTAGTTTCGAGCAGCTTGGTCAGGCGCTCATGGGCGCTGCGGGTGCTGCTCCAGCTCTTCCACACGCCGATCACCTGCTGTACCGGCTGCATCGTACGGCCGACCAGGATCGACGCGGCAATCATCATGCCCGGAGTAATTTTGTTCTCAAGAACCAACAGCGCGCCAAAGCCGAGCACCAGTGACTGGAGTGCGGTCTGCACGAACTTGGTAACGGCTCCGATCGTGCCGGCCTTCTGGCTGGCATCCGCCTGCAGCGACAGGAATTTGCCATGGGTTTTGAACCAGCGTCCCATCAGGTTGGGCAGCATGCCCATCGATTCGATCACCTCGGCGTTGCGCAGGTTGTTGGTTGCCATGGTGCTGGCCGACACGGCCATCGAATTGGCTTCCGACAGCGGGGCGCGCGTCACACGTTCGTTGACGATCGCCAGCACCACCAGGATCAGGGTGCCGCCGAGCGCGAACCAGCCGAGCGATGGCTCGAACAGGAAGATGACGATCAGGTAGATCGGGAACCAAGGCGCGTCGAAGAAGGCGAACAGCGCATTACCCGTCAGGAATTGGCGCAGGCTGGTCAGGTCATTCAGTGCTTGGCCGGCATTGCCGCCGGTTTGCTTCAGATTTTGCTCGAACGCTGCCGTATAGACGCGCTTGTTGAGCATCATGTCGAACTTGGCGCCGACGCGTACCAGGACGAAGGAACGCACGACCTCGAGCGCGCCTACGAACAGGAAAGCGCCGAGCATCAGCAAGGTCAGCATCAAGAGTGTGATTTCGTTACGGCTGGCTAGTACGCGGTCGTAGACCTGCAGCATGTAGATCGATGGGGTCAGGGCCAGCAAGTTGATGACCGCGCTGAACACACCGACGGTGATGAATGTGCTCTTGAAGGCGAGTAACGCGCGCTCGATTTCGTTTTTTTCGTTTAGCAGTTTTTTCATGGCCTGTAGTCTGAGAACAGATCAGATCGAGGAGAGCTCGACCGGCCAAGCAGTTTCCAAGGATCAAGTGACTGTTCGGCGCGCCTATTATGCCGCAAAACCCTCCAATTCTGTGATATTCGTCACAAAATATTATCACTCTTATCACGCTTTCGTCGTTTAACGACGACAGGCGAAAAAAAACCCGCCACCTAACGGTGGCGGGTTTCAGTACTTATGCAAGCCCGCTAAGCGGGCATGGCATTAAGCGCCAGCTTTGAGGGAGATGATGCCATCGACCAGTTGCAGGTCAGCAACTTCAACACCAACCAGGCTGACGACGATGACGTCGTCGCTCGACGAACCGTAAGCTGCGGTTTCGACGTGGACTTCAGCGCGGTTGCCGTTCTGAACGAAGAAGACTTCCATTGCCGAGTTGTTGCCCGACGACAGTTCGCCGCTGTTCAGGACGTAGTTGTTGCCAACGTACAGCGAGTCTTCGCCCAGACGGCCGAAACCGGTGATCGAGACGTTCTCAGCATCGCCCAGCATGAAGATGTCCGAAGCTGCGGTGCCCGATGCGGTTGCCAGATCCAGCGGTGCTGGGGTAGCGAAGCCGTTGGTGGTGAACTCGGTGCGCAGGTCGGTCACAGCCTTGTCTGCTTTGTTCAGCGCGGTTTGCAGAGCAACAACTTCAGCGCGATCAGCGACGGCTTCTGCCAGATCGTCGATTGCCTTCTGAGCAGCAGTCACGCCATCCGTATCGTCGTATGCATCCATGACGCGATCAACGATGACCGTGTTGTCGGTGATCACTTTGACTTCGCCAGCGCTCTTCAGGGTCTGAGCCGCTGCATATGCTTCGGTATCAGCGTAGAAGTCAGCGGTCAGTGCATCGCGCAGAGCGGTGATGCCTGGGTAGTCAGCTTCGGTAATGCCGGTGGCCAGCACCAGATTGCCACGTGCATTGACGACGATCAGCTCGACTTCGGTCGAAGGCGTAGCGGTTGCATCGCCGATGGTCACGACTGCCATGTTAGGAGTCAGAGTCACTGGCTTACCGGTAGCATCGACCAGAACTTCGACGTCGGCGGTTTCGGAATTACGGGTGTTGAACTCGTTGGTAGCAACGGTCAGATCGACTTGGGTTTCACCAGCAGCTTTGGTCGCTGCGGTGCTTGCGTCAGTAGCGGTACGCAGGTTAGCGATAGCAGCGCTCAGGCCAGTCACTGCAGCAGCTTCTGCATTAGCATTCGCCAGTTCGGTGTTTGCAGCCTTCAGGTTATCGCTGTTGGTCTTCTGCTGGTCGGCCAGACGTGCTGCCGCAACAGATGCCGAAGTCGTTGGATCGTAGCCACCAGCAACCTTAGCGCTCACTGCGGCGGTTGCGGTATTCAGATCACCAGTGACTTCCAGCTTAGCTGCAGCAACAGCTGCCGGCAGTTCGTTGTCTGCCAGGAACTTGTCCAGTGCGCGCTCAGCGGTTTGCAGTTCGCCCAGAGCCGATGCCAGGGTGAATGGAGTGCCAGCTTTAACGATAGCGGCAACTTGCGCGTCCAGGGCGGCAGGGGTGATGGCGGCGGTCAGGGTTGCATCGGTGGTGATGCCGGTGATCCATGCCTTAGCCAGTGCCAGTGCGTCTGGGCCTTCGTAGCCAGCTTGTTCCGATTCCAGGTCCAGAGCGTTGGTGAAGGCGGTAGCTGCTTCGACTTTGTTTTCGATAGCGGTAGCGTCGGTGCCTTTGGCGCCGTTAGCGACTTCAGCAACGATGGTGCTCACGCCAACGGTGCCCTTGGTCAGCAGGTCAACCCAGTACGAACGGCCGTCGGTGGTCGAAGGACCGCGAGCGAACATGTTTGCGTAGATCTGGTCGATGATCTGAGCAGGGGTCTTCTGGTAGAAAGCAACGATGTATTCAGGCTGGGTAGCGAACGATGCCGACACAGCGGTGGTCGAGCCGCCTTGGGCTTCAACAACGTTGGTCCAGTAGTCCAGGCCAGCGACGTCAGCAGGACGGCCGAAGTATGCAACGTACAGTTCTTGAACTGCTGCGACGTGGGTAGCGACGATTGCCATGTATAACTCCAATTAAAAGATCGATCGATCGAAATGTTGAATCAATATTGCAAGGGAGCTAGTGCACCCCTGTAAGCCCAACGGACCGCATCATGACAGAAGCGAAGCGAGCTCATGTGTGATGGTCGTCACAAAACAGACAAAGTTTTTAGCCGAATGTACAAAATCAGGACAAATCTCTTTTCAAAGGGAATCAAAACGATGTTTTTATTATAATTCTCACAAATTTACACATGGGTTCTGATGTGATCGATGCATACGGTGCCTTGTTACATCTTGAAACATCGCATACATTTTGTAGCTGCCATTTATAAACATCCAAGATAATAAAAAACCCTGGTCACGCCAGGGCTTTCTATACTCTCAGCGGCTTACATTAACGCCATATCGCGCCACCATTAACTCTTCTACGCTCATCTATACGACCATCGAAGATGGTAGCAGCCGTACCTGTGGTAACACGCTCGTTACTCAGCACGCCCTGGATATTCAGGTAGCCCATCCGGCCTCCTGCATCGCCGTAAAAACGTCCATCGCCAAGCACTGTGCCCTCCCCCCGTAGTTTCACGACGTCGTCTTTCGTGGTGAGATCCATGCTGGTGTCGAAACTGCGCCTCCCAAAATCGACATTAAGCGCTCCGTTCGAGAGGCTAGCGCTACGGGCGCTGGTCAAACCTCCACCATGTTCAGTAATGACATATACCTCGCTGCTCCGCAAACTAAAGCCAATACTGCCATTATTAGGCGTCACGTATTCCTTACCGGGAGTCCGGAAAAGCGCGAAATAGCCGTTTACAGCAATCAAATCGTTTTTCCTACGCTCAGCCGAAAAGTCGATTTCGGCAGGCATGGAGTTCATTTCGACCCAACGCCCCCAAACAACCCTACGCTCCGGCTGAACAGGCGCAACAACTACAGGCGGATCGACAGGAAGAGTTGGAACTGGAATAGGGGTAGGGCCTGGATCCGGGTTCGTCCCAGGATTCGGTACTGGAGTCGGCTCATCACTTGGAGGAACAATCTTGTCGATCACTGCAACCAAACCAAGATTCTTCGCCGCTTCAACGCTGACATTTGGTTGACCACTGCCATTCTTGCTCAACGGTTCATCCGAACGCGGCGAGGCCTGATTTGGACCTTCAGAGCCAGCCTCCACCACCTGCGGAGCAGCCTGCCCTCGGCTAACCTGCAGCAACTGTCCACGCTGCGCAGCACTCAACTCACGGCTCAACGCCCCTTCACACGGCCCCGCCCCTTCCGGACGGCAACCACCGGCAAATCCACTGACCACCACGCCGCCCGAGAACACTGACACACGCGACGTATCGTTATCGGTCACAACGGTAAAATCAGTGCCACGAACGCCAATGGCCGCGACCGGCGTATTGAACCTGAAATTCTGCCGCGCATGCTTAACCGCATCCCCCGACCGGCTACGCGCCGTGCCGCTGATCAGCTCGAACTTGACCTTGGTATTGGCCGGATTGTTCTTGTCAATGTGATAGGTGACGATGCGCGCCTGCGTCTGCGGACGCAGAATGAACAACCCATTATCGGCCGTCTTTACATAGATATAGCCGTCGGCGCCGGTCGTGAGCATCTGCCCTTCTTCGACCTGCGCGCCTTCCACGGCGGGACGGTCGCCTGCCTTGGCGGCGCCGGCGACGAAAATGATCTTGCCCGCCTCCGCGGCATGAGCGAACTGCGCGGCGCATGCAAGCGTTGCGGCGATAAGAAATTTATGCAAGATGGGTCCCCTTTCCTTTCCACTGTACCGTGTTGCGGAGACAAGGCTCTGTGACGGACATCACATTTTATCTGAACGGCGCGCCAAATAGTTGCAACATAGTTTGTTTGATTTCCAAATAAACAATGCGTTACAGCAACCCTGACGATATACTTGCTGCCTTATTCAACTGTCGTTGCAAACAAAGAGTAGCGCGTGGCGCAACCTAACTCACAAGCACGGCGCCCCCGGGGTCGCTGGATCATCGCCGCGCTGGCCTTCATGGTCACGTTATGGTCGCAATACGCGATCGTCGCGCCACTGTCGCTTGCTGACAACATCTGGACCCGCACCATCCTGAACCAGGTGTCGTTCCTGCCCAACGAATGGCTGCGCGATGCCTTCTTGCGCCTGCACGTGAGCGACGATCCCGAACCGCGCATCCTGGTGGTCGACATCGACGAAGCTTCGCTGTCCGAGCTCGGCCCGTGGCCCTGGCCGCGCGAGCGCCTGGCCCACCTGGTCGAAATCCTGCTGGCCGAATACGCGGCGCGCGGCGTGGCGCTCGACATCGTGCTGCCATCGAGCAGCAAAGACGAAGCGGGCGACGACCGCCTGGCCCTGCTCGCCGCCCACGGCCCGCTGGTGCCGGCCCAGGCCTTCGACTTCGATTTCGCCGGCAACCGCCCGCAACCGGTGCGCGACGGCAACCTGGGCGGAGCGAGCACCCGCTATCGCGACGGCGTGCCGGCCACCGGCTATGTCGGCAATTATCCGGCGCTGGCCGCGGCGCCGCACATCGGCGCCATCGGTTTCATTCCCGACCCCGACGGTTCGCTGCGCCGCATCCCGCTGGTGACCCAATTCGCCGGCAAACAATATCCCGCCCTCGGCCTGGCCCTGCTCGATTGCTGCAGCGGCAAACCGGCGCTGACGCTCCCTGGCGACGGCATGATGCGCATCCCCTACCGCCGCGACTGGCGCGCCTATACCGTGGTGAGCGCCGCCGACATCCTGGCCCAGCGCATCGTGCCGTCCAGTGCCAGCGGGCGCCTGGTGCTGATCGGCTCGTCGTCGCTGGGCATGGGCGACCGCGTCTCGACCCCGCTTGCCGCCAGCCGCCCCGGCCTGGGCGTGCAAGCCACCATCCTGTCGGCCCTGCTCGACCGCCAGGAAGGCAAGCTGCCCGCACCCTGGCCCGGCCGCCTGGCCGCCTGCCTGTTCGCGCTGGCCTCGACCGTCGGCTGCATGCTGGCCTTCCCGCGCCTGTCGGCCGCCGCCGGCGTGGCGCTGCTGGGCCTGAGTTCGGCCCTGTGGCTCGCCATCGCCTATGTATTGGTGCGCCACGATCCCGATTTCGCGCCGATCGGCCCGCTCGCCACCAACCTGTTCCTGCTGGCGGTGGCCGTTCCTTATCAATGGCACCAGGCCCAGCGCCGCTCGCGCCACCTGCTGCAGACGCTGCGCCAGTACGTCGCGCCGGCCGTGGTCGAACAACTGTTGCGCAGCGAAGAGGAAGACCCGCTGCGTCCGCGCCAGCGCGACGTGACGACCCTGGTGGCCGACATGGAGGGTTACACGACCCAGGTCGAATCGCTGCCGGTGGAAGACGCCGCCAAACTGACGCGCGACTTCCTCGACTGCCTCACCGGCCAGGTCATTGCCCACCAGGGCACGCTGGATAAATACACGGGCGACGGCATGATGGCGTTCTGGGGCGCCCCGCTGCCGCTGGAGCAGCATGCCGACCTGGCGCTGGACGCCGCGCGCGAGATGACGCGCCGCGTGGCGGCGCTCAGCGCCGAACGGGTGCGCCAGGGCTATCTGCCGTTGCGGGTGCGGATCGGGGTCGAGAGCGGCAACGCGATGGCGGGCGATTTCGGCACGTCGTTCCGCAGCATCTATACTGCGGTCGGCGACAGCGTCAACACCGCCGCGCGCCTGGAGCAAGTGGCGCGCGATTTCCCGCACGACATCATCATCGGCCCGGGCGCCGTATCCCGCGCCAAACGACACCGCTTCCTCGCCCTGGGCGAACGTTTATTACGTGGCAAAGAAAGAGCGACTCCTCTGTTTACCCTCGATATGACCAACACGGACGACGCCAGCGATCCGCAAGCCGGCGGCGCGCCCCGCGATCTCGCGAAAGGCGCGCCATGAACCCCATGCGCACGATGGCCGCGCTGGCCCTTTTGCTGGCCCCCGTCTGGACCCTGGCCCAGCCAGCGCCGGCAGAGCCGACGCTGACCGCCGAAGAACGGCTTTACCAGCAAGCCCTGGAATCGCTGGCCGAAGGCCGCAAGAGCGATGCCTCGGACCAGATGATGCGCCTGATCGGCATGGTGCCGGAGCACGCCGGCGCCTGGCTCGACCTGGCCCTGATCCAGTGCAGCCTGGGCCAGACCAACGAAGCCGAGCGCCTGTTCGCCACCGTCGAGACGCGCTTCGATCCGGCGCGCGAAATCCTCGAACTGATCGCCGAGGCGCGCGACACCGGCTGCGTGGCCTGGGCCCCGTCCAGCGCCGGCACGCTGAGCGTCACGCGCGGCGTGGACGACAACGTCAACCAGGGCGCGAGCAATTCGACCTTCGTCGTCGAAGGTCCGGACGGCCAGCTCGAACTGCCGCTGCTGGAGGATTTCTTGCCCAAGCGCGACGGGTACACCCAGGTCGGGGGCGACTACGTGCGCGACCTCACCGCCAACGGCACCATGGGCTTCCTGCAATTCCAGGGCCGGCGCTACGACCAGTTGCGCGACTACGACACCGCGTCGCTATACGCCGGCGTCGAATCGCCGTGGCGCTTCGGGCGCTGGGTGGTGCGCGGCACCGGCTCGCTGGGCGTATCCGGCATGGGCGGCCACCTGTACCAGCGCCAGGCCCAGGGGCAGCTGCGCGTCACGCCGCCGCTGCCGCTGCCGCCGCGCACCCAGCTTCACCTGATCGGCGCCGCCACGCTCACCAAGTACGCCACCCTCGACACTTTCGATTCCGAGATGGTCGAGGCGCGCGCCCTGCTCAGCCACCACACGGGCTCGTTCAGCACCAGCGCCACGTTTGGTTTGCTGTCCGACCGCGCGCGCGACAACCGTCCCGGCGGCAACCGCCACGGCAGCTACCTGAGCGTCAACCTGCGCCAGCCGCTCGGCTGGGGCACGGTGGCCGAGCTGGCGTACACGCGCCAGACCTGGGACAGCGCCAGCGCGTACTCCCCGGAGCTGCTGATCGACCAGGTGCGCGCCCAGCGCACGCAGGTGCTGCGCGCCTCGCTGACGTACCAGTTGGCCAAGCGCCAAAACGTTGTGCTGGAGGCACGGGCGGTGCGCAATCGCGAGAATATTTCGATCTTTCAGTACAATAACCGCCAGTTGCAGCTGAGCTGGCAGTGGCTTTATCCCTGAGATGACAGGTACAATCGCCGCTTTGTGAACTGTAGGGTTGTCGGCGGCATGGGGCTGGAAGCGATCTTGTTTGTCTGCGCCGCGGCCGCCGTATGTATTGGCTGCCTGGTGCCGAACCGCTGGCTGCCACCGCTGCCCAACGATAAATTCCTGCATTTCGCCGCCTTTGCCGTGCTGACCGTGCTGGCCCTGCGCATCGCCGACGGCGTCGTCGAGACGGCGTGCTGGCTGGCCGGCTTGCTGGTCGGGGGCTGGCTGATCGAATGCCTGCAGTCCCTGGTGCCCGACCGCCGCTTTTGCTGGCGTGACATGGCCGCCAATACCGCCGGCATCGCCTGCGCCGTGCTGGCGGTGGCGCTCGCCGGCCAGATGGACTTGACCAGGGCCAGCCCGGCAGAAAATACTGTCGGGACGGCGCCAACGCCGTCGGCCATGCCTCCCGGATTTGTACGAGACTGAACCCCAGATGACTTCCACCGCCAAGCTTTCCCAGAATGCCGAAGCCGCGCCGGGCGCGGCCCCGCAGCTGCAGGAACGCCAGATCCAGGTCCACCTGCGCAAGATTCCCTTGCTGGCCGACCTGGGCGACGAGGACATCGCGCGCGTCAAGACCGAGCTGCGCTACCGCCACTTCCCGAAGCGTTCGGTGGTGCTGCACAAGGGCGGCAACGCCGACGCGCTGCTGTTCCTGCTGTCGGGCCAGCTGCAGGTGATCGACGTTACCGAAGACGGGCGCGCGGTCGGCCTGCGCATGCTGGCGGCCGGCGACTTCTTCGGCGAGATCGCCCTGATCAACGGCTCGACCCGCTCGGCCTCGGT
>DDKG01000022.1 GCA_002339265.1 Massilia sp. UBA2604 | reverse complement strand
CACCACGCGTCCGATTGAACCAAAAATGGTTTCAACAGTTGCAATAGTTAGCGTTTTATTATAGCACGCACCCCACCTTTTTCCAGTTGCGAGCGCCTGGGCGTCCAGGGCGGAGCCAGGTGATCATCGGGGCGCCATCTCGGCAGCGGCCTCGCGGGCCAGAAGGTCCTGCTGAGCAACAATCTCGCGATAGCGAGCACTTACCTGATCTGGGGTCAGTCCCGAAGAAAACAACTGGTTAAGCTCCTGTTTTAGACAATCCACCTTGATCTGCCGCACAGAACTTAACAGAACAATGCGGTCTCCATCGACCTCATTTTCCGGTTCCGCAGCGATTTCGGCGATCATCGCATCGTATTCGTTCGTCACCTCCCGGAGCTGCTGGGACAGGGCCGCAAAGGTGCCGTGTTCGCCCAGCGCCTGTGCGGTTTCGACCAGGTGGCGCAGGCGGTCGGCACTTTCTTCTCCAAAATAATCGAAGGCTTGCAGCGCATTCTCGTCGAGCAGCAGGGCCAGGTGCGGGTGCGCGACCAGGATGCGCAGCATCTTGAGTTCGAGTCCCACCGGCTCGGGCCGGCCCTGGCGCGGCGGCGCGCGGCGCGCGGTCGCCACCGGCTTGGACAACTCGAACAGGCTTTCGATCTCCGCCGGCGTCGATTGGGTCATGCTGGCCAGGCCGCGCACGATCTGCAGGCGCAGGCTCGACGGCGTCATCGCCTGCAACAGCGGCTTGGCCTCGAACTGGGCGTGGGCGCGGCCTTCCGGTGTGTCGAGGTCATGTTCCTGCGTTACTTCGCGCAGCAGGAATTGCGACAGCGGCATCGCGTCGGCAATCTCTTGCTCGAAGGCTTCGGCCCCGCGCTCGCGCACGAAGCTGTCCGGGTCGTGTTCCTGCGGCAGGAACAGGAACTTGATCGTCTTGTCGTCAGTCACTTGCGGCAGGCAGGCTTCCAGTGCACGCCGCGCCGCCTTGCGGCCGGCGCGGTCACCGTCGAAGCTGAAGATCACGTCGTCGGTCTGGCGCAGCAGCTTTTGCACGTGGGTCGTGGTGCAGGCGGTGCCGAGCGTGGCGACCGCTTGCGGGAAGCCGAGCTGGGCCAGCGCGACGACGTCCATATAGCCTTCGGTCACCAGCACATAGCCGGCGTCGCGGATCGCCTGGCGCGCCTCGAACAGGCCGTACAGTTCCAGGCCTTTCTGGAACAGCGGCGTCTCGGGCGAGTTCAGGTATTTCGGTTCGCCGCCGTCGAGCACGCGGCCGCCGAAGCCGATTACCTGGCCCTTGGTGTTACGGATCGGGAACATCACGCGCTCGCGGAAGCGGTCGTAGCGGCGTTGATGGTTGCCCTGCTCGTCGACCTTGTCGATCACCAGGCCGGATTCGACCAGCACGTGGGCGTCGTAGTCGGGGAAGATGGCCCGCAGGCTGTCCCAGCCGGACGGCGCATAGCCCATGCCGAAGCGGGCAGCCACTTCGCCCGTCAGCCCCCGGTTCTTGAGGTAGGCAATGGCGTTCGGCGCTTCGCGCAATTGAGCGCGATAAAAATTGCAAGCCTGGGTCAGGGCATCGGTCAGCGCCAGCGCCTGGGCCTGCTGGGCGGCGCGCTGGGCCGGCGGGATGCGGTCGTCGGCGTCGGGCACGATCATGCCGACGTTCTGGGCCAGGTCCTTGACGGCGTCGACGAAGCCCATGCCCGAGTACTCGATCAGGAAGCCGATCGCGGTGCCGTGGGCGCCGCAGCCGAAGCAGTGATAGAACTGCTTGGTCGGGCTGACCGTGAAGCTGGGGGATTTTTCGTTATGGAATGGGCACAAGCCCATGAAGTTGGCCCCGCCCTTTTTCAGCTGGACGTAGCGACCGACGATGTCGACGATGTCGACACGGTTAAGCAAATCGGTGATGAAAGTTTGCGGAATCACTTGGCGTTACACAGTGTTTGTCTAGGGTCAGACTATACCGCAGCGCTTGCTGCAAGTTGATGTGCGACAAGTTGCGAACTTCAATGACAACTAGCGTGTGGCGTAGGTGCGTCGGTTGTACCCGCCCCTTGGCACTCAGCGCTGGCAATTATCTTCAACCTACCGTCGTCCCCGCGGAGGCGGGGACCCAAGTTTGCCAGCGTTAGCCACAAGAATGAATAAGGTGGCGGTGCTTGCACACTTGGATTCCCGCCTGCGCGGGAATGACGGTTTTG
This sequence comes from Massilia sp. UBA2604, assembly GCA_002339265.1. GTDB lineage: Bacteria > Pseudomonadota > Gammaproteobacteria > Burkholderiales > Burkholderiaceae_D > Telluria. The sequence continues at coordinate 17,080 of DDKG01000022.1, read as the reverse complement.
AGCTAACGATACAAGATTCAGGCGCCAGCCAGGGCTTTCTTGACCAGGCCCGACACCACGGTCATATCGGCACGGCCCGCCAGCTTCGGCTTGAGCACGCCCATCAGCTTGCCCATATCTTGCGGACCGCTGGCGCCGGTAGCGGCTACGGCGGCGGCCACTTCGGCGGCGATTTCTTCGTCAGACAGTCCGGCAGGCATATAGGTCGACAGGATGGCCATCTCGGCCTTCTCGATGTCGGCCAGGTCGGCGCGGCCGCCGGCTTCGAACTGGGTGATCGAATCCTTGCGCTGCTTGATCATCTTTTCGATCACGGCCAGCACCTGGGTGTCGTCCAGCTCGGTCTGCTCGTCGAGTTCCTTGCGCTTGACTTCGGCGATGATCAGGCGCACGGCGGCCAGGCGGCCGCTTTCCTTGGCGCGCATCGCGGCTTTCATATCTTCGGTCAGTTGTGCTTTCAAGCTCATGGAATCTCCGTATTCAAATTGGTAATGGGCACAAACGACAAAACCCGCTGCGGCGAAACCGAAGCGGGTTTGCGGACATCAGCGACTCGCCGGGACAGACATGGCCGTCACCGGGTCTTGGCCGGCTGAGCTGTAATTAGTACAGTTTCTTCGGCAGTTGCTGGCTGCGGATGCGCTTGTAGTGACGCTTCACGGCAGCTGCCAGCTTGCGCTTGCGCTCTGCGGTTGGCTTTTCGTAGAACTCGCGTGCGCGCAGTTCAGTCAGCAGACCGGTTTTTTCGATGGTGCGTTTGAAGCGACGCATTGCGACTTCGAACGGCTCGTTTTCTTTAAGGCGGATAGTGGTCATGTAAAAATTGAACCGTTGGATTTAGAGAAGAACGAAATTCTAGCACCGTTTTTCGATCAGTGGAAGCGTTTATCACACCATCAATGAGCGTGTGCCCCAATTGCTACATTAGCCATTGGCCAGCGCCTGGCCGGCCGCCACACCCGAGGCCCATGCCCACTGGAAGTTGTAGCCGCCCAGCCAGCCGGTAACGTCGACTGTCTCGCCAATGAAATACAAACCCGGCACCTTATTGGCCATCATGGTCTGCTGCGACAACTCCCTGGTATCGACGCCGCCCAGGGTCACCTCGGCCTTGCGATACCCTTCCGAGCCGGTCGGCACGATGGACCAGCGGTTGATGGCGTCGCCCAGCTGGCGCAATTTGGCGTCGGCCATGTCGGGCAGGCGCGCCGCTGGGTCGAAACCATTGGCCGTCAGCAAACCATCGGCCAGGCGCGCCGGCAGCCACTGGGCCAACACATTGCCCAGCTGCTTTTTCTCGGTCTTTTTTAGACCGATCAGGGTGTCGGCCACGTCCATCTCGGGCAGCAGGTCGAGCACGATCGGCGTGCCCGGCTGCCAATAGCTGGAGATCTGCAGGATCGCCGGGCCGGACAGGCCGCGGTGCGTGAACAACAAATCTTCGCGGAAGTGGCCACGCAAAGCACCCTTCCCTTTCGCGCTGCCCGTGCTGACCTCGACCTCGAGCGCGATGCCGGCCAGCGGCACGAAGGGCTCCCAGCTGGGGCCGTCGAAGGTCAGCGGCACCAGGCCGGGACGGGTGTCCACCAGCTTCAGGTCGAACTGCTTTGCAATGCGATAGCCGAGGTCGGTCGCGCCGATCTTTGGGATCGACAGGCCGCCGGTGGCGACCACGACGCTGTCGACCAGCAATTCGCCGCTATCCGTATCGATCGAGAAACCGGTCTCCAGCTTTTGCACACCAGCCACCTTGCACGGCATGCGCCATTCGACGCCGCCCACCTCGCACTCGGCGCGCAGCATGGCGATGATCTGCTCGGCCGAATCGTTGCAGAACAACTGACCCTTGTGCTTTTCATGATGGCTGATGCGGTACTTCTTCACCAACGCCAGGAAATCCTGGGCCGTATAGCGCGACAGCGCGCTCTTGCAGAAGTGCGGATTCTGCGACAGGTAGTTTTGCGGGCCGGCATTGATATTGGTGAAATTGCAGCGGCCGCCGCCCGAGATGCGGATCTTCTCGGCCAGCTTGCCGGCATGGTCGATCAGCACCACGTGCTTGCCCTGCTGGGCGGCCACGGCCGCGCACATCATCCCGGCCGCGCCCGCGCCGATCACCGCCACATCGTATTGTTTTGCCATGCCACGCTTCCTGCCGTCAGTCGAACCTGCCATTGTAATGCCTGCGGCAGGTCGAGGTCAGCAGCTGAATTTGCAACTAAGCCACCGGCTGGCTGCGCGCGCGGATCTTGCGCGACACTTCCACGCAGTACGCCACCTGGGTCGTGATCGAGCCCGGCACCGGCGCCTCGCCGCGCAGGGCGGCGCCGATCCAGGCGGCAGTCGTGGCCGCGTCGCGGCCATCGGGCACCTCGGACAACTCGTCGGTCGGCGCATCGCGCTCGACCAGCAGCGCGCGCTGGCCGGCATGGAACCAGTCGATGCGCTGGGCGCGGTGCGGATGGGCCACCGTCTCTCCCTCGGTGCCGCGCATCAGGAAGGCGTCGCCCTGGGTGTCGCTATCCACGCCCTCGAAGAAACTGCCCAGGGTTTCCAGGTACTCGGGGTGGGTGTACGACACCAGGCGCAGCGCTGGCCCATCGAATGGCTGCAGGATCTTGACCAGGGTGTGGGTAGAATTGCGCACGCCCAGCACGCGCCGCAGCGACAGCATATGGGCCATCTGCGGGGCCAGGTGCTCGATCGGCATGAAGGCCGGACGCAGGTGGGCGAATTCGTTCTGCATCTCGGCGGTGGTCGTGGCTTCCGCCAGGCCCAGCGCATGGAGGATCTCGGCGGTGGTCACACGGCCGGGGTCGGTGCGCACGCCGTGCACCAGGGTCGGCACGCCCTCGCGCGCCAGCAGCAGGGCCAACAGCGGCGTCAGGTTGGCCAGCTTGCGCGCGCCGTTATAGGTCGGGATCAGCACTGGGGCGAATTCGCCGCGCGGCGTGGGCAGCGGCGCGAACGAGGCGGCGGCGGCGTCCATGAAGCCGCCGAGTTCTTCCACCGACTCGCCCTTGATGCGCATGGCGAGCAGGATGGCGCCCAATTCCAGGTCCGAGACCCGGCCTTCCAGCATGGCCGCATAGAGCGCGCGCGCGTCCTCGCGCGTCATGCTGCGCGCGCCTTTGACGCCGCGGCCGATTTCCTTGATGAAGGGGGCGGCGACGAAGCGCGCGATGTCATTCGTGTCGGTAGTCATGGCAAAAGGATACACGGGAACGGGGCTGGCCTGCAGCACAGGGGTACAACCTGGTTTTTATGATTTCCCTTGTGCACGTGCAGCAATTTCCGACTACACTGGCCGATCCATCTGAAGAATTCTAGACAGCATCATGACCAGCACGCCTCAAATCGAAAATACCAACGTCAGCTCGTTCGCCCGCATGCCCACGCCGGTCGAACTGCATGCGGCCCTGCCGCTGAGCGACCGCGCCTATCGCACCGTCATGGAAGGTCGCGAGACGCTGCGCAATATCCTTGACCGCCAGGACAAGCGCCTGTTCGTCGTGGTCGGCCCCTGCTCGATCCACGATCCGGTAGCCGGCCTCGACTATGCGCGCCGCCTCAAGGCGCTGCAGGACGAGGTCAGCGAGACCATGGTGCTGGTGATGCGCGTGTATTTCGAGAAGCCGCGCACCACCACCGGCTGGAAGGGCTATATCAACGATCCGTTCATGGACGACTCGTTCCGCGTCGACGTCGGCATGGAACGCGCGCGCCAGTTCCTGCTCGACGTGTGCGAGCTGGGCTTGCCGACCGCGACTGAGGCGCTCGATCCGATTTCGCCGCAATACCTGGGCGACCTGATCGCCTGGACCGCGATCGGCGCACGCACCACCGAATCGCAGACCCACCGCGAGATGTCGTCCGGCCTGTCGACCCCGGTCGGATTCAAGAACGGCACCGACGGCGACGTCAGCATTGCCATCAATGCGGTGCTGTCTTCGGCCAATCCGCATGCCTTCCTGGGCATCAATGGGCAAGGTTCGGTATCGATCGTGCGTACCAGCGGCAATGCCTACGGCCACGTGGTGCTGCGCGGCGGCGGCGGCCGGCCGAACTACGATTCGGTGTCGGTGGCGATTGCCGAGCAGGCGCTGACCAAGGCCAAATTGCCGGCCAACCTGGTGGTGGACTGCTCGCACGCGAACAGCTACAAGAAGCCGGAACTGCAGCCGCTGGTGATGTCGGACGTGATCCAGCAGATTCGTCATGGCAATCAATCGCTGGTGGGCGTGATGATCGAGTCGAATATCGTCAGCGGCAGCCAGGCGATCCCGAGCGACCTGTCGCAGCTGGCCTATGGCTGTTCGGTGACCGATGGCTGCATCGGGTGGGAAGAGACCGAGAATATGTTGCGTCAGGCGCATCGCGAACTGCTGCAGCGCCCGTAAAACGTTGTGGCTGGCTGACGGTGGTTGGACGCGTGGACGGCGGAGCCGTCCACGCTACGGTAAAATGGCCGGTTCAGTCCACCTTACCGCTTTTCTTTCATGATCGTTCTCGGCGTCGAATCCTCCTGCGATGAAACCGGCTTTGCTCTGTATGACACCGAGCGCGGCCTGCTGTCCCACGCCCTGCACTCGCAGGTCGCCATGCACGAGGAGTATGGCGGCGTGGTACCGGAACTCGCTTCGCGCGACCATATCCGGCGCGCCATTCCGCTGCTGGACGAAGTGCTGAAGCGCGCAGACCTGCCGGCGTCGAACATCGACGCCATCGCCTACACGCAGGGCCCGGGCCTGGCCGGCGCGCTGCTGGTCGGTTCCTCGGTTGCCTGCAGCCTGGCGCTGGCGCTGGACAAGCCGGTGCTCGGCGTGCACCACCTCGAGGGTCACCTGCTGTCGCCGCTGCTGGCGTCCGAGCGTCCGGAATTCCCCTTCCTGGCCCTGCTGGTCTCGGGCGGGCATACCCAGCTGATGCGGGTCGACGGCGTCGGCAGCTATACCCTGCTGGGCGAGACCCTGGACGACGCGGCCGGCGAAGCCTTCGATAAGTCGGCCAAGCTGCTGGGCCTGGGCTATCCGGGCGGGCCGGCAATTTCTCGCCTGGCGGAATTCGGCGATCCGACTGCCTATTCCTTGCCGCGCCCCATGCTGCACAGCAAGGATTTCAATTTCAGCTTCTCGGGCCTCAAGACCGCCGTGCTCACCGTGGTCAAGAACTACGAAGAAAAGGTAGTCGCGAATATCTGCGAGCAGGACAAGGCGAACATCGCGCGCGGCTTCGTCGATGCGATCGTCGACGTGCTGACCGCAAAATGCGTCAATGCAATGAAACACACGGGCCTGAAGCGACTCGTGATCGCGGGCGGCGTCGGCGCCAACAAACAGTTGCGCGAATCGCTCAATGCGGCAGCGGCCAAACGCAAGTTCAAGGTGTATTACCCGGAGCTGGAATTCTGCACCGATAATGGCGCCATGATCGCCTTCGCCGGCGCCATGCGCCTCGAACGCAATCCGGCGCTGGCCCAGCGCGACTATGCCTTCACGGTGCGCCCGCGCTGGCCGCTGGACGAGCTGGAAGCTGCCTGAAAAACAGATTAAGCGCTCGAATTCGCCATTGAACTTGCCAGCCTGACATCGATCCTACCGTGTGACCGTCTGTCGCCAAACGGTGGCAATATCCGTCGATCAAGATTTACGGAGGTGAACAATGCGCGTAGTAAGCTGGAATATTCGTTGGGGTTGTGGCAAGGACGGACGAATTCGCATCCATGCGATCATCGACGTGCTGCGCCGGCTCAACCCCGATGTGATCTGCCTGCAGGAGGTGGCCGCGAACCACCCCGAGCTCGAGGGCAGCGCCAGCGCCAACCAGTTCAAGCAGCTCAGCGGCGCATTCGGCGGCTACCACGCGATGGAGCATGCCCCGAGTGAAATCTACAAGAACAATGTTCCCCGCCTGTTCGGCAACCTGATCCTCTCGAAATACCGAATCTCGCAGGTGCACCGCCACCTGTTGCCCTGGCCGGCCGATCCGGAGCATCCCGCCGGCATGCCGCGCGGCCTCCTGGAAACCGTGGTCGACGCCCCGACCGGCAAGCTGCGCCTCTTGACCACCCATCTCGAATACTATTCGCCGCCGCAGCGCATGGCGCAGGTGGCGCGCATCCGCGAACTGCATGCCGAGGCCTGCGCCCGCTCGCGCCTGTTCCAGCCCGATCCGAACCTCGATGCGCCGTTTCAGCTGGGCTTCCGGCCCGGTTCGGCGATTCTTTGCGGCGATTTCAATTTTGCGCCGGAGGCGCCGGATTACCAGGCGCTGCTGGCGGCGCCGGAACCCGGCGCGCTGCCACTGGTCGATGCGTGGAAGGCCGTGCACGGCGACATGGCGCGCGCGCCGACCACCGGGCTGCACGGTTTCCCGTGGCCCGAGCGGCCTGAGTGCTATGACTATTTCTTCGTGACCGACGACCTGGCGCCGCGGCTCACCGCGCTTGACGTGCAGTCCGAGACGGCGGCGTCGGATCATCAGCCGGTGGTGCTTGAACTGACCTGAGTTTGCAGACTGAATTCTGCACGGAACGCATGCCGTATTAGTTAGCTCGAAAACCGTCGTTCCCGCCTCCGCGGGAACGACGTTGGTTGGGGCTGACTCAAGCCTCAGGACTCTGCGATTCAGCCCCTGCTTCCAGCCCCGGAATCTCGCGCAACGCGCGCTCGAACACTTCCGGCGGCTGGCCGCCGGAAATCAGATGGCGCTGGTTGATGATGATCGCCGGCACCGACTTGACGCCGGCGCGCTGGAAGAATTGCTCGCGCGTGCGCACGTCGTCGGCATACTCATTGGAACCCAGGATGATGGCAGCCCTTTCGCGATCCAGGCCGACGCTCTCGGCCGTGCGCAGCAGCACCTCGTGGTTGCTCGGGTCTTCGCAGCGGGTGAAATAGGCTTCGAGCAGCGCGGTCTTGAGCTGGCGTTGCTGGCCCTCGTCTTCGGCCCAGGCCAGCAGGCGGTGGGCGTCGAAGGTGTTGTAGATGCGGCCGCGCCGCTCCATGTCGAAGGTAAAACCGACGGCGGCGCCGCGTGCGCGGATCGTCTCGCGGGTGGCGGCTTGCTGCTCGGCCGTGGCGCCATATTTCTGCGTCACGTGCTCGACGATGTCCTGGCCGTCCGGGCCCATGTCGGGGTTCAGTTCGAAGGGCTGGAAATGCAGGTCGACGCGCACTTCGTCGCCGACCTTCAACAGGGCCTGTTCCAGCGATTTCAGGCCGATCGCGCACCATGGGCACGAGACGTCCGACACAAAATCGATCCTGAGTTGCTTGCTCACGGCGTACCACCTTTCTGTCCGGCGCGGCACGGATGTGCCGCTAATTGGCGCTATGGTAACGCCTGGACGGAAATCGGGTGCGCGCTTACTTTGCTTTCTTGGCCCCGGCCGACTTGCTGCCGATCTTCGATTCCTTGCCGGCGATCAGGTTCCCGATATTACTGCTGTGGCGCCACAGCAGCAGCGCGCTCATCACGAACACGGCGAACAGAATCGCATCGACGCCGAACAGCAGGCCGTAGTAGAACGGCGCGAAGATCGAGGCGATCAGGGCGGCCAGCGACGAATAGCGGAAGGCATAGGCCACGATCAGCCAGGTCGCCAGGGTCGCCAGGCCGAGCCATGGGTTAATGCCGAGCAGCACGCCGAGTGCGGTAGCCACGCCCTTGCCGCCCACGAAGCGGAAGAACACCGGCCACAGGTGGCCGATGAAGACGGCGATCGCGACCAGGGCGATGCCTGTGTCGTCCAGCCCGAAATCGGGGCCGAACTGTACCGCCAGCCACACCGCCAGCCAGCCCTTGGCGGCGTCGCCGACCAGGGTGGCGATCGCGGCCTTCTTGCTGCCGCTGCGCAGCACATTGGTGGCGCCCGGGTTCTTGGAGCCATAGGTGCGCGGGTCGGACAGGCCGAAGGCGCGGCTCATCACGACCGCGAAGGAAATCGAGCCGAGCAAATAGGCGGCGATGGTGGCAATCAGGGTGTTCATCTGGTCTCTCAGTGGGCTCCGGCCAAGGTCATTACCGGAAATCGGTCGTGAATATACACCATCGGATCGCGATGGAGAAAGTTACTCGGCCAGGGCACATTGCACGGGACGCGCCTTCAGCACCGCGACCAGCACCTTCGGATCGATGCCGACCAGGTAGCCGCGGCGGCCGCCATTGATGTAGATCTTGTCCAGCGCCAGGATGCTTTCCTCGACATAGACCGGCATCGCCTTGCGGATGCCGAAGGGCGAGGTGCCGCCGACCAGATACCCTGAGTGGCGCTGGGCGACGTCCGGCTTGCACGGCTCGACCGACTTGCAGGGGATGGCGCGCGCCAGGTTCTTGGTCGACACTTTGCAGTCGCCATGCATCAGCACGATGAGCGGCTTGGCGGCCTCGTCCTGCATCACCAGGGTCTTGACCACGTCGTGTTCGGGCACGCCGAGCGCGCTCGAGGACACCGCCGTACCGCCATGTTCTTCATATTCATAAGGATGCTCGGAAAATGCGACGGCATGCTTGCGCAGGAATTGGGTGGCGGGTGTCTCTGAGACGTGCTCTTTCTTGGCCATGCGTGTTACGCTAAAGACGAACAATAGGGGTTTCTATTATGCAGGAAGAACTTCGGTTTGCCACCTTCAACGCTTTCAACCTGGCCCCGCCCGGCGCCCGCCTGTACGACAATCTCGCGCCCTTCACGGCCGAGGAATACGAGGCCAAGCTCGACTGGACCGCGCATCAGCTCGACCTGATCAATGCCGACGTGATCGGCTTCCAGGAGATCTTTTCACAAAGCGTGCTGAAGGAAGTGCTGCGGCGCAGCCGGCGCTACCGCGATGCCCACCACATCGGCTTCGACCCCGACCCGAACGCATCGCGCCTGACCCCGAGCGTGGCATTGGTTTCGCGCCTGCCGCTGGCCGAGCCCGGATCGCAGCTGCCCATGTTCCCGGACAACGTCACGATGCCGCCCGGCAGCCGCGACCCCGACCGCTTCACCCGCGCGCCGCTGCATGCGGGCGTGATCGCGGCGCCGGGCGTGGTGATCGACGTCATCGTGGTCCACCTCAAGTCGCGCCGGCCAGATTACCGCTCCAGCGACAGCGGCGCCGACCCGCACCTGTATGCGCTGGCCTGCCTGCGCTCGCTGGTCCGGCGCGGCACCGAGGCCACCGCGCTGCGCGTGCTGCTGACCGACATGGCCCACGCCAACCGAAGGCCGCGCATCGTGCTGGGCGACTTCAACGACGTGGCCGATTCGGTGACCACCGAGATCGTGCTGGGCGAAGGCACGCCGGTGGGCGAGCGCATGTTCGACGCCAGCCAGGTGCAGCGCCGGCTCGACCACCAGCGCCACGTCGGCTTCTCGATCCTGCACGACACGCGCCACTCGACCATCGACCACATCCTGGTGTCGCCCGAATTCAATCCGGCGCTGCCGCACGCGATCGGGGAAGTGGTGGATGTGGTGTACCTGAACGATCATCTCAATCTGGGCTTGCCCGAGGCGTCGGATCATGGGCAGGTGCTGGCCAGGATCCGCTTATTCGGACACGACAGAAACGCGTAGGGTGGAAGGCTCGTCCCATGCCGTTCATCGTCACAAATGCGGCGACAAATCCGGCCGCGCGCTGGCTGCGCTGGCATAGAACCCCTGGTAATCGTCGCAGCCATGCCGCCGCAAGAAGTCCAGCTGCTCCGCCGTCTCCACGCCCTCTCCCACCACCCGCAAGCCCAGGCTGCGCGCCACCGAGATGATGGCCGGCACCATGGCCGCGTCGACCGGGTCGTGCCCGACGTCGCCCACGTAGCTGCGGTCGATCTTGAGCTTGGTGAGCGGGAAGCGGCGCAGCGCCTCGAGGCTCGACATGCCGATGCCGAAATGGTCGATGCTCAGCTGCACACCGCGTGCGCGCAGCGCCATCGCCGTCTCGAAAGCCGGTGCGCTGCGCACCAGCGCGTCCTCGGCGATCTCGAGCTCGAGCGCCTCCGGCGCCAGGCCGGCGCCCTGCAAGGCAGCATCGACCGCCGGCAGCAGCCCCGCATGCGCGAGCTGGGTGGCGGACAGGTTGACCGCGACCGTGACCGGAAAACCCGCATCGCGCCAGGCGCGCGCCTGGCGGCAGGCTTCCTTCAGGACCCACTCGCCGATCGGGACGATCAGGCCGGATTCCTCGGCCACCGGCAAGAAATGCTGCGGCAGCAGCAGGCCGCGTTCGGGATGGCGCCAGCGCAGCAAGGCCTCGACCGTGCCGACGCGGCCGCTCGCCACCTCGATCTCGGGCTGGTATTCAAGCACGAACTCATGGCCCTCGATCGCCTGGCGCAGCCGGTTCTCGAGCTCGACCCGCTCGATGACATGGGCGTTCATGGCCGGATCGAAGAAGCGGAAGGTGTCGCGTCCCTCCTGCTTGGCGTGGTACATCGCGACGTCGGCATGGTGCAGCAAGGCCTCGACATCAATGCCGTCGTCGGGGCAGAGCGCGATGCCGATCGAGACCGACAGCGCGACCTGCTGCCCGCCCACGTCGATGGGACGCGCCACCGCCTGGGTGACGGCGCCGGCTACGTGGGCGGCCTGGTCGGCGCCCTTGATGTCGGCCAGCAGCACGACGAATTCGTCGCCTCCCAGGCGGCTGATGGTGTCGACCCGGCGCACGCAGGCGCGCAGGCGCGCCGCCACCTCGCGCAGCACGGCGTCGCCGGCCTGGTGGCCGTGGGTGTCGTTGATCGCCTTGAATTTATCGAGGTCGAGGAACATCACCGCACAGCGGTCGCGCTGGCGGCGCCAGGTGGCCAGCGCCTGGTGCAGGCGGTCGAGGAACAGGATGCGGTTGGGCAGGCCGGTCAGGGCGTCGTGCTCGGCCTGGTGCCGCACCTGCTCTTCCAGCCGCTTGCGCTCGCTGATGTCGGTCAGCATCGCCATATAGCTCGACACGTCGCCGTGGGCATCGCGGATCGCCGTCAGCGCCACCCGCACCGGATAGCGCTCGCCATTGCTGCGCACGCTGGCCAGTTCGCCTTCCCAGTGGTCCTGGCCGTCGAGCTCGGACCAGATGCGCTCGTAGAAGCCGTCGGCGGCATCCCAGCCCAGGCTGGCCAGCGACTGGCCGAGGATGTGCTCGGGGGCGTGGCCGGTAATGCTGGTGAAGGCGCCGTTGACGGCGCGCACGCGGTAGTCGGCATCCATCATGAGGATGGCGTCGCGCGCGTTCTGGAATACCTGGGCCGCCTGCGTCAGATTGCTTTCGGCCTCTTTACGCGCCGTAATGTCGACTTCCATGCAAAAGATTTTTTGCATCACGCCGTCGTGCTTGACCGGGTAGTGGCAGGAATAGACCCAGTGGAGCCGGCCCACGCGCGATTGCACCTGCCAGTCGCGCGCCGCCGGCGCATGGCCGCTGCGCCAGATCGCGGCGATCGCGTCTTCGAACTCGGCCTGGCGGTCGAGGTGGAATACCAGTTCGCGAAAGGGCTTGCCGACTGCCTCGCCGGACGGGATGCCGTACAGCTCTTCGCTGGCGCGGTTCCAGAAGCGGATGGTGCCGGCCTGGTCCATCGAATGCACGGCCACCGCCGGCGCCAACTCGAGCGCCGTGACGAAATGGTGGAGCCAGCCGAAGGCTTCGGGCCCGGCCTCGGCGCGCGCCGGAAGATCGCCCGCGGGAATGGCCGCCCCATCCCCGGCCAGCGGAGCATCATGTGAGGGCGCGGTCGAGGGCACGCGCGCCTGCGGCTCCGGCAATGGTTCGTTCACAACAACGGCCTTTCACTATGGAAACGACAATAATCAGGCAGACAACACCGACATTGTTATACCGTGGCGGGCCATGTCGTTTGCGAGCTCGCAAACGGCGGACGGCATGCGCTTTATCGCGTCATACCGCCATTCACACCGGCCAACTGACGGCTTGTCGCATTCAGATGGCTCAGACCGTTGTAGATGCTTATAGTTCCATCATGCGCCAGGGGCTCCATCGAAGTCGACGGAGCACGAGCGCAATCCTCTTGAAGCTGTGGCCGCTCAGGCCAGGCTCGACGGCGCGGCGGCGGAGGAGCGTTGTTCGCCTTGCGCGGCGCCCTCTTCTTCGCCGTTTGCCTCGCCATCCGGCTGCACGGCCTCGGCGCCGTCAGCCGGCGCGTTCTTCGCTTCCAGCTTGCGCTTGGCTTTTTCTTCCGCCTTGCGCTTCTTTTCGAGTTCCCGTTGCCGCTTTTCGTAAGAGAAGTTGTTACGTGCCATAGTCACCTCGATGTATTCAATTCAAGGAAATGCTGCAACTGCACAGCCATTATGGACTACTCGACAGAACCCGGCTTAACTTAACCCCGGGGATGGTGCTGTGCGTGCAGCCGTTTCAGGCGCTCGCGTGCGACATGGGTATAGATCTGGGTTGTCGAAATATCGGCATGGCCCAGCAATAACTGCACCACGCGCAGGTCGGCCCCGTGGTTCAGCAAATGGGTGGCGAAGGCGTGGCGCAGCGTGTGCGGCGACAGCGGACCGGTGACGCCGGCCTTTGACGCGTGTTTCTTGACCAGTATCCAGAACATCTGGCGCGTCATCGGGCCGCCGCGGCCGGTGACGAACAGGGCGTCGTCGACCTGGCCGTTCAGGATGATGCCGCGCGCGTCCTTCAGATAGCGTTCGAGCCAGCGCCGCGCCTCTTCGCCGAACGGCACCAGGCGCGTCTTGCTGCCCTTGCCGGTCACGCGCAGCACGCCGTCGTTCAGGCTCACTTCGACCAGTTTCAGGGCGACCAGTTCCGATACCCGCAAGCCGCTGGCATACATCAGCTCCAGCATCGTGCGCTCGCGCAAACCCAACGGCGTCGAAATATCGGGGGCGGCCAGCAAGGCCTCGACCTGGTCTTCGGTGAGCGTATGCACGAAGCGGGTCGGCTGGCGCGCCGACGGCATCTTGAGGCAGGGATCGGTCGCGACCTGCCCGCGGCGGAGCAGCAGGCCATAGAAGCGCTTGAACACCGACAGCCGGCGGTTGGCGGTGCTCGGCCGCGACTCCGGATGACGCTCGGCGAAATAAGCGGCCAGGTCTTCCGCCCCCACGGCCAGCAGGCCGCGGCCGGGACGCTTGACGTCCAGCCAGCCGGCGAACAGGCGCAGGTCGCGCCGGTAGGCGTCGAGCGAGTTCTTCGCCAGGCCCTGTTCCAGCCAGAGCGTGTCGCAGAACTCGTCGATCAGGGCCAGATCGACTGTTGCTGCCATGGAGAAGCGGTGGCGCCTTCGTGCCGCAGCAGCCAGCGCTTGACCGAAAGATGGAAACCGTTTTCGTCGTTCTGGTTCGAGAAGCCGCCCAGGCCGCCGGCTGCCGTCACCCGGTGGCAGGGAATGACCAACGGGAACCAATTGGCGCCGCAGGCCTGGCCGACGGCGCGCGGGTGCGAGCCGATCACCTTGGCCAGGTGGCCATAGGTGCGCACGGCGCCGCGTGGGATGGCGCTGATTTCTTGCCACACCTTGCGCTGGAACTCGGTGCCGGCGTCCATCAACGGCAGGTCGAAGGAAAAGTCGGGGTCGGCCAGGTAGCGCGCGAACTGCTGCGCGGCCTGTTCGGCAATGGCGCTGTCTGCTGCTTTTTCTTCGAACGAGGGCGGCAGGTAGACCACTTCGCGCAGCTTGTCGTCGGCGGTGCGGATGCCCAGCGCGCCGAAGGGAGCGGGCACGATGGCATTGAATAGTTGGCTGGCAGGATCGGTCTTCATGTTGGGCGACTGAGCAATGTATTGCCCAGGCATCTTAACCGGGCAGCGCCAACAGGACCAGCGATTGGACGGTTGGGGCGAAAAAAAAGCGCACCCTCGGGTGCGCTCCAATTCGGGTCACGTTTCCGGCCGCTTGGTCGTTGCCAGCGACTTCTGTCAAACGTGGTGTCTCCTCGAATGTCTCCGGCATGAATACCGTGCTTTTATCAATGCTCCCCCAAAAACCTTTGCATGCCGCTTCTGTTGCTTGTTCTTGGCACTGCCGCGCACCATCCGAGTGCGCATGAGCCCCATGATAACGCAAGTGCTTGTAGAAAATGTATCTATTCAGCCACAAATTTGGAAAATTATTTTACTTATAAACAAAACGTCATTGTGGACATGCTGTAGGCGCATGTCAGCGCGCCATCCAGCAATCGTCGCTCCGGCCGCCGTCAGCGCCCGACTTCGCGCAGGATGGCGCGCACGGTGTCCTTGCCGATGCGGCTTTCCATCTGTCCATACACCGGCTGCATCGCGCGCCGCCACTCGGCCTGCTGGGCCGGCGTGAGCGTGTGGATGACCGTGGTGCCGGCCTGGCGGATGGCTTCCATGGCGTCGTCGTTGGCGCGCTGGGCGATCTTTTTCTCGTACACCGTGGCTTCGCGCATCGCGCGCTCCAGGGTATTGCGGGTAGAGGCCGGCAGTCCATCCCAGAATTTTTTATTGACGATCACCGCGTAACCCAGATAGCCGTGGTTGGAGACCGTGAGGTGGCTTTGCGTCTCGTGCATGCGCTGGGTGTACATATTCGACGGCGTGTTCTCGGTGCCCTCCACCACGCCATCGCGCAAGGCGGGTGCGGCTTCGGAGAAAGCCAGCGTCATCGGCTGGGCGCCCAGCGCGCGCATCTGCGCATCCAGTACCTTGGACGCCTGAATACGCATGCGCAATCCCTCGAAATCCTTGGGTGAGGTCAAGGGTTGGTTGGCCGACATGATCTTGAAGCCGTTATGCCAGAACGCCAGGCCGGTGATGCCCTTGGGTTCGAGCTTGCGCAACAGGTTGCGCCCTATCCTCCCCTCGGTCACCTTGTTCAGCGCCGCCCGGTCCGGGAAGATATACGGCAGGTCGAACGCCTCGAATTCACGCACGCCCAGCGGCGAGAACTTGGCCAGCGACGGCGCCAGCATCTGCACTGCGCCCAGCTGCAGGGCCTCGAGCTCCTCGCGGTCCTTGTACAGCTGGCTGTTGGGATACACTTCCACCCTGACCTGGCCGCCCGTCATTTGCTCGGCCAACTCCTTGAAACGCTCGGCGGCCCGGCCCTTGGGCGTGTCGGGCGCCACCACGTGGCTGAACTTGATGACGATCGGCCCCTGCGCCAGGGCGTCGACACTCGCGGCCGCCGCCAGCACGAAAAGCGCTGTGGCGGCCAGGATCTTGATCTGCATGACGGTTTAATTCTTTCTAATGAAACCTTACACTGGCGGACACATCGCAGCACGCAAATCTGCGCCGCCCCAACGTCGCCCGCCATCGTGGACTTCCACAACAGCTGGACAGTGTAACCAATACAGGACCATTGCATGAAAAATCCGTTTGCCCAGCCCATGTCGGAACCGCGCGCGCGCATCCGCGCCTGGCGGTTCTGGCGCTGGCTGGTGCCGATGCTGCTGGTGCTGCTGTTCCTCGCCGTGCTGATCTGGCTGCCATGGCAGGCACGCCAGATGGAAAGCACCGACCGTCAAGAACAATTGATTGCGGACACGCTGTGGGTCGAGCAGACCCTGCGCTTCGAGCTGGCGCGCAGCGAGGACGCGCTCAGCGCCCTCGGCGCCGACCTGGTGGTCGCGCCGCTGCCGCCGGAGAAATTGCAAGCCCGATTCCGTCAGATGTTCGTCAACGGTCCGGAACTGGTGCGCGTCGTATGGAGCGACGCCGCCGGCGCGGTGCTGGCCAGCCATGGCGCCGACCTGCCCTCCGCCGGCCTGCCCGCGACCACGGCGCTGGCCGGCGAAATGGCGCGCTCGATCCGGCGCGGCCGCTACAGCGAACCGTATGGCGCCACGCCATCCACCCACGGCCTGATCGATTTCTACCTGCCGCTGCTGCGCAACGGCCAGTTCGTGGGCAGCCTGGTCGCGACCTACAGCCTGCAGGTGCTGCTCGACGAAACCGTGCCCTGGTGGTTCGCCCAGGACAATGCCCTGGCTCTCGTCGACAGCGACGAGCGACCGGTGGCGCGCCGCGCCGCCGGCGGTCCGGGACGCGGCGTGTACACCCACCAGCGCGAGCTCGACCTGCCGGGCGCCCAGCTGGTGCTGTCGACCGACAGCGTCAAGCGCGCGCCGCAACTGCTGCCGAACCTGCTGGTGGGCTCGGTGATCCTGCTGGCCCTGGGCCTGTTGACGAGCCTGGCCGCACTGTGGCGCCACATCTCGCGCACGCTGGCGGCGGAAAGCGCGCTGCGCCAGCAGATGGCGTTTCGCACGGCGATGGAAAACTCGCTGCTCACGGGCCTGCGCGCGCGCGACCTGGAGGGCCGCGTCACCTACGTCAACCGCGCCTTCTGCCAGATCGTCGGCCACCCGCCGGAAGAATTGATCGGCAAGAAGCCGCCGATGGCCTATTGGGCGCCGGAAGCGACCGCCGAATACGAGGAGCGCTTCCAGGGCATCCTGTCGGGCAAGGTCACGCCGCAATTCGAGACCGTATTCCAGCGCCCGGACGGCGCCCGGGTGCCGGTGCTGGTGTTCGAGGCGCCGCTGGTGGACGTCGACGGCCGCCATACCGGCTGGATGAGTTCGGTACTCGACATCACCGACCGCAAGCGGGTCGAAGAACTCAACCGCCAGCAGGAAGAAAAGCTGCAGGCCAGCGCGCGCCTGGCCACCATGGGCGAATTGTCGTCGATGCTGGCGCACGAGCTGAACCAGCCGCTGGCGGCGATTTCCAGCTACACGGTGGGCGCCCTGAACATGCTCGAACGCGCCGCCGGCACTGGCGACGACCTCAAGCCGGGCATGCTGCGCCATGCGCTGGAACAGGCGCGCCAGCAGGCCCAGCGCGCCGGCCAGATCATCCGCAGCGTGCACGAGTTCGTCAAGAAGCGCGAACCGCTGCGCCAGGAGGTAACGATCCGCAGCATCATTTCCAACGTGCACGCCCTGATCGAGCTGCAGGCGCGCCAGGCCGGCGTGGCCCTGCGCGTGCAATTGCCGCCCGGCTTGCCGACGGTGCTGGCCGACCGCGTGATGCTGGAGCAGGTGCTGCTCAACCTCACCCGCAATGCGATCCAGGCCATGCAGGACACGGTGCCGGACCAGCGCGTGCTGCGCATCGAGGCGGTGCATACGGACGGGCAAGTGGCGGTGTCGGTGATCGAC
>DDKG01000233.1 GCA_002339265.1 Massilia sp. UBA2604 | reverse complement strand
TGAGGCAAAGATAATTAGTGCATAATGCCAATATACAATTCATTTAATGTGAACAATCATGGACAAGGTCAAGGCGATGCAGTCCTTCGTGCGGATCGTGGAGGCCGGCAGCTTCACGAAGGCCGCCGAATCGCTCAACCTGCCGCGCGCTTCGCTGACGGCCACCATGCAGAATCTCGAGCGCCATTTGGGCGCCCAGCTCTTGCAGCGCACCACGCGCCGGCTCTCGCTCACCCAGGACGGTGAGCGCTACTATGAACAGTGCGCCGCGATCCTTGCCGCGATCGAGACGGCCGAAGCCGATTTTTTGGGCGCCGACGGGCGCCGCATGCAGGGACGGCTGCGGATCGACCTGCCGGGCGCGCTGGGTCGCGCCATCGTACTGCCGCGCATCGCCGAATTCCGTCGCGCCTGGCCCGGCATCGACCTGAGCATCGGCATCGGCGACCGCCTGGTCGACCTGACCGGCGAAGGCATCGACTGCGCGTTGCGGGTGGGCGAGCTGCAGGATTCGAGTCTGGTGGCGCGCCGCATCGGCCTGATGCGCTTCGCGATCGCCGCCACCCCCGACTACCTGGCGCGGCGCGGCACGCCGGCTACGCTCGACGAATTGGTGCAGCACGATGGCATCGTCCATTTCTCGGGCCGCACCGGGCGCGCCTTCGACTGGGAACTGGAAGACGCGGGCGGCGTGCGCAAGGTCGCCGTGAAAGGAGGGATCGCCGTCAACGACGCCGAGGCCAACCTGATTCTCTGCCTGCAGGGCCTGGGCCTGGCCCAGCTGGCGCGCTACCAGCTGCGCGGACAGGAGCATCGGCTGGTCGAGGTGCTGCCGGGCGTGCGCCCGACGCCGATGCCGGTGTCGCTGCTGTATCCGCAGGGACGCATCGCCAATCCGCGCCTGCGCGCCTTCGCCGACTGGCTGGCGGCGGTGTTCGAGGCCGACCCGGACTTGCGGCTGGCGCACGATTGAGGGTCCGCAAGCGGCGGCGGTGGACGCCACCGCACCATGGGGCGCCGAATGTCCCACAGGAGGTCCCATGAAAGCCGGCGCCTGGATCGCGCTCGCGGCCTGCCTGCCGTCAGGCGCGCTGGCCTCGATTCCCTATGTATATCCGTTCAATGCCATGACCGGCCAGGAAGTGGTCGAGCATCGGCTCAAGGAACCGAAGACACAGCTCGACTACATCAACCGAGAGAAAGTGGACGCCTACCTGAACGGCATCAAGGACGCCGGCCATGGCCGCGCATGGTGCCTGGCCAGACCGGTACTGCCGCAGGAACTGAACGTGGCCGTCGTGCAGCGCCTGAAGGCGACGCGCAAGCCGGCCGAGCTGAAGGAGAACGCGGCACCGCTGGTGCTGGCCGAGCTGCGCCGGCGCTTTCCTTGCCCGCGGTCTGGCAAGGCAGCGGGCAAGAAAAAGCGCTGAACCGACTACGTCAGAAATCGACGTTCATCGACACCCACAAACGCCGTCCATCCATATTGTTGACGTACACGCTGCTGTACGTCGGCGCCGCCGTCGGCGACGACTGGTAAGGACGGTAATCGACGAAGTCCTTGTTCAGCAGGTTGTAGACGGCGGCATTGATCGAGATGGTCGGGCTGACCTGGTAGGCGGTCCCCAGGTGCAGCATGCCATACGCCTTGTAGTCGCCCAGGGCTTCCTTGGCGGCGCGGGTGGAGGCCGAGCTGCCTGGATCACGGAAGCGTTCGCTGCGATACTCGGCGCGCAGCCACGTATTCCACTGCGGCGAGATGTCCCAGGTCAGGCGCGCATTGACCGAATGTTCCGGCGTATCGCCCAGCGGTTTGCCCTCATTGGGACCGCTTTTCTGTTCGCTGTCGGTATAGGTGTAGTTGGCGCTTGCGGCCCAGCCGGCGGCGATCGGGAAACGGGTCGCCAGTTCCAGGCCGCGGGTCACCGCCTCGTCGACGTTGATCGACTGGCCGAAGGCATCGACGTTCGGCCAGTTGCCGAAGCTGACGCAACCCGGACGGTTCGGCGCCAGGCGGTAGGAGCAGTTGAGCAGGCCGGTGCCGCTGGTGATCTTGTCTTCGAACTCGTTGTTAAACAGGGTGACGTTGGCGGTCCAGCCGGCGCCGTTGTCGAAGTAGGCGCCCAGCTCGGTGGTCACGCTGGTCTCGGGTTTCAGGCCCGGGCTACCCACCAGGGGAATCGTGCCCTGGCCACCGAAGCCGTTGATGCCCGGCGAGAGCTGCTCGACGCGCGGCGTTTTATAACCCTTGCTGACGCCGCCCTTGAAGGTCCATTGCGGCGCCGCCGTCCACACCAGGTAGGCGCGCGGGCTGGTCTGGCCGCCGAAGATGCTGTGGTCATCGTAGCGCGCGCCGAGCGTCAGGGCCAGGCGTTCGTGGAAGCGCCACTCGTCTTCGAGGAACAGCGCCTTCTGGTTAAACGCGAATGCCTCGGGCGCGACGCCGTCGACCATCTCGGCGTCCCAGTGCTGGGCGCCGATGGTGGTCAGGTGGCTGCCCCATGGGACCAGCAGCTTGGTGTCGAACACCTTGCTCTCGACCTCCAGCGTGCGCGCGACGCCGGCCACCATGCCCGGGGTGCCTGGCGGGATGGTGCGACCGATGGTCTCGGTCTTGTTGACCATATAGCTGCTGTCCCAGGTGCCGAACGGCAGGCGCGCCTTGTAGGCCAGGGTGGCCTGGTCGCGGTTGTACTTCTGCTCGGGGCCGTAGCCGCCTTGCACGCTCTGGGTGCCGACCTGGCCGCGCGAGTTGTCATAGGTCTGGCGGGTGCGGTCTGCGTCCAGCGTGACCTCGTGGTAGCGGTTCGGCGTGAACGCCAGGCGTGCGCCGACGTTGTCGATCTTGGCCTTGACCGGATTGGACCCCATGTTCAGGTTCACTTCGCCGTTCTGGTTTTCGTAGCTCAGCGTCGCTTCGTTGCGGCGCAGGACGCTGCCGCGCAGCGCCAGGCCCACCACCTCGCTGACGATCGGGCCGTTCAGGTAGAACTTGGCGCCCTTGACGTCGCCGAAGCGGGATTCCTCCTGCAGCGTGTAGTCGGCCGATACGGTGCCGCCCCATTGCTTGCCGACCTTGCGCGTGATGATGTTGACCACGCCGCCCATGGCGTCCGAGCCGTACAGGGTCGACATCGGTCCGCGGATGATCTCGATGCGCTCGATCGCGCTGACCGGCGGCATGAAGCTGGTCGAGGTGCCGCCGAAGCCGTTCGGCGTCACGTTGCCGGCCGCGTTCTGGCGCCGGCCGTCGATCAGGATCAGGGTGTAGTCGCTGGGCATGCCGCGGATGCTGATGTTCATGCCGCCGGTCTTGTCGCCGGCGGCGGCGACGTCGATGCCTTCCACGCTCTCCAGGGCCTGGGCCAGGTTGCCGAAGCGTTCCTTCTCGAGCTGGTCGCGGGTCAGCACGGTGATCGAGGCCGGCGCTTCGCGGATGGTCTGCTCGAAGCCGGAAGCGGTGACGACGACGGTCGCCATGTCGGCCGGGGCGGCGTCGATGCTGGCGTTGGCGTGGGCGGCAAAGGGCAGGGCGCCGATGGCAAGACTCAGGAGCGAACGGCGCAGCAGCGGGGCATGCAGGGTTGGGGTGGGCATCATCTATCCGTAGTTTTAGTTAAGAACGTGTATTTACAGGTGTAAAGATATGTAAAGAGGTCAAGCCGGCAACATTCTAAACACAAATACGAATCATTCCTATTCTTATTTGTAATTGTGCCATTCGGATGAAGGGATTCCTGGTATCTACCTCTGCGGTTAGTCGCAATACCGTCCTGTTGTCGGCTATCATGCCGGGTGCGCCAGGGACGAGGACGACAGTTCCAGGCGCCCCATAGTCATTACAGCTCACAGAGGAGTACACATGAAGAAGACCATGATCCTGGCCGCGACCCTTTCCGCCGCCGCCGCGATGCCCGCAGCCCACGCCAGCGCCGACCTGGCCAAGGCCAAGGCCTGCATGGCCTGCCACACCGTCGCGTCCAAGCTGGTTGGCCCGTCCTACAAGGATGTTGCCGCCAAATACGCGAAAGATGCCGGCGCCGAAGCGCGCCTGGTGCAGAAGATCCAGAAGGGCAGCAGCGGCACCTGGGGCCCGATCCCGATGCCTGCCAATCCGCAGGTCAGCGACGCCGAGGCGCAGACGCTGGCCAAATGGATCCTGGCACAGAAATGACGCAGAGCGGCGCCGACGAGCGCCGCTTTTTTTCGCCTGCATGGATCATCGAAAATTTCGATCCTAGGGCCAGAGATTATCCGTTTTTCGAGCCGAGGCATCCCGAGCATAATGACTCCATCGCATCGAACACGAAGCAAACTTCGAGAGCAGCCAGGAAAGCGCTCACGATCGAGCAGTTCGATGATCCCAAACCACGAAAGGAGCACATCATGTTGAACGTACGTAAAAGCAATGAACGCGGCGGCGCTAACTTTGGCTGGCTGGACTCGAAGCACACCTTCTCCTTCGGGCACTACCACGATCCGAAACACATGGGCTTCGGTCCGCTGCGCGTCATCAACGAGGACAAGGTGCAGCCCGGCCGCGGTTTCGATTCGCACGGCCACCGCGACATGGAGATCATCTCGTATGTGCTCGACGGCGCGCTGGAACACAAGGACAGCATGGGCAACGGTTCGGTGCTGCGCTACGGCGACGTGCAGATCATGAGCGCGGGTTCGGGCGTGGTGCACAGCGAGTACAACCACTCGAAGACCGAGGGCGTGCACTTCCTGCAGATCTGGATCATGCCGAACGTGGGCGGCGCCGAGCCGCGCTATGAAGAGAAGCACTTCGACACGGCCGACAAGACCGGCAAGCTGCGCCTGATCGGATCGCCCGACGGCCGCGAGGGCTCGGTCTCGATCCGCCAGGACGCCGCTCTGTATGCGACCATCCTCGATGGCGACGACAAGGTCGAACATGGATTGACGGCGGGCCGCCAGGCCTATGTGCACGTGGTGCGCGGCCAGGTGACGGTCAACGGCACTGCCCTGAGCGGCGGCGATGCGTTGAAGGTCACCGGTGAAGAGGCCGTGACCCTGGCCCAGGCGTCCGGCGCCGAGGTCTTGCTGTTCGATTTGCCGCAATAAGCAGCATGCAGAACGCCGCCCCCAGCGGGGCGGCGCCCCATTACGACGATAACAGGAGACGACCATGCAAGTGACCACCACCCGCGGCAACGACAAACTGCAATACAAGATCCGGATCGGCAGGCACGAACTGATCGCCGACGCCGCCGAAGCCTTCGGCGGCGACGACAGCGGTCCCGAGCCGCACGATCTGCTGGCCGCCTCCCTGGCCGCCTGCACCGCCCTGACCGTGACGATGTACGCGAAACGCAAGGGCATGCAGCTCGACGACGTGCGCGTCACGATCGACCACGGCCAGCAGGACGGCGCCTACGAGCTGCGCCGCCACATCGAATTCGTCGGCCAGCTGGGCGAGGACGAACGCGCCCGCCTGCTCGACATCGCCAACAAGTGCCCGGTCCACAAGACCCTGTCCGGCACGATCCGGATCCACACCGACGCAGTCTAGGCGCCGCCTGGCCCCGCGCAAGGGTCGAGCAGCATGCGGCTGAATGTCGAACCGCTCCGCATGCGCTCGATCCACCAAGTGAGCGCGGCGCCATCTTCTCCGCTGCGCCAGGCGAGATAGAACGTCTCGTCCGCCTTCGGTTCCACCACCTGTTTTTCGACCAGCAAGCCCTGGCCGATGGCCGGTCGCGCCCATGCCTCCGGCAGGAAGCCGAAGCCGAGGCCCTTGACCTGGAATTCGTATTTGGTGCGCATGTCGGGCACCGCCAGCGTCTCTTGCCCGAACAGCAGGCCGACGGTGCGCGCGCCCAGCACGCGGGCCGAGTCCGAGACCGAGATCGCCCGATAGGGCAGCAGGTCGGTCTTGTCGAGGGGATGATCGAGGCGCGCCAGCGGGTGGTGCGGGGCTACGCAAAACACGAAGGCGCTGGTGCCGAGCGGTTCGGCGGTATAGCCGCCGCCCGACGGGCCCTCGCCGGCGGCGCCCACCAGCAGGTCGACGCGGCGATCGAGCAGGGCGTCCCAGGTGCCCGACAGCGACTCGCGCACGATGCGCAAGCGGGTCTGGTCGGCCACGCCATAGAAGGCTTCGATGTCCGGCTGCAGGGCGCCGGCGGACAGGATCGAATCCATGCCCAGGGCGATCTCGGTTTCCCAGCCCGAGGCCACGCGCCGCACCCGCGATTCGAGGTCGCCGGCGGCGCGCAGTAGGTAGCGGCCTTCCTTGAGCAGTTCCTGGCCGGCGGGGGTGAGCGTTACCTTGGGACCGAAGCGGTCGAACAGGCGCACGCCCAGGTCGTCCTCGAGCTTGGAGACGGTATAGGAGATGGTCGAAGGCACGCGAAACAGTTCTTTCGCGGCCCCGGCGAAGGAACCGCGGCGGGCGATGGTTTCGATGATCTGGAGGGCGTCGAGGCTGAGCTTGAGCAATTGGATATCCCATGGTGCGTGATGGCGCCATGGTAGCGCCAAGGCCCGATCCAGACCAAGCCCCGGCGTGTCGAAAATAGCAATCTGATTCTATCGCCGTCTCGATGGTCTAACGATACTGCATCGAACAGGCGCCGGTGCGGCGTCTCCTGCACGAGGAGCTGAACATGTATCTGATTTCATTGGGCGCCGGCATCCTGGCCGGCCTGTTGTACGGCCTGATCAACGTGCGTTCGCCGGCGCCGCCCGCCATCGCCCTGATCGGGCTGCTGGGCATGCTGGTCGGCGAACAGATCGTCCCGGTGGCCAAGCGCCTGATCGACGGCGCGCCGGTCACCGCCGGCTGGTTCGCCAGCGAATGCAAGCCCAAGATCACCGGCGTTGCCGCCAGGACGCCGGAGCCTGGCGCGGAGGACGGCTCGCGCCAGGGCTGATCCACCGATTTTGATTTTAATTACCACCAACCTAGGAGAACAACATGAGCAATCCAAAACTCGAAGTCCTGACCCCGCAGAATTCGCAGCTGATCATCATCGACCACCAGCCGCAGATGGCTTTCGGCGTGCAGTCGATCGACCGCCAGACCCTGAAGAACAACGTCGTCGGCCTGGCCAAGGCGGCCAAGGTGTTCAACATCCCGACCACGATCACCACGGTCGAAACCGAGTCGTTCTCGGGCAATACCTACCCCGAATTGCTGGACGTGTTCCCAGGCCAGCAGATCCTGGAACGCACCTCGATGAACTCGTGGGACGACCAGAAGGTGCGCGATGCGCTCAAGGCCAACGGCCGCAAGAAGGTCATCGTGGCCGGCCTGTGGACCGAGGTGTGCAACACCACCTTCGCCCTGTGCGCGATGCTCGAAGGCGAGTACGAGATCTACATGGTGTCGGACGCCTCGGGCGGCACCACCAAGGAAGCCCACGACATGGCCATGCTGCGCATGGTGCAGGCCGGTGTGGTGCCGGTGACCTGGCAGCAGGTGCTGCTCGAGTGGCAGCGCGACTGGGCCCACCGCGACACCTACAACGCCGTGATGAAGATCGTCACCGAACACTCGGGCGCCTATGGCATGGGCGTCGACTACGCCTACACCATGGTGCACAAGGCGCCGGCGCGCGCCCAGGGCACGCACGAAGTGCTGGCTCCGGTGCCGGCTCCGGTCCGCTGATCGGCGTCATGGCACCTTAAGCTTCACCGAAGTCCTCGCCGCCGCACGCCCTCCAAAGCGCGCGGCGGCTGCCGCAAACCCGTCGGGCGAGGCCTGCCCGGCGACATTTGGAGTACACGCATGAACCAAGCACAGTCCAGCGCGGGCGCACAAGCGAATCCGCCGCTCATCCTGATCAACGGCTGCTTCGCTACCGTCGACCGCGAACAGCCCCAGGCCAGCGCGGTCGCCATCCAGGACGGGCGCTTCCTGGCCGTGGGCGACACCGATTACGTGATGCGCCACCGCCGCGAGGGCAGCCAGGTGATCGACCTGAATGGCCGCACCGTGGTGCCGGGCCTGAACGATTCGCACCTGCACCTGATCCGCGGAGGCCTCAACTACAACCTCGAGCTGCGCTGGGAAGGCGTGCCGTCGCTCGCCGATGCGCTGCGCATGTTGAAGGAACAGGCCGATCGCACGCCGAATCCGCAATGGGTGAGGGTGGTGGGCGGCTGGACCGAATTCCAGTTCGCCGAACGCCGCATGCCGACCCTCGACGAGATCAACGCCGCCGCCCCGGACACGCCGGTGTTCGTCCTGCACCTGTATGACAGCGCCCTGCTCAATCGCGCCGCACTGCGCGCGGTGGGCTACACCAAGGACACCCCGAACCCGCCGGGCGGCGAGATCGTGCGCGACAGCGCCGGCAACCCGACCGGCATGCTGATCGCGCGCCCGAACGCGATGATCCTGTACGCGACCCTGGCCAAGGGCCCCACGCTGCCGTACGACCTGCAGGTGAACTCGACCCGCCAGTTCATGCGCGAACTGAACCGCCTGGGCCTGACCAGCGCGATCGACGCCGGCGGCGGCTTCCAGAACTATCCCGAGGACTACGCCGTCATCGAGGAACTCGACAAGGCGAACCAGCTCACCATCCGCATCGCCTACAACCTGTTCACCCAGAACAAGGGCAAGGAACTGGAAGACTTCCAGCGCTGGACCGGCATGGTGACGCCGGGGCAGGGCAGCGACTATTACCGCCACAACGGCGCCGGCGAGATGCTGGTGTTCTCGGCGGCCGACTTCGAGGATTTCCTGCAGCCGCGTCCCGACCTCGATCCCGGCATGGAGGACGAGCTGGAACGGGTGGTGCGCCACCTGGTGGCCCAGCGCTGGCCGTTCCGCCTGCACGCCACCTATGACGAATCGATCTCGCGCATGCTCGACGTGTTCGAGAAGGTCAACCGCGACATCCCGTTCGACGGCCTGCACTGGATGTTCGACCACTGCGAGACCATCACCCAGCGCAATATCGACCGCGTCGCCGCGCTTGGCGGCGGCATCGCGATCCAGCACCGCATGGCGTTCCAGGGCGAGTATTTCGTCGACCGCTACGGCAGCGAGGCCGCGCAAGCCACCCCGCCGGTGAAACAGATGCTGCAGACCGGCGTGCCGGTCGGCGCCGGCACCGACGCCACCCGCGTGGCCAGCTACAACCCGTGGACCGCGCTGTACTGGCTGGTGACGGGCCGCACCGTGGGCGGCCTGCCGCTGTACGGGACGGCCGGCCACTTGCCGCGCCAGGTCGCGCTCGAGCTGTGGACGGCGGGCAGCGCCTGGTTCTCCAACGAGCAGGAGCGCAAGGGGCGCATCCGCGAAGGCATGCTGGCCGACCTGGCGGTGCTATCTCAGGACTTCTTCAGCATCGACGCCGAACAGATCAAGGCGATCGAATCGGTGCTGACCGTCGTCGGCGGGCGCATCGTCTACGGCGCCGCCGAATTCACGGATCTCGGTCCGCCGCCGATTCCGGTGCTGCCCGACTGGTCGCCGGTAGCCAAGGTGCCGGGACATTGGCGCAAGGTCGAACCGCAGGCGCAAAAGGCCATGCCGCACCAGTGCAGCGGCCCGTGCGGGGTGCACGCCCACAGCCACGACAAGGCGCGGCGCGCCAACATGCCGGTGTCGGATTTCAGCGGCTTCTGGGGCGCGCTCGGGTGCAGCTGCTTCGCGTTCTGATGATGGCCGCACATGCTCCTGAGCCTGCGCCTGTTCAAGCCCTGCACGGGCCAGGCTAGGGGGGCAGTATGACCAAGACCCGCCTCGAGGCGTTCAGCGACGGCGTGATCGCCGTGATCCTCACCATCATGGTGCTGGAGCTGACGCCTCCGCACGGCACGACCATCGGCGACCTGCTGGCGGTCGTGCCGGGCTGGTTGCGCTATGGCCTGAGCTTCGTCTATGTCGGCATCTACTGGGTCAACCACCACGCGCTGTTCGAGCGCGTGGAGCGGGTCGACTGGGCCACGCTGTGGGCCAACCTGCACCTGCTGTTCTGGATGTCGCTGATCCCGTTCGTGACCGCCTGGGCGGCCGAACACCCGACGGCGCCGGCCCCGGTGGCGCTCTACGGCGTGGTGCTGTTTCTGTGCTCGGTGTCCTTCATGCTGCTGTCGTGGCGCCTGGGCTTCCTGGCCGGCCTGGATCACGCCCACACCTGGCAGAACGCCAAGAACCGGCGGTCGCTGGTCATGTATGCGCTGGCGGTAGGGGTATCGCTGTGGCATCCGCCGCTGGCGGCGCTGATCCACGTGCTGCTGGCCGCGCTGTGGCTGGTGCCGAACCGGATCGAACGCGGGGCGTCGTGACTGGACGCCGCCTGCCGGCGCTGGCATGATGCCCGCCAAGAACAAGAAAAGGATCAACGTGAACAGTCAACAGCGTACCATCGACGTCCTGATCGCCGACGACCATCCCCTGATGCGCGAGGGGATCGCGGCGGTGATCTCCAGCCAGCCCGACATGCGCGTGGTGGGCGAAGCGGCCGACGGCCACGAGGCGATCGCCCTCTATCGCAAGCTGCGGCCCCACGTTACCCTGATCGACCTGCAGATGCCGCACCTGAACGGGATGGATGCGATCGCCGCGATCCGCGCCGAATTCCCTCATGCCTGCCTGGCCATCCTGACGACATTCCGCGGCGACGCCCGCGCCATGCAGGCGATCAAGAGCGGGGCCCAGGGCTATCTGCTCAAGAGCTCCCTGCGCAAGGAGCTGACCGACGCGATCCGCGTGCTGGCCGCCGGCCATCGCTACATTCCGTCCGAAATCGCAGGCGAGCTGGCGCGCCACCTGGGCCAGGAGAGCCTGACCGTGCGCGAGCTGCAGGTGCTCGAGCTGATCGCGCGCGGCAACGGCAACAAGCAGATCGGCGCCGCCCTGAACCTGTCCGAGGACACGGTCAAGGGCCACCTGCGCAGCATCATGGACAAGCTGGGCGCCAATAACCGGACCCATGCGGTGACCATCGGTATCGAGCGCGGATTCCTGGAAATCTGAACAGGCCGGAAGTCGGCTACCCCCCACTTTCGTGGGGGTAAGCATAGCCCCTATCTTGTCTGTGCAATATCAACGTCGCACTGCAACATGCTGTCCAGATCGTCCACCACCCGACACTGGAGAGCACCATGCAAACAGCGACATCGATCCCGAGCCGCTTTTCGGCCGACTTGCCGATCGCGTTCCCGCTCGACTTGCCGGCCGTCCGGCCAAGCCACGGCGGCCTGCCGCGCTGGCAGGTCAGGCGGGTCACCGACTACATCGATGCCAACCTGGGCAGCACCCTGCGCACGGCCAGCCTGGCGGCGACCCTTGGCCTGAGCGTCAGCCACTTCACGCGCGCATTCAAGCATAGCGTCGGCGTGCCGCCACGCGTGTACGTGATCCGGCGCCGGCTGGCGGCCGCCTGCGAAGCGATGGTCGGCTCCAGCATGCCGCTTACCACCATTGCCCACGCCCACGGTTTTTGCGACCAGTCGCACTTTACCCGCACCTTCCACGAGGTGATCGGCCTGTCGCCCCACGTCTGGCGTTGCCTGAACGCACGCGGCGCCGGCGACGGTCCGTTCGTAAGCGAACAGAAGCAGGCTATCGAACTGGCTATCGTGGAGGCTGCCTAACCAGACGGAGTGCCTCCCGTGTTCGACTTCATTACCGAGTTCATGCAGAGCGGCGGCTACTTCGCCGTGTTTGCGCTGATGGCGCTGGAAAATATCTTCCCGCCGATCCCGTCCGAGCTGATCATGCCGTTCGCCGGCTTCGTCGCCGCCCGTGGCGACCTGAGCGTGGTCGGGGTGTTGATCGCCGGCACCGCCGGCTCGGTGGCGGGCGCCTTGCCCTGGTATTACGCCGGCAAGGTCTATGGCAAGGAGCGCCTGGAGAAATTTGCCGACAAGCATGCGCGTTGGCTGACCGTGACCCATGGCGACATCGAGCATGCGATGGAGTCATTCGAGAAACACGGACGCAAGGTCGTGCTGTTCGGGCGCCTGATCCCGGCCATCCGCACCCTGATCTCGGTCCCGGCCGGCCTGGCCTGCATGCCGATGGGGCAGTTCCTGTTGTACTCGACGGTAGGTTCGCTGGTCTGGACCGGCATCCTGACCGGCGCCGGCTATATGCTGGAAAGCCAGTATGAGCGCGTGGCCGAGTACGTCGACCCGGTATCGAAGGCGATCCTGATCGGCCTGCTGGGCTGGTACCTGTACCGCGTGGCAACCTTCAAGAAGCGCGCAAAGGCCCAGTAATGTTCAAGCGGCGCCGTCGCGCCAGGCGCTGTCATCCTTAGCTGTTGATGACTCCGAACGCGATGCGCAGCAATTGCTCGACGGAAGTGACTCGTCCGCCATCGCGTGCCCAATGCCAGCCCAGATAGTTCGGCAGTCGGCACGACGCCACGCCATGGAAACGCGCCAGCCATTCCTTGAAGCGCCGGTGATAGGCATTGACGTTCTGGATATGGATGGCGCCGTCGATGCCCGGGCGGACTCGTTCGCCGGCTCGGAGATTGACCGCCTGATGCGCGATGCCATGCGCCCGGGCGAAAGCGGGATACGCGGCGTTGCCGTCGGTGACCAGCAACGCCTGGGGAGCGAGTTTCGGCAGCAGGTGCTTGACCAGGTGGGCCGCCTTCAAAGCGCCGCGGCCGGTGACGGCGTCGATGGTCTGGCCGTTGCGATCGCGCGCCACCAGGATGCAGTCGAGGTGATGGGAGATGCCGCACAAGGCGGCCCTGCCGCCACGCTTGCGCGGCGGGCGGTCGAGCTTGCGCGAGCCCTTCTGCGATTCGAGCAGGAACGTTTCGTCGGCCTCGACGATGCCGCTTAGCCGCGCCGGCCGGTCGTCCTTGACCCGCTCCAGAAAGCGGTGGCGCCAGCGAAAGGCGGTATTGCGGTGCACGCCGACACGCTTGGCCGCAGAGCGGACCGTGCGGGAATCGAGCACCGTTTCCAGATAGTCGAGCCACTTGCCTTTGTGCCTGAGCCGCGCCAGCGGCGTGCCGGTCAGGTCGTTGAAGGTGCGTCCGCAGGCGCAACAGCGAAAACGTTGCAAATCGTTGGCTTGGCCGTGCCGGTGACAACGCTCGCAGGCGCACTCCGGACAGCGCCGCGTACTTGACCTGATCTCGTCGATCAGGGCGACTACGCGATCGAGCCCGGCTGCCGGATGCAGGGCGTCCAGTACCTGACGGCGCTGCGGCTGGTTCAGCAGCGGCAGCTGGGCGAACAGCTTCGCAAACTTCGGTGCTTTCATGGCGCGCTCCCAACCGATGTCAACCAGGGTTGGACCGCGGATCAGCTCAGCAGTTCAATGCTCATCCATATTTAACGTTGACAGCGCCTCGCGCCACCACACCTGGTTGCGGCCATTCTGCTTGGCGCGGTACAACTGGGCGTCGGCCGCCTCGAACAGCTCGGCCTGCTCTTCGTCTCCGTCCGGATCGAGGGTGGCGCCGCCGATGCTCACCGTCACCAGCGGCGCCACGCTGGACGCCTCGTGCGCGATGTTCAGTGCGGTCACCGCCTCGCGCACCGCCTCGGCCACCCGGCGCCCGTCGAGCGCGTCGGTCTCCGGCATGAGGAGCAGCAATTCCTCGCCGCCGTAGCGCGCCGCCAGGTCGCCCGGGCGGCGCATGGCGGCGCCGGCCACCCGCGCCACCGATCGCAGCGCGCGGTCGCCGGCCGGGTGGCCGTAGCGGTCGTTGAACTGCTTGAAGGCGTCGATGTCGAGCAGGGCCAGCGACAGCGGCCGGCCCGAACGCCGCGCGCGCTGCCATTCGAGGTTGTACATCTCGTCGAAGCGGCGGCGGTTGGCCAGCTCGGTCAGGCCGTCGATGTTCGCCAAGCGTTCCAGCATGCGGCGCTGGCGCACCACCTGCAGGTGCAGCGCCACGCGCGCCATCACCACGGTCTGGTTGAACGGCTTGACGATGTAGTCCGAGGCGCCCATCTTGAGGCCGTTGGCCTCGTCCTCGGGGCGGTCCAGGCCCGAGATGAAGATCACCGAGATGTGGGCCGTGCGCGGCTCGCCGCGCAGGCGGCGCAGTACCTCGTAGCCGTCCATGTCGGGCATCATCACGTCCAGCAGGATCAGGTCGGGCAGGTGGCGCGCGGCGCGCTCCAGGGTCTGCGCGCCGTTCCGGGCCAGCACCACCGTGTATTCGGGCTTGAGCAGTTCGCCCAGCACCTCGCGATTGATGGCGTCGTCGTCCGCCACCAGGACCTTCTGTGTCTCCACTACGTTCATCGGCTATTTTCCGGACAGGGGCTGAGGTCGAGCTGGGCGGCCAACGCGGTCAGCGGCGCCAGCGCGGCAGCATACTCGATATCGGCGACCGCGCGCCGCACGGCTTCCAGCGCGGCGTCGTACAGGTTCGGGTCGACGCTGGCCGCGAGCAGGGCTTCGAGCTGGGCCAGCGCGTCCTCGGCGCGCGCATCGTCGCTGCGCAGGTAGCCGTCCAGGCGCGCGATCACCGCGGCCAGCGCCTCGGGATCGCTCGGCTTCGGCAGGGTCGCGGCGGCCAGCTGGGCCAGGCCCGCCAGCACCGATTCGGCCGCCGCCATCAGCGCCGGCACCTGGCGCCTGACCCCTTCCAGCAGTCCGGCGCGCAGGTCCTGTTCGAGGCGGCCTGCCGCGCCGGCGAGCTCGAAAGCGCCGACGTAGCCGGCGCTCGACTTCAGGTTGTGCGCCAGCGCCTGCAGGCGCGCATGGTCGCCCGCCGCCAGTGCCTCGCGCAGGATGCGCGGCGCGCTCGCGTATTCGCGCACAAAGCTGCCGGCGCGTTTTTCCAGGCGGGTGCGTTGGCCATCGACGTTTTCCAGGGCCAGGCGCCAGTCGATGCCCGGCACCGACGGCAGGACTCCGGCCGCAGTATCCGGCTCCGGCTGCGCCGGACGGCTGGCCAGCGGCGCCTCGCGCCCGACCAGACGTTCGGGGTCGATCCATTTGAGCAGGGTGCAGAACAGCAGGTCGGGGTCGATCGGCTTCGTTACATGGTCGTTCATGCCGGCCAGACGGCTCAGCGCGCGGTCGCTGGCCAGCGCGTGCGCGGTCATGGCCACGATCGGCAATTCGCAGAGGCGTGCGTCCTGGCGGATTTCGCGCGTGGCGCTCAAGCCGTCCATCTCGGGCATCTGGATGTCCATCAGGACCAGGTCGTAATCGCCCTCGCGCGCCATGCGCACGGCCTCCACGCCGTTGAAGGCGACGTCGACCTGCATGCGGGCCGCGGCCATGAAATCGAGCGCCACTTCGCGGTTATTGGCATTGTCTTCGGCCAGCAGGATGCGCGCGCCATCCAGGCGCGGTAAGTCGGCCATGGCCGGCAGGTATTTTTCCATCGTATCGTCGGGGCCGAGCTGCGGGTGCAGGACCTGCAGCAGGCTGTGGTAAAGCAGGGCCGGTCCGACCGGCTTGTGAAGAAACGCATCGACCGGCAGTTCGCCTTCCTCATCGATGACGGTTTCGCGGGTGCAGGCCGAAATCATCAGGATGGCCGGCGGCGGGCAGTCGCGCCCGTGTTCCTGGGCGCTGCGGCGGATGCGGCGGATCGTCTCGATGCCGTCCAGGCCCGGCATCAGGTAGTCCATCAGCACGATCTGGTAGGGCTTGCCGGCGGCGTCGGCGCGCGCCAGCAGTTCCAGGCATTCCTCGCCCGAGGCGGCGGTGTCAGCATGCACGCCGAGGGTGCCGAGCATCTCGGACAGAGCGGCGCGCGCGGTGACGCTGTCGTCGACCACCAGCGCGCGCACGTCCAGCAGCATGGCGCGGCGCACGGCGCTGGCGACGGCCTGGCCGTCGCCGATCCCCAGCGGCACGCTGAAGGTGAAGCGGCTGCCTTCGCCCGGCGCGCTGCGCACCGAGATCTGGCCGTCCATGAGTTCCACCAGCTGGCGCGAGATCGACAGGCCCAGGCCGGTGCCGCCGTATTTGCGGGTGGTCGAGCTGTCGGCCTGGCTGAACGACTGGAACAGGCGTCCGACCTGCTCCTGGTTCATGCCGATGCCGGTGTCGCTGACCGAGAACGCCAGCGTGATCCGGTCGTCGGCGCCGGCCGGCGCTGGCGCGGCGGGGACGGCGTCGACCGCGACCACGATCTCGCCGCGTTCGGTGAACTTGACCGCATTGCCGGCCAGGTTGACGAGCACCTGGCCCAGGCGCAAGGGGTCGCCGACCAGGCGCTGCGGGACGTCGGGAGCGACCCGGAAGATCAGTTCGATGCCCTTGGCCTCGGCCTTCGCGCCCAGCAGGCTGGAAAGGTGTTCGAGCATCTCGTCGAGCTCGAACGCGACTGCCTCGATGTGCAGCTTGCCGGCCTCGATGCGCGAGAAATCGAGGATGTCGTCGATGATGACCATCAGGTGCTCGCCCGCTCCCAGGATCTTGCCCAGGTAGTTGCGCAGGACCGGCGCCGGCTCGCTCATCAGGGCCAGCCGGCTCATGCCGATGATGGCATTCATCGGGGTCCGGATTTCGTGGCTCATATTGGCCAGGAACTCGGACTTGAGCCGGGTGCTGGCCTCGGCGCGCAGC
This sequence comes from Massilia sp. UBA2604, assembly GCA_002339265.1. Classification (GTDB taxonomy): domain Bacteria; phylum Pseudomonadota; class Gammaproteobacteria; order Burkholderiales; family Burkholderiaceae_D; genus Telluria. The sequence continues at coordinate 10,012 of DDKG01000233.1, read as the reverse complement.
ATCGCCGCCTGCATGGCCTTGGTGCGCAGGCCGAGGATGCGCATGAACACCAGCATATTGAAGGTGCTGCCGAACACCAGCGCGTGCATGGTCCAGAAATTGGCCGGCAACTTGCCGTTGATGAGCTGGGCCGTGACCAGCGAGGTGGCGAAGGTGACCGCCCAGCCGATCAGGAAATAGGTGCCGACCGCGTCGCCTGCGCGGGCGCGCCGGAACGCGCCGGGCAGGCCGAACAGCATCGGCATGATGCCGAGTGTGCCGACGATCGCGACCAGGTGGCGGTGGCCGATCAGGCCCGCCGCGAAGCCGATCGCCGTCACCAGGCACAGCGCGGCGAAGGTCTTCATCAGGCGGCTGAAGATGCGGTCCTGGCCGGGCCGCGCCAGCGCGTGCTCCACGAACAGGTAGGCGCCGCACGAAGCCAGGGCCGAGGCCAGGCCTGCGCCATGTTCGAGCAGCCACAGGTTCCCCGGCCACAGGTACTGGCCGGCGAGGCCGAACCAGGCCACCGAATACACGGTCACGCCGGTCGCCAGCAGGGCATACTTGCCGAACAGGTGCTCGCGCAGCGTGTACCACTGGCCGAGCGCATACAGGATCAGGGTGATGCGCAGGCCGAGCAGCAGGCCCTGCAAGACCTGTTCGCCCAGCGCCTCGTCGAGCACGGCGGCGGGCTGCATGAAGGTGATCGGCAGGATCTTGGGGCCGACCGAGTCCACCCGCACCAGCACCGTGTACTCTTCGCCCGGCGCCAGGCGCAGCACGGCGGCCGGCACCCGGCCCTTGAGGGCGTCGCCGGATGGCTGCTGCATGCGCCCCAGGGAGGCGAGATGGCGCATGCCGTCACGGCCGGCGAGATGGACGTCGACCTCGTCCAGGAGCGCGTAGTCGATCTGCATCACCCAGCCGCCGGTGGCGTCGTGCGGCACCTGGAGCGGAATCCGCACCCAGGTGGCGCCGGGCTGCATGCCGAGACTGGCGTGCGCCGTCCGCGGATGCTCGAAGCGGTCGGTTGCGGCGAGGGCGGCGGCGGCGTCGAGCCGGCTGTCGGGATCGCGCAGGATGGTCACCGCCGGCCAGGCCTCGACCACCTCGGCGCCCTGCGCAAGCTGCAGCGGGGCGGCGTGGGCCAGTGCGGGGGTGAACGCCAGCAGCAGCCAGGCCAGGAACGTCAAAATGGTTCTCATGCGGCTTCCCGGCGCCAGCGGGCCAGGCCGCAGGCGGCGCAGAACAGCGGAATCCCCATGACGAAGAGGGCGATGGTGCGGGTCTCCACCGGCACCCCCTGGGTCGCCTCGTACAGCATCAGCACGCCGTACAGGCCGAGCGGGACCAGGACGGCGCGCAGGCTCGGCGCCCCTGCTACCGGCACATCGCGGCGCAAGGTGAGGCGGAAGGCGAACACGATGACGAAGGCCACCAGCATCCAGCCGACGAAGCCCTGCAGGGTTTCACCGAACCACCAGCCATCCTCTTTCACCATGATCCAGGCCTTGAGCTTGTAGACCATGTAGGGATCGACGCCGAGGTCGTAGGCGGTGACGATCAGCGCGGCGAGGAAGGCCATCACGAGGCTGCGCCGTCCTGACGTCGCGCCGTCGGCCGGCGTCTGCCAGACGATCAGGTTGGCCATCACGTAGCCGGTGTAGGACAGGGCAAACCACATCAGCGGGATCACCAGCGGCACCTCGCCCACTTGCGGTCCCAGCACGTCGGTGTAGTCGTAGCTGCCGAAGAACCAGCCATACGAGGCCCCCATCTGCTCGGCAAACCAGCCCACCGGCAGCGCGATCAGGGCCAGGCGCAGCGCGGGACGCGGCCCCAGCACGCACATGGCGCTGGCCAGGCACAGGCCGGCCATCAGCACCGAACTGGCCACCAGCAGCTGCGTCTGGACGCTCCAGGCGTGCAGCAGCACCGGCACCGCCAGCAGGGCGGCGCTGAACAGGCATGCGAAGAGGCGAAAATGAATGGTTGGCGGAGGGGTCATCGTCAATGTTCTTGTGTACTTACGAATGGCGCGGGCTCGACAGGGCCAAGGCTGCCCGGGAGTCTAGCAAAAAGGCCCTGCCAGGGACAGCACCAGATGCGACGATCGGCCCGGGTCGGGGCGCGGGGTGGTAGCGCCCCGCGCTACCTGGCGCGTTCATGCCGCGTCTCCGGCGGTGATCTCGAGGCGGGCAACCAGGTCCGCCAGTGGCGCCAGCGCCGCTGCGTACTCGACCTGGTCGACCGCATGGCGCAGCGCGTCCAGCGCGCCGGCGTGGGCCGTGCCGTCCAGCAGCGGCTCGAGTTCGGCCAGCGCGTCCTCGGCGCGCGCATCGTCCTCGCGCAGATATGCTTCGAGGCGCGCGCACACCTCGGCCAGCGCGCGCGGGCCGGCACGCGGCGGCAGGGCGGCGGCGGCCATCTGGGCCAGGCCGGCCAGCACCGTTTCGGCCGCCGCCACCAGCGACGGCACCTGGACCCCGATCAGGTCATATTTGCCGGCCCGCAGGTCGTGCTCGAGGCGGCTGGCGGCGCCGGACAGCTCGAAGGCGCCGACATAGGCCGCGCTCGACTTGAGGTTGTGCGCGATCGACTGCAGGCGCGCATGGTCGCCACCGTTCAGGGCCTCGCGCAACAGGTGCGGCGCGGACCCGTATTCGCGCACGAAGCTGCCGGCGCGCTTTTCCAGGCGGGCGTGCTGGCCCCGGACGTTGCCCAGTGCCAGGCGCCAGTCGATCCCGGGCACGACCGGCAGCGGCCGCATGGCCGTCGCGGCGGGAGCGGGAGCGGGAGCGGCAGGCAGGATGGGCTGAGGCAGCGGCGGACGGCCTTGCAGGCGGGCCGGGTCGATCCACTTGAGCAAGGTGCAGAACAGCAGGTCGGCGTCGATCGGCTTGGTGACATGGTCGTTCATGCCGGCCAGGCGGCTGAGCGCGCGGTCGCTGGCCATCGCATGCGCCGTCATGGCCACGATCGGAAGCGCGCGCAGGCGCGCATCCTGCCGAATCGCACGCGCCGCGCCCAGGCCGTCCAGCTCCGGCATCTGGATGTCCATCAGCACCAGGTCGTAGTCGCCCTTGCGCGCCATGCGTACGGCTTCCACGCCGTCGAAGGCGACATCGACCCGCATGCGGGCGGCGGCCATGAAGTCGAGCGCCACCTCCCGGTTGTTGGCATTGTCCTCGGCCAGCAGGATGCGCGCGCCGTCCAGGCGCGGCAGGTCGGCCATGACGCCGGGGCGCGGCGGCTCGCGGGCCTCGGCGCCCGCGTTGCCGCCAGCCTGGGGCTGCAGCACCTGCAAAAGGCCATGGTGCAGCAGGGCGGGACCGATCGGCTTGTGCAGGAAGGCGTCGACCGGAAGCTCGCCGTCTTCTTCCAGCACCGCGTCGCGGCTGGCGGCGGACAGCATCAGGATGGTCGCGGGCAGCGCGCCTGCCAGATGGCCGGAGAAGCGGCGCACGGTCGTGATGCCGTCCAGCCCCGGCATCAGGTAGTCCATCAGCACCACCCGGTAGGGCCGCCCATCGCGCTCGGCGGCGTTCAGGAGCGCCAGGCATTGGGCGCCCGAGGCGGCGACATCGGCCTGGAGGCCGAGCGTCGACAGCATGCCGGCCAGCGCCGCGCCGTTGCTTGCGCTGTCGTCCACCACCAGCGCGCGCACGCCGGCCAGCGCCGACGGGTGCGCCGCGCCGGCGTGCAGGCCGGCGCCGGCCTCGAACGGCAAGCTGAAGCTGAAGCGGCTGCCGGCGCCGGGCGTGCTCTCGGCCCAGATGCGCCCGCCCATCAATTCCACCAGCTTGCGCGAAATCGACAGCCCGAGGCCGGTGCCGCCATACTTGCGGGTGGTCGAGCTGTCGGCCTGGCTGAACGACTGGAACAGGCGCTCGACCTGTTCGGCGGTCATGCCGATGCCGGTGTCGCTGACCGAGAATTCCAGCATCACGCGCCCGTCCGCGGCGCCCCGGGCGTCGACCGCGACCACGATCTCGCCGCGCTCGGTGAACTTGACGGCGTTGCCGGTCAGGTTGATCAGGACCTGGCCCAGGCGCAGCGGGTCGCCCACCAGGCGTTGCGGCACGCCGGGTCCGACCCGGAACACCAGTTCGATGCCCTTGGCGTCGGTCTTCACCCCGGCCAGGCCGGAGAGCTGCTCGAGCACTTCGTCGAGCTCGAACGGCACGGTCTCGATCGACAGCTTGCCGGCTTCGATCTTCGAGTGGTCGAGGATGTCGTTGATGATGCCCATCAGGTGCTCGCCGGCCCCGAGGATCTTCGACACGTAGTTGCGCAGCCGTGGGGTGGGATCGGCCATCAGGGCCAGCCGGCTCATCCCGATGATCGCGTTCATCGGGGTGCGGATCTCGTGGCTCATATTGGCCAGGAACTCCGACTTCATCCGCGCTTCCGCCTCGGCGCGCAGCATCGCGCTCTGCATCGCCTTGGTGCGCAGGCCGAGGATGCGCATGAAGGCCAGCAGGTCGAGCCCGACCCCGAACTGCAGCGAGTGCAGGGTCCAGAAGTTCACCGGGAGCTTGCCGGCGATGAGCATGGTCTGGATCACCGCGCCGCCGAAGCTGGCCATCCAGCCGACCACGAAGTAGACGCCGATCGGATCGCCCGCGCGCACCCGGCGCAGCGCACCGGGCAGGCCGAGCAGCAGCGGCGCGTTGCCGACCGTGGCGACGATCGCGATGAACAAACCATGGTCGAGCACGCCGATGGCCCAGGCCACCCCGCTGCCGAACGAGATCGCGGCGCCGCTTCCCATCAGCAGGCGGAACTTGCGGTCGCGGCCTGGGCGCGCCAAGGTTTGCAGGACGAACAGGTAGCAGCCGGTCGAGGCGATGGCCTGGCCCACCCCCATCATGTGGGTGGTGAGATACAGGTTGCCGCCCCACAGGAATTGCTCGGCCACGCCGAACCAGACCGCCTGGTACAGCGTGATGCCGCCGACGAACATCGCGTACTTGCCGTACAGCGGCTCGCGCAAGGTCACGAACTGGGCCAGGCTGTAGACCAGCAGGCAGCAGGACAGGCCGAACAGGAGCCCTTGCAGCATCTGCTCCGCGCCCGAAACGCGGTGATAGGTGGCCGGTTGCATGAAGCTCATCGGGATGAGCTTGGGCCCGCGCGCCTCCACGCGCACCAGCAGCGTGTACTCCTGGCCGGGCGCGAGGGCCAGCTCCAGCGCGGGCACCCGCGCCCCCAGGTTGCCCTGCTTGTCCTGGCGCCTGCCGAGCGTGGCCAGCGGCCGGATCTCGGCGCCCTGCACCAGCCACACGTCCAGGTAGTCGAGGAGGGCGAAGTCGAACTGCACCACCCAGTCGCCGGGGGCGCCGGGGGCCACCCGGAACGGCACCCGGATCCAGACCGGAGCCGGGTCGAGGCCGAGCGTGGCGTGCGCCAGGCCGGATGGCGCGAAGCGCGCGCCCGCCGCCAGCGCGGCGGCGGCATCAAGTTCGGCGCCAGGGTCGCGCAGCACGGTCGCGCTGGTCCACGCATCGACCTGCTTGCTGTCGCGCTCGAGCGTCAGGGGCGCGGCGTTCGCCGTCAGCGCCAGCAGGAGCCAGAGTGCGAGTGCGAGTACGAGCGTGACGATCGGGCGCATGAGCGGCATGGAGTGGACGCGCATCGCGACGCCGTCAGGCGGCGGTCGGCTGCGTCGCCTGGCTGCCTGTCCTGCCGGCGAGGCGCGCCTCGACCCGCGCCAGCCAGCGCGGCGCATTCGGATCGTGGCTCCATTGGGCGGTTGCGTCGTGGACCTCGCCCAGCAAGGCATCGGGAAGCCGGAGCGGCCGGGTCTGGTCCATCAGGAAGCGCGTCACGAGGCGGTAGCCGAGCGCGCGCGTGAGCATGCGGCTGATCGAAAAGCCGGGCACGACCTGGCGCACCACGGCGTCGATTGCCCGCACCAGCGCCAGGCCGGCGCCGAACAGCAGCCGCGAGAGCAGCGGGAGCCGGGCATGCAGGCCCAGGTCGCGCGTCGCATCGCGACCGCACAGCAGGCGCGTGAGCAAGGTCGGGATGGGTTTCAGCAGGCGCACCGGAATCTCGTCTTCCATCGTCTTCATCAGGGCCGCGGCCAGTGCCGGGCGCGGGTCCGGCGCGCGCGCCATCTGGCGCCCGCGCGCCTGGATCTCGTCGAACATCCGGCTTGCCTCGTCCATGGTGCCGGCCATCAGCGCGCGCTCGATGCCGAGCATGTGGCCCAGGACGTTCCAGGCATGCAGGTAGTCTTCCTCGTCCTGGCGCGGCAGGCCGAGCCCCAGCTTGCGCAGGCCGCGCAGGAACACGTAGTTAAAGGTGAGCAGGGTATAGGCCAGCTCTTCCTGGTTGCACGGCATGCCGCTGCGCGCCGTGTCCCAGCCATGGGCATACAGGGTGTGATAGATGCCGCCGCCGGCCACCGCAAGCGGCCGCACCGGCCCGGCGCCGAGCGAGGCGTCCGGCGAGCCGCGCAGGATCAGGTGGCGAATGGTGGCGTGGATCAGGCGCACCTTGAGGGCCTGGGCCACGCCGCCGCCCTCCGCCGCCGTGAGGCCGCCCCCGAGCATGACCGGGAAGATCATCGCGGCCGTCGAGCGCACCCGGTAGTCTGTATGGGCCTCGAGCTGGCCGGCCGCATGGAGCACCGCCGACAGGTCGGGCAGCACATAGCATTCGGGCAGGCTGGCGCAGAACAGCAGGGTGCAGGAGAGCATGCTCATGTCCATGAACAGCGCTTCCGCGCGCGCGATGCGGGAGGCGTCTGCCCAGGAGGGCAACGGCAGGCAGCCGGCCAGGTAATCCTTCAGCGCCGCGGCCGCGCGCGGGTCCAGGCTGGCGTCCGGCTGCCAGTGCGCCAGGCCGCCATTGGTTTCCCAGCGCGCCAGTTCGCGGTTGATGGCGGCGATGCGTTCGGACAGCGCATGCGGGCCGTCGGCGCCGGCCAGCATGCGGGCGACGGTGTCGTCCGCCGGCGGATCGGCGCGCATCGCGGGGGACGACAGATCGGGGTTATCGCGGTGCATACTGGCTCCTCGGCGGGTTGGCAACGGTCTAGAAGCGGACGTCCAGGCGCACATCGGCGGTGCGCGGCGCGCTCGGCGTCGTCATGCCGAAACTGTCGATGATCGTCGGCCGCACCGAATTCTCCAGGTTGCGCACCCGGCCCAGGACGCTCCAATTGGCGCCGGCCGGCTGGTAGCGCAGGCTGGCGTCGGTGGTGGCGTGGTCGGGGATGCGGTATTCCAGCAGCTGGCTCGGGATCGTGATCACGTACCCCGCGCTGCGGCGCGCGAACACGCCGGCGCGCAGCTCGCCGCCGGCGACCGCGAAGCGGTGCTCATAGCCGAGCGTATACACGTGGCTCGGCGCGCGATCGAGCTTGCGGCCTCCCCAGGACACGGCGGGAGTCGGGTTGTAGCTGACGTAGTGAGCGTCGAGCAGGGTGGCGCCGTAGCTCAGGCGGCCATTGCTGCCGATCCGCACCTCGCCGTCGAGTTCCAGTCCGCGCGAACGGGCCACGCCGGCATTGCTGGTCAGGATGCGCGGCGCGCCCGAGACGATCGCGGTGCCCGACAGCTGCAGGTTGGTGTAGTCGTAAAGGAAGGCGCTGGCATTGAAGGTCAGGCGTCCACCCAGCAGGCGCGACTTCAGGCCCGCTTCCCAGGCGCGTAGCTCTTCCGGCTGGTAGTACAGGGCGCTTTCCGAGACCGCGGCCGCGGCCGGGCAGGTCACGCCCAACGCCGAAGTGCCGGCGACGCAGCCGTCGTTGAAACCGCCCGCCTTGTAGCCGGTGGCGAGACTGCCGTACAGCAGGGCGCCCGGCGCCAGGTCGTACTCGAGGCCCAGGCGCCAGGTGGTGCGCGCGGTCGACAGTTCGGCGGCATTGAGCTGGCGGCGGTCGGTGGCCGGATTGAACACCGGTCCCTGCTGGAAATCGGTCGAGCCGACGCGGTCCTTGTCGTCCTCGGTGCGGCGGGCGCCGGCCGTCAGGCGCAGGTCGTCCAGCACGCGCCAGGTCAGCTGGCCGAAGACCGCGCGGCTCTCTGCCTGGGTGTGCAGCGGGAAGGAGTAATACGGCGGCAGGCCGACCGGCTGCAGTCCCTGGAAGGCGTACGAGGTGTTCGAGTCTTCGCTGAAGTAGTACAGCCCGGCCTGGGCGCTGAGCGGACCGCTGCCATCGGTGGCGATGCGCAGCTCGTGCGAATCCTGCTCGTTGTGGCCGTCGTAGTTGTTGATCACGCCGAGGGCGACCGTCGGCGCCACGCGATAATAGTAGTTCTGGCGGATCGCCTGGTCCAGCTTGCGGTGCGAGGCCAGGTAATACACGGTTGCCGGGCCCAGGTTCCAGCTCAGGTCGGCCGACAGGCCACGCGCGCGGCGGTCGTGCCAGCCCTGCACCGGGGTCATGTTCGGCGGGCGGAAGCTGTTGGTCAGGCGCTCCTCGGTGGTGCTGTCGCGCCACACCGGCTTGCCGGCCGCCACGCCGTTGAAGAAGTTGGTGTCGGGGACGATGCGGTCGTTGTTGCCCTCGGTCTCGCCGTGGTCGTAGCGCAGCACCAGGGCCGCGTCGCGGTTAACTTTCAGTTTTGCGCTCAGGCGCGCATCGCGTTCGTCGCGGTCCATGCCGGGACGGTGCGGCGTGCCCTGGCCGTTGTTCAGGAACGGGTCCTGGCGCAGCTGGCTGACGGCGGCGCGCAGCGACAGCGCGTCGTTGACGGGGACGTTGATCACGCCGTCGACCTTGCGCCGGCCATAGGTACCGGCCTCAAGGCCGAGCGCGCCTTCGAGGCGGTCGGTCGGCGCGTTCGAGATCACATTGACCAGGCCGGCGGTGGTATTGCGGCCGTACAGCGTGCCCTGCGGACCGCGCAGCACTTCGATGCGGTCGACGTCGAGCAGGTTGGCGCTCTGGCCGGCCGGGCGGGCGATGTAGACGCCGTCGAGCATGAAGGCGGCCGAAGGGTCGCCCTTGTCGGTGGTGTCGTTGTTGCTGATGCCGCGAATCGTCACGCGCAGGCCAGAAAAGGCCTGGTCGATATGGACGTTCGGCAGGCGCGGGCCGATATCGGCCGGGCTGATCGCGCCGAGGTCGCGCAGCTGTTCGCCGCTGACGACGCTGACCGCGAGCGGGGTGCGCGATGCCAGCGACGCGGTGCGCTGGGCGGTGACCATGACTTCGGGCACGGCCGCGCCATCGTTGTGTGCATCCTGGGTGGAGGGAACCTGCTGGGCGTGGGCGATGCTGCAGACGATACCGGATACTGCCGCGACCAGCAGCTTCTGGGCTGGTCGGACCTGCTTTGCTTTCATGTATACAACTCCCTGTCTAGACCGATGCTCACCCGTCCTGGGTAAGGCATCCTCAGTTGTTCTTTTTTGGCAAATAAAATTGCGTCAGAGGATGCAAAGTCCGCCAGTCTAGCAGGACATGACTACAGGCAATAGTGTCAGAGAGAGTTAATGAACAAAATACGACCAGAAAGCAACGCCCGGAAGTTTCCGGACTCTGGTCGAAAAGTCAATGGATTGCGCCGGAGCGTCTTGTGCGGCCTTCATCACGAAGGCCTGCCACGGCAGCGTCCTGCTAGAGACGGAAGGTCCCGACCACGGCCGACAGTTGCGCCGCCTGGTCGCGCATCGCGTCGGCGGCGGCCGCCGCTTCTTCGACCAGGGCTGCGTTCTGCTGGGTCACGCGGTCCATCTCGACGATGGCAGTATTGACCTGCTCGATGCCGGCGCCCTGTTCTTCGCTGGCCGCGGCGATCTCGCCCATGATCACCGTGACCTGCTCGATGCTCTGGACGATCTGGTCCATGGTGGCGCCGGCCCGCGCCACCTGCTGGGTTCCCTGCTGGACCTGGCCGACCGAGTCGTCGATCAGGCCCTTGATTTCCTTGGCCGCCGCGGCCGAGCGATGGGCCAGGGTGCGCACCTCGCCGGCGACGACCGCGAAGCCGCGGCCCTGTTCGCCGGCGCGAGCCGCTTCGACCGCCGCATTCAGGGCCAGGATATTGGTCTGGAAGGCGATGCCGTCGAT
>DDKG01000311.1:33436-33556 GCA_002339265.1 Massilia sp. UBA2604 | reverse complement strand
CGTGAGCTGGACCGAGATGGCACTCAATGGCCGCATCCTGGTGGTCGACGATGCGATGGAAAACATCCAGATCCTGCACGCGGCGCTGCAGGAAGAGCAGGAAGTGCTGTTCGCGCTGGA
>DDKG01000311.1:32925-33110 GCA_002339265.1 Massilia sp. UBA2604 | reverse complement strand
GGCTACGCCGTGTGCGCGGCCCTGCGCGCAGCGCCCGAGACGCGCGACATCCCGGTGATTTTCGTCACCGCGCTCAAGACCCCGGAAGACGAAACCCGCGCACTGGAAGCCGGCGCGGCCGACTTCATCACCAAGCCGGTCAATGCGGCCGTGGTGCGCGCCCGCGTGCGCACCCAGCTGACCGT
>DDKG01000311.1:0-32706 GCA_002339265.1 Massilia sp. UBA2604 | reverse complement strand
CTGCCGGTGGCGCTGATCCTGGCCGACGTCGACCATTTCAAGGCCTATAACGACCACTACGGCCACCAGGCCGGCGACGCCTGCCTGGTGCAGGTGGCGGCGGCGCTGCGGCGCGGCGCTGGCCGCACTCACGACCTGGTCACGCGCTACGGCGGCGAGGAGTTCGCCATCCTGCTGCCCCAGCTCGACGCGCTCGGCGCCGAAGGCGTGGCGCATCGCCTGATGGATGAGCTGGCCCAGCTCGGCCTGCCGCATGCGGCTTCGCCCACGGCGCCGCACCTGACGATGAGCCTGGGGCTGTCGAGCCTGGTGCCGCGCGATGCGCAGGGAGCCGATGTGCTGGTGGCCAGCGCCGACGCCCTGCTCTACCAGGCCAAGGCGGGAGGACGCAATCAGTACCGGATGGGCGGCACGGGCGCGCTCGGCAATGCCGGTGGCCATGGCGCTTGAAGGTGTTGCTTCAAGCGCTTCAGGCGTAGCAGCGGATCAGGAACTCGGCCACGCACACGGGCTTGGCTGCGCCGTCGGCCTCGATCGTCACGTCCCAGGTGAACTGCCAGCCGCCGGCCACCGCATCGGCGCCGCGCAAGGTCCAGCGCCCGCGCACGCGGCTGCCGGCCGGCAGCGGACTCGGGAAACGCACCTTGTTCAGCCCGTAGTTGACGCCCATGCGCATGCCCTCGATTGCCAGGGCGCTGGTGAGCATCGCCGGCAGCAGCGACAGGGTAAGGAAGCCGTGCGCCACCGGCTGGCCGAACGGCGACTCGCGCTTGCAGCGCTCGGGATCGAGATGGATCCACTGGCGATCGTCGGTGGCTTCGGCGAAGGTGGCGATGCGGTCTTGCCCGACCTCGAACCAGTCGGAGACGGCGACTTCGCTGCCGGCACGGGCCGGCAGCGCATCGAGTGCGATCGTGGTAGCCATCAATTCTCCTTGGCGGGCCGGCGCCCATAGAGGCCGATGCCGTCGACCTTGCACACCTGGACGCCGTGCTGGTTGGTGGCGGTCCAGGTCGACCAGACGACGCCGCGATCGGGTTTGCTGCTGGATGCCTTGACCTGGCGCGTGAGGTAGTGCACGCGCAAGGTGTCGCCGGCGCGCACCGGCTGCAGCCAGCGCACGCCGTCCAGGCCGGGCGAGCCCATGCCGTCGGCCGCGTTCAGCAAGCCGTCGACCACCATGCGCATCATCATGCTGCAGGTATGCCAGCCGCTGGCGATCAGGCCGCCGTAAGGCGAAGCCTGCGCCGCCTCGGCGTCGACATGGAAGGACTGGGGATCGAAGGCGTGGGCGAAGGCGAGGATCTCGGCTTCGGTGACGGTGCGCTCTCCCAGGTCGATCTGTTGACCAGGGTAGAAATCTTCGAAATACCAGCGCTTGCCGGTGCGTGCGCCCGCCGGGATGTCTCCGCGCGCATCCGCCGGCAAGCCCGCCGCTGAATCTGGTGCTGCCGTCATGCCGCCTCCCGGAAGCCTGGCTGCGCAATGAAGCGTTCCAGGTGGTGGTCCATATCGCCCAGCGTCAGTTCGATCATCGACAGGCGCTTGAAATAGTGCGAGGCCGGCAGTTCGTCGGTCACGCCCATGCCGCCATGCAGCTGGATGGCGCCCTGGCCGATGAAGCGCGCGGCCAGGCCCACGCGGTACTTGGCAGCCGACACCACGCGCCGGCGCGCCGCACCGCCGTCACTGCCGCCGTCACTTCCGCCATCATTTCCGCCATCGCCCGCACCGTCGCCAGCATCACCGCTGGCGACTCCGCGCGAACGCGCCAGGGCCAGCGCCGCGAGCAAGGCCATCGACCGCGCCTGTTCGAGGTGGATCGCCATGTCGGCCATCCGGTGCTGCAGCGCCTGGAACTTGCCGATCGGCGCGCCGAACTGCTGGCGCGTCTTGAGATACTCGAGCGTCGTGTCGAACAGCGCCTCCATCGCTCCCAGCGCCTCGGCGCACAGCAGGCCGGCGCCGTAATCCAGCGCCGCGTCGAGAATGGCGCCGCCCTCCTCAACCCGGCCGATAACGGCATCTTGCCCGACCACCACGCCGTCGAGCACCACGTCTGCGGCACGCAAGCCATCGAGCGTGCGGTAGCCCGTGACGCGCAGGCCGGCGCTGTCGCGCGGCACCATGAACAGGCTCACGCCCTCCATGCCTTGCTCACCCGCCGCACTCCCTGCGCTTTCCACGCCCGCCGCGTTCTGCGCGCCGCGGGCCGACACGATCAACCCATCGGCTTCCGCGCCATGCAGCACCACCCGCTTCTCCCCATGCAGGCGGTAGCCGCCATCGACAGCCTCGCCCCGGGTGGCGATGTCGAAGGCGTCGTGGCGCGAAGCACGCTCGCCCAGCGCGCAGGCGAGCTTCAGGTCACCGCCGGCGACCCGCTCGAGCAGCGCACCGTGCCTGCCACCCAGGCGCAGGAATTCGGCGCCCATCACCGTCGCCACATACGGTTCGACCACCAGTCCACGGCCGAGTTCCTGCATCACGGCGAACATGGCAAGGGCGTCGCCGCCAAAGCCGCCATTTTCCTCGGGCACCGGCAGCGCCGTCAGGCCCAGTTCCACCATCGTCGCCCAGGCGTCGGGCGAGACGCCCGATTCGGAATGGACGATCGCGCGCCGCGTCTCGAAGCCGTAGTCGCGGCCGATCCAGCGCCGGATCGCATCGGCCAGCTGCTGCTGTTCCTCGTTCAGTTCGAAATGCATGCCGTCCTCACAGTCCCAGGATCACCTGGGAGATGATGTTGCGTTGGATTTCGTTCGACCCGCCATAGATCGAGGTCTTGCGGTAGTTGAAGTAATAGCCCGCCAGCGGGGCCGCGGCGTCGTCGCCCGCGATCGCATGATCTCGTTCTCCGGCCAGGTAGGCTGGATCGAAGGGCAGCGCCAGCGGGCCGGCCGCCTCGACCATCAGTTCGGTGAGCGCCTGCTGGATCTCGGTGCCCTTGATCTTCAGCATCGAGGCCTCGGGGCCGGGGGCGGCTTCGCCCCTGGCCAGCACGCGCAGCACCGTCATCTCGAGCGCCATCAACTCGATCTCGAGCGCGGCCACCTTCGCGCCGAACAGGGGATCGTCGAGCAGCGGCCGTCCGCGCTTGCGCTCGCGCAGCGCCAGGCGCTTGACGAAGCCCAGTTCGCGCTTGGAGCGGCCGACGGCGGCGATGCCGGTGCGCTCGTGGCCGAGCAGGTATTTGGCGTAGGTCCAGCCGCGGTTTTCCTGGCCCACCAGGTTAGCAACCGGCACCCTGACGTCGTCGAAGAAGACTTCGTTGACCTCATGGTCTTCGTCGAGCATCGCGATCGGGCGCACCGTAACGCCGGGACTGCGCATGTCGATGAGGAGGAAGGAAATGCCCTCCTGCTTGCGCACGCCGGCATCGGTGCGCACCAGGCAGAAGATCATGTCGGCATGTTGGGCCAGGGTGGTCCAGGTCTTCTGGCCGTTGACGAGGTAGTAGTCGCCGTCGCTGTCCTGCACCCGGCGGGCGTCCGTCTTGAGTGCGGCCAGGTCGGAGCCGGCGCCGGGTTCGGAATAGCCCTGGCACCACCAGTCCTCGCAGGACAGGATGCGCGGCAGGTAGTAATCCTTCTGCTGCTGGCTGCCGAAGGCCATGATTACCGGCGCCACCATATTGACGCCGAACGGCAGCACTTGCGGCGTGCCGGCCAGCGCGCATTCTTCCTCGAAGATGTGGCGCTGCACCGCCGTCCAGCCGGGGCCGCCGTATTCGACCGGCCAGCCGGGCGCGGCCCAGCCCTGGGCGGCCAGGATGCGGTGCCAGCGGACATAGTCGTCGCGGGTCAGGCGCAGGTGCTGGCGGACCTTGTGCTGGAGTTCAGGGGGAAGATAAGAAGCGATAAAAGCGCGGACCTGGTCGCGGAAGGCCAGGTCCTCGTCGGAGTAGTAAAGGTCCACGTCGTCTCCTTGTTGTTGCCGTCATGAATAGCACGATCGTTCACAAGGATTGTACCTGAACCCGAGCCTGGACTGGCCAGGCCCGGGGGATGATTACTGCTTGGCGTTGCGGCGGCGCGAGAAAGCGCCGGCGCCCACCAGGCCAGCCAGCATCAGCGCGATGGTGCCTGGTTCCGGCACGGCGTTGACCTGGTCCGGCAGTGCGCCGATCTGGTCCTGCACTGGCAGGGTAAAGACCGGATCGACATCCGGCGACGGCACGATCACGTTGCCACCACCGCTGTCGCTGCCCGAGCCTGGCGCTGCAGGGCTGCCGGCGTTGCCGCCTGGCGCCGCGCTGCCGCCACCTGGGGCTGGGCTGCCGCCGCCCACAGGCGCGCCGCCGCCACCGACCGGGGCGCCGGCACCGCCGCCGCCGCCACCACCGCCAGCAGCTGGAGCGCCGCCGATCGGAGCGCCAGGCGCTGCGGCGCCGCCACCCGCATTCTGGCCAGGCACGATCTTCACGCCGTCGCCGTCGTTGATGACCGAGACCGAGTTACCGTAGCGGGCTGCCAGCAGGCCGTTACCGGCGCTCAGCACATAGGCGGCGTCGATGCCTTGCTGGACGAAGAGTTTCTGTGCATCGGCGGACGACAGGCTGGCGCTGGCCTTCCCGATCAGGTTACCGGTAGTGCCGTGCGCGACGCCGCCAACCAGGCTGACGTCACTACCGAGCACACCCGAACCGATCACACTGGTGCCATTACCGGCGGTCCATCCATTCTGGAAGCCTGTCGTCGAAACGACATCTGCCTGGGCCGCACCGGCACAGGCCAGCAAGGCAGCAACAACGAGGTGACGTGTTGACATGTAGATAACTCCTAAGATAAGTAAGGATTATTATTTTTACAACTACGGAGTTATCGTACCACAAACCAAAAAAACTTAGTTTTTGACCAACCTCAAATCGTGCATGCGATTTTATTGTCGAGTTAGAGCATCTCTATACCATGTTAAGCGCTATTGACAGCAAAGCCATTTTATATCTTTACTTACCAGCAGAACATGTAATTTCGAATAAGGCGAGTCTGGCGGCGGTCTCCCCCTGACAACTCTACTAGTTATTCCAGCAAGAAACGCGCTCAGCATCAGTTGTCGAGAATGCCAAATAAAAAGGCCGCACCTTTCACGATGCGGCCCTTCGATGAGGCGCGGCGCGGTGTTCGCCGCGCGGTCGTCGACCTTACTTGCTATCGACCACCGTCATATACGGCATCACGCGCGATGCCATCCGGGTATCGGTCTTCAGCATGCCGACCTCGTCCGCCAGGATATTCGCCGCCTCTTGCAGCATCACGTCCTTGGCATCCTTGGCCGCCTTCTCAGCCGCCAGTTCTGCCTGGAGATCGCGTTCGTCACCTTGCAGGCCATCGTCCTGGCGCGGGGTCCCGCGCAGGGCAACCACCGATTTCTCTGGCTTGGTAGGATCCGGCGTCTCGGCGCGCTTCTCGGCGCTGCCTGGGCCGCTTGCTGGCTCACCCGGCGTCGTCGAGGTGCCGGCCAGGCGCGCTTCTCGCAGCTTGGAGCGGGCATCCTGGGCATCGCGCTCCTTGCGCCGCACGGCTTCGTTCAGCGAGATGACGTTCTCCTTGCGCAGCTTCAGCACTTCGTTGATGTCTTCTTGCAGGAACTGGAAGTCCTTGTCGCTGGCGATGCGTTCTTCATGGCGCTTCTGCAGCGGCGCCACCAGTTCCTTCAGGTCGCCCAGCGGCATGTATTGCGCCGGCTTGATCGCCACCCACGGCAGCGCATTGTCGTAGGACGATTCGCCGAAGGTGTCCATATCGGTCAGCACCGGCAGCTTGATGTCGGGCGTCACGCCGCGCAGCTGCGTGGTGCCGCCATTGATGCGGAAGAACTGGGCGATGGTCATCTTCAGCTCGCCGTAGCGCATCTTCTCGTTCGGCGCGAAGCGGTCGAGGTCGATCAGGGTCTGAACCGTGCCCTTGCCGAAACTGGGCTCGCCGATCACGAGGCCGCGGCCGTAATCCTGGATCGCCGCCGCGAAAATCTCGGACGCCGAGGCCGAACCGCGGTTGATCAGGACGCCCATCGGGCCATCCCAGGCCAGGCCCGGCTTGGTGTCGCTCTCGACTTCGACCCGGCCTTCGGCGGTACGCTGCATGACGACCGGACCCTTGTCGATGAACAGGCCGGTCAGTTCGACCGCCTCGGTCAGCGAGCCGCCGCCGTTGTTGCGCAGGTCGATCAGAACATTGTCGACCTTCTCTTTCTTGAGTTCGGTCAGAATGCGTTCGACGTCGCGGGTCGCGCTGCGGAAATCCTTCTCGCCCTTGCGGCGCGCTTCGAAGTCCTGGTAGAAGGTCGGCAGCGCAATGACGCCGATGCGGCGCTCGACGCCGTTTTCCTTGACCTTGATGATCGACTTCTTGGCGGCCTGCTCTTCCATGCTGATCTTGTTGCGCACCATCGATACGGTGATGTGCTTGGCGTCGACGCCGCCGTCGCCCGGAATCACGTCAAGGCGCACGGTCGAGCCCTTCTCGCCGCGCACCAGCGCCACCACATCGTCCAGGCGCCAGCCCAGCACATCGACGAACGGCTTGTCGCCCTGGGCCACGCCGACGATGCGGTCGCCGACCTTCAGCTTGCCCGATTTATCGGCCGGGCTGCCCGGCACGACCTCGCGAATGACGGTGTAGTCATCGCGCGACTGCAGCACGCAGCCGATGCCTTCGAGCGACAGGCGCATCGCAATGTCGAAATTGTCGGCCGAGCGCGGGGCCATGTAGTTGGTGTGCGGCTCGATCGCAGTCGCATACGCATTCATGAACATCTGGAACACGTCCTCGTTGTTCAGCTTGCGGATGCGGTTGACGTAGTTGTCGTAGCGTTTATCCAGCGTTTCGCGGATCGATTTGTCGTCCTTGCCTGCGAGCTTGAGACGCAGCCAGTCGTTCTTGACGCGCTTGCGCCACAGGTCGCGGATTTCGTCCTCGCTCTTGGCCCAGGTCGCCTTCTCGCGGTCGAGCTCCATGGTCTCGTCGGAAGTGAAGTCGAACTTGGTCTTGAGCAGGCCGCGCGCATAGGCCATGCGTTCGGCGAAGCGCTTCTGGTACAGGTTGTAGATGGCGAACGGCGCGGTCAGGTCTTCGTTGTTGATGGCGTCGTCCATCTTGGTGCGCAGAGCGGCGAAGTGATCCAGGTCGGCCTGGACGAAATACAGCTTCTCGCCGTCGAGTCCATCGAAATAATTGTCGAAGATCTTGACCGACATCGCGTCGTCGAGCGGAATTGGGCTGTAGTGGTAGCGGCCCAGCACACGCGAGGCCCACAGGGCGGCCTGGGTCTGGGCGGCGATCGGCTTCATCTCGAGCGAGGCCGGGGCCGGGGCGGCTTTCTTGGAGTCTGCGGGCTTGGCAGGCGCCGCCGGCGTTGCGATGGCAGCCGATTTCTCGGGCTGTGCGGTCACCACATGGGCGGACATGGCAAATGCCATGGCGGCGATGAGCACGTGCTTCTTCATTCTGCGTTTCTCCGTACGGAATTCCTTGCGGATGCGACATGACCACATATCGATAAGCCAGCCATACCGCGCTTTGCGGTCCATTCTACAGGATAGATCCACCTGCCAGAGGCGGCTTGTCCCGCTTGAAGCGCCGGAATCGGAGCGAATTAAGTCTGCCGTAAGCGATTTTTCGCCAAGTCTTTACGCCTTGATAAGCCCTAGGGCCGCATCCTTGAAATACCAGCAAGCCAGGACCAGCGCCAGCAGCGGCGCCCAGGGCCAGGAACGGGCCGCCAGCTTCCAGTCGACCGGCGATGGCCAGAATGACAGGAACTGGGGCGCGAGGAAGAACATGATGGCCAGGTCGACCGGCTCGAAGGCCAGGCCGCCCCGCGTGCGCCACCATGCCACGCCGACCGGCACCAGCAGCACCAGCAGCGGCGCCAGCGCGGCCGGAGCCGCGTTGTACCAGCGCAGGTTGGCAAAGGTGACCGAGCCGAGTTCCCAGTTATGCCCGCCCTTGGGCCGTTTGATGCGGCGCGGGAAGACGCTCATGCCGACCGGCTCGGCATTGGTCAGCAGGCCCACCGAGAAATGGGCAAGCTCATGGCACAGGGTGCCGGCGGCGGTGAAAACGAAGAAGCCGGGATGGGCGCTGGAGGCGATCCAAAGCAGCACGGCCAGCGCGGCCGAGGGAATCAGGTAGAAAAAGATGTCGAGCGCAGGCCCGGCCGCAGCGCAGGCGGTGGCCGGGAGCCAGGCGCCGCATGCGAAGGACATGGCGGGCTCAGGCCGAGTAGAAGCAGCGTCCGCAGGCCTGGCGGTAGCTTTCGTTGCCGCCGATGCTGACCTGCTCGCCTTCGCGGATGCGGCGACCCTGTTCGTCGACGCGGATATTCATGGTCGCCTTCTTGCCGCAGGTGCAGATATTCTTGATTTCCTCGATGTCGTCGGCCAGCGCCAGCAGGTAGGCCGAGCCGGGGAACGGTTCGCCGCGAAAATCGCTGCGCAGGCCATAGCAGATGACGGGGACGCCGCGCACCTGGGCCAGCTGATGCAATTGGCTGACCTGGGCGCTGGTGAGGAATTGCGATTCGTCGACCAACAGGCAAGCCACGCCGGACACTTGCTCGAGGAAATTGGTGTCGGTATGGAACACCTCGGCATTGCGCTGGGCGCCCAGGCGCGAGGTGATCAGGCCGACGCCATAGCGGTTATCGATCGCCGCCGTGTAGAGCTTGACCTGCTGGCCTTGTTCTTCGTAGTTATGGGCGACCTGCAACAGGGCAGTCGATTTGCCGGCGTTCATCGCCGAGTACCTGAAATAGAGTTTGGCCACTGCCCTGTCCTGCCTTGCTGTCCGGTGAAACGAAGCTGCGATTATAGCAAGCGGGAAACAGGCGCCGCTAGGCAGGATATCGATCCGGCACCACCGCCGTCGCTCCCGCGGAGGCGGGAGCCCAAGTGCGCATGCTCACCACCTACCACCAGCGTCAGCGACGGCGCGGAAGACTTGGGCTCCCGCGAAGGCGCCCGGCGAGGGCGGGAGCGACGCGGCGATGGGGTCGCGGGAGCGACGCGGCGATGGAGTCGCGGGAGCGACGTGGCATAGCGTTGCGAGTCAGCTGGAAATCGGCTGCGCCGGATTGCCCGCGACTTGGGCGCCCGGCGCCACGTCATGGGTGACCACGCTGCCGGCCCCGACGATCGCATCGTCGCCGATCGTCACGCCGGGCAGGATGATGGCGCCGCCGCCGATCCAGACATTGCGGCCGATGGTGACCGGCCGGCCCGATTCGAAGCCGGCGCGGCGCAGGGCCGGGTCGCGCGGATGGTCGGCGGTATAGATGTGCACGCCCGGGCCGATACGGCAATCGTCGCCGATGACGATCGGCGCGACGTCGAGAAAGACGCAGTCGAAATTGATGAACACGCGCGCGCCGAGGGTGATGTGCCAGCCGTAGTCGCAGTGGAAAGGCGGACGCACGGTCGTGCCCTGTCCCGCGCGCGCGATCCGTTCGCCCAGCAGTGCCTGCCAGCTGGCCGGCTCGCCCAGCGCGGCGTTGTAGCGCGCCAGCCAGGCTGCCGTCGCATTCTGCTCGGCGCGCAACTCGGGGTCGCTGGCATGGTACGGCATGCCTGCCAACATCTTTTGCTTTTCGCTTGGTTCCACGCGGTCCTTTCTAAATGAGTACTGAGCAGGTCACGTCAGCCGATGTAGGGTGGGCGGCTTGCCGCCCACCCTACGAGCTAAGCAGGTAACATCAGCCGATGCCGCATACGCAGCAGCATTCATCACTAATTACTGCCCCGGATGGTATTTGCGCTCCAGATTGCGCTCGATGTCTTCCTTGTAGAACAGCACGTCCTTGAACTCGCCGCGCGCATACATCGCCGCCTGGTCATTGAAGTGCGGCGAGCGCGGATCGCCGCTCTGGCCGCCGGCCAGGATGCTCTTGGCCTTGATGCGCGGGCCGAACTCGACCGCCGCAACGAAACTGTTGCCGCGATCGCCATAGATGCGCTTGGTCTTCTGCTTGGCCGACATGCCGAACGAGGCCAGCGAGCCCCAGTTGGCCGAGGCGAACGCCACCGGGATGCTCGGCTTGCTGTCGTCGTACTGCTGGTCGACGTCGCCGCTGATCCGCTGGAAGCGGTTGATCTCTCCCCACGGCGTGCGCCAGTCGCCGAAGTCGGCCTGCAATTTGTTCGAGGCGCGCAGCAGCGCATCGAGCCGGTCGGCCGGGCTCAGGCGTGAAGCGATATAGTCGACCGCTGGGATGTTCTCGGCACGCGCACGCGCGCCATGCTCGGCCACCATCTCTTGCCCCCAATAGACCGCGAGCGAAGTCGGCACCGAATCGATCGCATAACGGAAGTTCCAACCGCGCAGCACGGCAATTTGGTCGAGCAGCGCGGCCTTGCGCGCATCGCTTTCGTGCAGCGCTTCATGGTCCGCCACCACGGCCGGCACCAGCGGCTCGAACGCGGCCAGGCGCGAGTCGTAGGACGCTGCGATCAGGCCATCGATATCGAGGCCCTTTGCGTCCTTGAACACGCGGTCGGCATTGCGACCGCGAGCGTTCTCGGGCAGCGACCACATATAGGCCGGGTAGTTGGCGCATTTGGGGCTGCTGCCGGCGCCGGCCGCATTACACGGCCAGTTGTTGGTATTGGAGATGTAGCCGCTCGCCGGGTTCAGCAGAGTGATCGTTTCCTTGATCTCGTGCAGGCCCTGCCACTCGGTGGCCGTATTGCTGCCGTCGACCGGCTTGGTCCAGTCGAAGCGCGGATCGCGCTTCGGGATGAAATTGCCGTGGAAATAGGCGATATTGCCCTGCGCGTCGGCGTACACCGTGTTGTTGGAGGAATTGGTCCGCAGCTCCATCGCTTTATAAAAAGCGTTATAGTCGCGCGCCTTGGTGCGGGTATAGGACTGGGTCAGCGCATTGAGCGGGTCGTCCATCATCTTGACCGACACCCATTTATTGCCCTCCTGGCGCACGACCGGGCCGTGGTGCGTGAAATAGGCGGTCACGGTGCGGCTGGCCATGGCGCCATTTGGGGTCTTGTAAGGCAGGTTGATCTGTACGGTGCGCATCCGGCCTTCGTGCTTGCCGTATTTGTAGAAGAATTCGCCGTCGCGTTCGACCACGGTCTCGAGGTACTCGTCGATCACGTCGCCGCCGCCCGAGGTGTGCATCCAGCCCAGCTTGTCGTTGAAGCCCTGGTAGATGAAGAACTGGCCCCAGGTCACGGCGCCGTAGGCATTCAGGCCCTCGTCGCTGACCATGTGCACCTCGGGGCGGAAATAGAAGGAGGTGTGCGGGTTGATCATCAACAGCGCATGGCCGTTGGCCGAGCGCTTTGGAGCGATGGCGAAGCCGTTCGAGCCGCGTGGTTCCGGATCGAAACCCTTGTCGACGGCGGCCTGGGCGACGACGGGGCGCTTGCCATAAAAACGTTCCAAGTCCTTGAGGTCGATCGACTCGATATCGCCACCGATGCTGCCTTCACTGAAGGTCAGGGCCATCCACGGCTCGAAGCGGGTCAAGAGCTTCGGCTTGACCTCGGGATGGGTGTGCAGATAGTAGTTGAGGCCATCGGCGAAGGAGTTCATCAGGCTCTTCAGCCAAGCCGGGCTGGCGGCATACTTCGCCTGCATCTCGGCCGGCTGGATGTACATCTTCATGCGCAGGTCGCGCCAGATTTCCTTCTCGCCCTCGACCTCGGCCAGGCGCCCCATCGCATTGATGTAGTTGAGTTCGATGCGATTGAAATCGTCCTCGGCCTGTGCGTACAGCATGCCGAACACGGTGTCGGCGTCGGTGCTGCCATAGATATGCGGAATGCCCCATTTGTCGCGCATGATCGTCACCCTGTTCGCGGTCGCCTTCCAGCGCGCGACCTCGGCGGCGCTGAAGGCCTGCGTTGCGGGCGCGACGCTTTGCGGCGCCTTGGCCTGGGCGACGGCGAGTCCTGGGACGGCGAGCGTGGCCAGGAGAGCGCCGAGCAGGACCGGCGTGAACGAACGGGACATGGGCATCTGGGTCTTCCTTCAGGTCGTGTTATTCGTCGTCCAGGCCGGCGTTGGCCAGGCGCTGCTTGAGACGCTGGTTATCGGTCAACAAGGTCGCCAGGCGATCCTTCAGGCTTGCGACTTCCTTGCGCAGGGCCGCGAGCTCGTCTTCCGGCTCGAGCTCGACCTTTTCCTTTTTCGGTCGGCTGGCCATCTTCTGTTCGCGCACCTGGCGCGCGGCCTGCTGCAATTCCTTGCGGCCACCGGCGACGGCGGCGATCTGCTGCTCTTCCGGCAGCTGCGCGACGTTGGCGGCGGCATTGATCGAGATGGCGCCGGTGCGGACCGCCTCGCGCAGCTGCGGGGTGGCGGCCTTCTGGATGCGTTCGATCTGGCTGATGGTATTGCTCGAGACGCGGGCCGCGCGCGCGATGTCCTCGCGCGTATTCCATGGCGGCGTGGTGTCGTCGCTTGGGGAGTTCTTGTCGCCCTCCGCCTCCGGTTCCGGTGGGCGTTCGGCCATGCGCTGCGCGACGATCTCCTTCTTGCGCAGGGCGAGCACGCCGCGCTGGAAATCCGACACGCTGCGGCGCGCCAGGTGGTTGTCGATCATCCACAGCATCACGTCCTCGAGCGAGGCAAAGTTGTTGTTGTGGACGGTGCGGAACGGGATGCCGTGCTTGGTGCAGATCTCGTAGCGGTTATGGCCGTCGATCAGCGTGTCGCGCCAGAGCACAAGGGCGTCGCGGCAACCCTCGGTCTGCAGGCTGCGCTCGAGCGCGGCGTATTCGATGTCAGTGAGCGGGTCGACGAAGGACCGCAGTTCGTCGTTGATCTTGATGTCCAATTCTTGTCCTTGCGTGGTCTTGCCATAGTAGCGTCAGCTTGAGTGACGCCGGTTGGCATGCTACACCATCCGGGCGGGGGTTCCAAAGATGCAAGAGATCGTTGGGGAGGGATTGGCGGGCGATCATGCCGCGCCTAAGGGATTATCGGAGGATAAAGTTGCCAAACTGCTCCGAATTGCGCACGCTTGTGCTAGAATCCTCGGCGCTGCCCGGATGGTGAAACTGGTAGACACCGCAGACTTAAAATCTGCTGCCAGCAATGGCGTGCCGGTTCGATTCCGGCTCCGGGCACCAAGGATTCACGCGGGCTTTCAGGTAAGTGTCCGCTTCGTTTTACCCCTTTCGCTTTTCCGCAAACTGCGGGGCTTTCCGCAAAATTCCACCTCCTGCCGTTTTCTACCTCATAGGCTTGATCAGTTTGCCTTGGTATTCGCGCACGTATTTCGTAGCAGTCGTTGACTTCGTGTATCCCAACTGCTCCCCAGCGGCCGGAAGCGACAGCGGCTCGCATTGCACCGGCATTCGACCTGACATTCGGACACAACCTCAGCCTTAAATTAGTACATTACTGGTCTCGAAAGTCGGGTGGCGAGCGCGTGGAGCAGGTAATTGATGAGACCGTGTCCAGATGTCAGACCTGATACCGCTTCATACCGTTTCTGCAAGCGCCACTCCTGGGTATGCATCGCAGTGGATGCTCTTCCCACCATCTTCAATCGCAAACTGCCGAGCCGCGCGGCACACATGCCTATGCAAATTGGAGACCGCCGCTCCAGCACACGTTCTTTGCCTTGCCACGCCCTGTTGCATTTATATTAGGTGACTCCAATATGCTCAACTGTCAGGATCCGCTATGGCTACCGATTCATCCACCATCAACATCGATGGCGTCGAAGTCCGTATCGCTACCGAGACCGATGCCAATGGCAACGTAATTCGTACCGTAGCCGTACCGATCATCTCGGCGGCCCGCCAGGATCAGAATGGCAACGACACCGCCGACATCCCGTTGGTGACACTGCCGGACGCCGCCGCAGCCCTCACGGCGCACCTGCCGACCGGATATGGCCTGCAGATGGTTGGACCACGGGATGCACAACCGCCAGCTCGTGCGGTGGAGATGCTGAGCGCGCAGATCACAGCGCGCGCACCTGCAGCCGACCATGCTTCGATGATCGACGCGCTCTACGCGCTGTCATATCAGGACTTCACTACGCCATTCCTGCTGTCGACAATCACCCCGACGATGGGCGCGGACGTTGCACGGGACGCTATCCTGCAGCTGGAAAGCACCGCGTGGCCGACCTTGAGCGCCGTCCTGATCGACACCAACGACCAGGGCGATGCGGTGCACATAGGCCTCAGCGCCTTCGACGTCACGCTCATTACCGGGGCTGGAACCTTCGAACAAATACCGGGCCGCGCCCATATCATCGCCGACAGCGCCAGCCAGACCATCGTCGTGGACGGCGGCCAGGACCGCGTCAATGCCGGCGGCGGTGACGACCGGATCATCATCGGCGAAGGCATTGCGGACTCGATCGGCCATATCACATTCAATTTACTGGACGGCGGAGAAGGCTATGACACCGTGCAGCTCAGCCGCGCCAGCCGTGACGGCTACTCCTTCTACGCCATCCGCAATGACGACGGAAGCGCGACGCTCAGCATCGGACCGGTCGACCGCCTCAACATCAGTTACCAGCTGAGCAATATCGAAGCCTTGCACTTTTCCGAGGCCAGCGCGGACACCTCGGCGCGCGGGAGCGTCACGCGACTATACGAAAGCTTGCTCGATCGCACCCCCGACGCCGGCGGCCACGATTACTGGATGCGGCAACTGGCCGGCGACGGCACGCTCGCGGACGTGAGCCAGGCCATCCTCGACTCGGCCGAACTGGAAGGCGAAGTGCCGCAGGCCAACGGCGCTTATGTGAGTTGGCTGTACGACCAGATCCTGGGCCGCGCCGCCGATGCCGACGGGTTGGCTTACTGGACGGCAAGCCTGACCAATGGCGACGTCAGCCGCGCCGAACTGGCGCTCGCGCTCGTCGACTCCGAAGAAAAACTGCAGATGGACGCATCGCACGAACTCGCAATCGGCGCCACCGACCTCGGCGTGCTGATTCGACTGTACGACGCGCTGTACGATCGCCGGCCCGACGCGGATGGTCTCAATTACTGGATCGATCGCTCGGAAGCAGGCACTTCGGTGGCCGACATCGCCGACACCTTCATCGCTGCCGATGAGGCGACGAGCGGGCTGGACGACCAGGCCTTCGTCGCACGCCTTTACCAGACGGCGCTCGAGCGCCAAGCGACGGCGATCGAACTGTCGGAGTGGACTGCACTGCTCGGCAACGGCCAGGTCGATCGTGGCGATGTGCTGCTGGCGCTGGCCGATTCCGCCGAGATGGTGGCGCTGGTCGGTGTGATGAGCACGACGTTCGAGGTCGCTTGAAGCCAGCAGCACAGTTGCTCGAGCGAATGACGCATCATCACCGGCGACCTGTAGGAAAAATCCCGCCCATCAAAACGAAGCACGCTGGTTCTATTGCTGAGTAATTAGCAGTAGAGTTGAGTCCTATACTCTGGACATGGTGCAGATATGAGGGCCGCATTGATCGTAGATCATAGCCGTGAACTACGCGGAGATTTGAAGGCTCATATGACCTCGCTCGGCTATATGACCATCGCAACCGCAAAGCATGACGCCGCGTTGAGCGCATTAAAAGTAACGCAGTTCGACGTAGTGCTCATCTCTAGCCCGACACGCCCAGCGGAGCGGCGTTCCTTCGCTGGCGAGCTGAAGAGCTGCTGCCATACCGCCGCTATCGTCCTGATCACCGCGAACGATGCAACATACGCAGCCGCAAAAGCCTGTCGATTCGCGGGCATCACTGCTGTGATCAAGGGCCCCGCGTCACTTGTCGCGCTATGGCGCGTGGTCGAGTTCGGGCTGGCGGGACTGGGGTGTCACAGAGGATGGGTCGACGAAGCCGATGATCGGCGGAACGCGCCTACCTGAACGGAACGGCTTCAAAACTCCGACCATTGCCTGGTAGGTCCAAGGGAACTGCGGAATGCTCGCCGCGGTCTCGACGCTTTTATGCCTGAGGTTGAGCGCCACCTCGGCGACGACCTGCTCAACCGATATTGCTGAGGATCTGGACGGGTAGTCTCCCTCGAAACGGCTGTAAAGCCAATTTTGGTAAGAGGAGAGGTCGCAAAACTGGACCGTATGCGCAAGCAGATCCTCGCCACTCACTGCTCCGCTTACGTACGCGCTAAGCATTGCCTCGTCCATGACCGAGATGGCAACCCCATCGGCCTCCAGGTCGATCATCATCTGCGCCACACGCTTTCCTCGTAACCTTTGCATCATTGCATCCTTATGGCCAAGCTTAACGACGTCCCAATGCCATTGTGAGAATTGGAGAGATTTCCAAAAGGATAGTAATTGCTGTTTGGAAGCTAGTACATAAGATTCACGCTGGAGATGCTTGAAAACAACGAACAATGTGATTTTTGAATCACAGCGGGAGCCCGCTGATCTGCTGCAACTTGTGCACGACCGACTTCGACTGCGCAGGCAAAGTGTCCCTGGACATCCGTCGTTCAGTGAATTTCAGCTGTCCTCTTGTATGCTCACAGCAAGACGCATGCAACCTGCATGCTCAGATACAGTTTTGAACCGCCGGCAACGCTCCCATGTACAGACATGGTCCCCCAGCGCCTCGTAAAATAAGTTGTCGATATAGAACGAGACATGCTGATGAAAAGTTTTGAACCATCAAGATCTATCAATCCTTGGGATGAGGGCGATTACCGCATCTACGGACAGAGCGTGGAAGCCCCCGATGGCGGCTTCTGGCCCGCATACTCGATCGAGCGAATCCGCGGTATCTCTAACGCCCCCAAGCCGGCTGCTGCGTTGCATGAAGTCCGCGCGCAGAGCTTTACCACCAAGGACCTTGCGGAAATGATGGCGGTGTCTCACGGTGTGCAAAGGGTTCGTACACGGGACCGTCTGGATTGCTGACGGTTCATCAGCACTGGCAGGAAACGACACACCCGATCAGGGGAGCCAGCCCATTCTCGAAGCGGACGAGCTGACGGACAACGTGCCGCACACGGACGGCGCTTGTGCTGCTCGAAGAGAAGGAATAAGCAGCGCATTCATCCATTTCGCAACACTCGAGCAGCTTCCAGCAAAAGATCGATCCCTTCACCCGTTCAGTATCTTGCGTAGTTACAAGTTCCGTAATACGCTGATCAAGTTAACTTCTGGTGAGCATCATGGGATTTTTCTCGGCATCAAAATCGGTCTTGTCCGCCATTGCAGGCGCGCTGACGACGACCCATTCCTGGCAGTACAACGCATCCCGCGACCAGCGCACCTGCACCTGCTGCGGCCGGCAAGAGGAAATGGTCCTCGACCTGGTCAGCACGAATTGGGAAATACTCGAGCCCGGCGACCTGAGCGCCCACACCATCAAGCCGGCGCCCGCTGAGCCGCAACCTATTGCCGCGCCCGACCTGGCTGCAGCGCGCACGCCTGCCAATCCCACCTGAAGACCAACACATAAAAAAAGGCCGCTGCCGCACGAAGCGGGCAACGGCCAAGTCCTCGGCAGGGCCGAGATGGAGACACAAGAGAACCGACCACATCGCCGGTAATGACATAAGTATGCGGCCACCCCGCATAGTCACAAGGCCTAAAAGAGGTAATCGCTACCGCGTCCTCGCGTCAGAGCAGTCGTACGCATAAAAGACAATTCTCGCCTGCATTCTTCCTTCCTTCTTTATCAGCTTTTTGATTCACATCAACCACGTCCCTGACACGCGTCCAATCCGGGAATAAAGTGGACTTCAGGTAGTCCAAGCGTATAGGCCAGTTGCCGTCCAACGTCCGCTGCGGTGGCGGATTCCGGCATGCCCATTCGCCCGCGTCCACTTTTACCGAGAAGAAAGGAACGAGCATGTACAAGACCATCGTGGTTCACGTCGACGGCAGTCCCGAGCAAGACGCGCGGCTGCGCGCCGGCTCCCTGCTGGCCAATGCCTTCGACGCCCACCTCGTCGGCAGCGCCGCCACCGGCATCTCCTGGTTCGACTATTCGCTGCTGGTCGGTTCGATGGGCGCGCCGATGATGCCCGAATCCGATTTCAATGGCGTGCGCGAAGCGGTCGAGGCGCGCCTGGAAGAATTCAGCACCGCGGTCCAGCGCCAGGGCGTGGCCAGTTTCGAAACCCGCATGCTCGAAGACGATGCCCGCTACGCCCTGCTGCTCGAATCGCGCTATGCCGACCTGGTGATCGTCAGCCGCGATGCCGAACCGATCGTCGTGCCGGGCATTCCGGCCCAGGCGCGCGGCTTGCCCGAATACATCGCGCTGCACGGCGCGCGTCCCGTGCTGGTGGTGCCGCCCGGCTGGAAAGAGCGGCCGCTGCCCGGCACCGCCGTGGTCGGCTGGGACGGCAGCATGCAGGCGATCCGCGCGATCTCCGCTGCCCTGCCCTTGCTGCGGCAGGCCGATGCCGTCAAGCTTGCGCTCATCAATCCGGGTGCCATGGCCGAGATGCACGGCGAAGAACCTGGCGCCGACATGGCGCTGCACCTGGCGCGCCACGGCGTCAAGGTCGATGTCGTCATCGAGACATCGCGCAGCAGCACCGGCGAGGCGCTGTTGAAGGTGGCGCGCGAACACGATGCCGGCCTGCTGGTCACGGGCGCCTTCGGCCACAGCCGTTATCGCGAGTTCGTCCTCGGCGGCGTCACCCGCGCCCTGCTGGCGGGCAGCACGACGCCGCTCCTGATCGCGCATTGAGCGCAAGGCATGCCCCGAGCCTCCGCCATGGCGCCCGATACCCGGCCCAATCCCCGCCCCGATGCCGCCGGCAGCTCGCGCAAGCTCGAAGGCAGCGCCTGGCTCGGCGGCACCCACCGGCACGCGCGGGTTGCCGGCGGCGGGCAAGTCCATGCCGATCTGGTGCTGTGGGCCTGGCTCGGCCGCCTCACCGGCAACCTGTCGCCGGCCGCGCTCGGCATGGCCTGGTTCGACTGGGCCAGCCACCTCACGATGTCGCCCGACAAGCAGCACGAACTGGCGACCGACGTCGTCCTCGGCTGGCAACGCTGGCTGCAATACATTGCCACGCCGGCCGGCGACGCGGCCGATCCGGTGCGGCCGCTGGCGCAGGATAAACGGTTCGTCGATCCGGCCTGGAATACCTCGCCCTGGCACCAGCTCAGCCAGGGCTTCCTGCTGAGCCAGCAATGGTGGCACCGCGCCACCTCCACCGTGCGCGGGGTGGCGCCGCACCATGCCGACGTCGTCACCTTCGTCGCGCGCCAGATGCTCGACTGCGTGGCGCCATCCAACTTCGTCACCACCAATCCCGTGGTGCAGCGCGCCGTGCTGGCCAGCGGCGGGATGAACCTGGCCAATGGCGCCATGCGCGCCTGGCGCGACGTCCAGGCCCTGCTTGCGGGCAAGCCGAGCGTGGTCAACTACCGGCCGGGGCACGAGGTGGCCGTTACGCCGGGCAAGGTGGTGATGCAGAACCGGCTGATTGAACTGCTGCGCTACGACCCGGTCGGCCCTGCCGTGCACGAGGTGCCGCTGTTGATCGTGCCGGCCTGGATCATGAAGTACTACATCCTCGACCTGTCGCCACACAATTCCCTGGTGCGCTACCTGGTCGAGCGCGGCCATACCGTGTACATGGTGTCGTGGAAGAATCCGCTGTCCGACGACCGCGACCTCACCATGGACGATTACCGCCAGCTCGGCATCACCGCCGCGCTCGACGCCATCGTGGCCCAGACCGGCGCCAGCAAGGTCAATGCCGCCGGCTATTGCCTGGGCGGCACCCTGCTCGCGATCGCCGCCGCCGCCATGGCGCGCGACCATGACCGGCGCCTGGCCAGCATCTCGCTGCTGGCGGCCCAGGTCGACTTTACCGAGCCCGGTGAGCTGTCGCTGTTCATCGACGACAGCCAGGTCAGCTTCCTCGAAGCCGCCATGTGGCAGCAGGGCTACCTCGACACACGCCAGATGGCCGGCGCCTTCCAGCTGCTGCGTTCCAACGACCTGATCTGGTCACGACGCCTGCGCCACTACCTGCTCGACCTGCCCGAGCAAGAGACCGACCTCATGTCCTGGAACGCCGACGCCACCCGCATGCCCTACCGCATGCACGCCGAATACCTGCACCGCCTGTTCCTGCGCAACAGCCTGGCCAGCTCGCGCTACCTGGCCAACGGACGACCCGTCTCGCTGAGCGATATCGACGTGCCGATCTGCGCGGTGGGCACGCTCACCGACCACGTCGCGCCATGGCGCTCGGTGTACAAGATCATCCCCCTCACCGACACCGAGATCACCTTCATTCTCACCAGCGGCGGCCACAATGCCGGCGTGGTCGCGCCTCCGGGCAGCCCCAACCGCAGCTACCAGGTCGCCGTGCACCGCCACGACGACCCATACATCGATCCCGACCGCTGGCTAGCGCGCGTGCCACAGCTCGAAGGAAGTTGGTGGCCTGCCTGGGATCAATGGCTGTCTCGACATGCCGGCAAGCATGTGCCGCCGCCGGCGGCGATCCCGGACACGGCGCCCGCGCCGGGCGACTACGTCCTTCAGCAATAAGCGCTTCTTCCAACTGCCTTAGTCAGCCACTGCGCGTGGACGGTGTGACTGTCTACAAACCGTTCAGACTCCCTGCGTGCCGCCGAGCATGCCGCTTCGTGCGCCTTCGTGGATCCGCTTGCCCCTTGCTGCTGAAGTGATATTTACAGCTAACCAGAAACTTCAAGTTTCAAGGGAACGCGGCTTTCGCGATAGCTGACTTAGAATCAATTCGACAACTCCGCATGTCCCTCCACACCTGTCGGCGCCGCAGTATTGACGCCGAGCACGGGCGTGGGCAACGTTCTCACCTTAAGGAAGCCACAAGCATGGACCAATTCAGCGACGTCAAGCTTACCCGGCGCGACCTGTTGATCGCCGGCGCCCTGTCGGTATCGACCGCGGCCGTACCGGGCGCGCATGCCCAGCAGGCCGCCCCAACGGCTGGCGCAAGCACCACTCCCGAGCCGGTCACCACCGGCGTCACCTTCACCGTCAACGGCAAGCAGGTCACCCTGGAGCTGGACACCCGCACCAGCCTGCTCGACGCGCTGCGCGAGCACCTGCACCTGACCGGTTCCAAGAAGGGTTGCGACCAGGGCCAGTGCGGCGCCTGCACCGTCATCATGGACGGCCGCCGCATCAATTCCTGCCTGTCGCTGGCGGTCATGCACGAAGGCGCCAACATCACCACCATCGAGGGTCTCGGCACGCCGGACAAGCTGCATCCGATGCAGGCCGCCTTCATCAAGCACGACGGCTACCAGTGCGGCTACTGTACCCCCGGGCAGATCTGCGCCAGCGTGTCCGTGATTGAGGAAATCCGCCAGGGCATCCCGAGCCACGTGACCGCCGACCTGAACGCCAAGCCCCTGCTCTCCGTGGAAGAGATCCGTGAACGCATGAGCGGCAATATCTGCCGATGTGGCGCCTACTCGAACATCATCGATGCGATCACCGAAGTGGGAGGGGTCAAGGCATGAAGGCATTCACCTACCAGCGCGCCACCTCGCCGGCCCAGGCCGCCCAGCTCGTCGCCCGCACCCCGAACGCCCGCTTCATCGCCGGCGGCACCAACCTGCTCGACCTGATGAAACTCGAGATCGAGACCCCGACCGCCCTGGTCGACGTCAATGGCCTGGGCTTCGACCAGATCGAGGCCACGGCGGACGGCGGCCTGCGCGTGGGCGCCCTGGTGCGCAACACCGACCTGGCGTCCGACCCGCGCGTGCGCAAGGATTACGCCGTGCTGTCGCGCGCGCTGCTGGCCGGCGCCTCGACCCAGTTGCGCAACAAGGCGACCACCTCGGGCAACCTGCTGCAGCGCACCCGCTGCCCCTATTTCTACGACACCGCGCAAAAGTGCAATAAGCGCCAGCCGGGCAGCGGCTGCGCCGCCATCGGCGGTTTCACGCGCCACCATGCCGTGGTCGGCGCCAGCGAGGCCTGCATCGCCGTGCATCCGAGCGATATGGCGATCGCCATGCGCCTGCTCGACGCCGAGGTCGAGACCGTGAAGGCCGACGGCAGCATGCGCAGTATCCCGATCGCCGACTTCCACCGCCTGCCGGGCAATACGCCGCACATCGAGACCGTGCTCGAACCGGGCGAATTGATCACGGCGGTTAAGCTGCCGAAGCCGCTGGGCGGCGTGCACGCCTACCGCAAGGTGCGCGACCGCGCCTCGTACGCGTTTGCCCTAGTGTCGGTCGCCACCGTGATCCAGCCCGACGGCAGCGGACGCGTCGCGGTCGGCGGCGTGGCCCACAAGCCGTGGCGCGTCGAAGAAGCCGAACGGCAGATGGCGCAAGGCTCCAAGGCGGTGTCCGACCGCCTGATGGCGGGCGCCCGCACCACCGACGACAATGCCTTCAAGGTGGCCCTGGTGCACCGCACCCTGGCCGAGGCCATCTCAGCAGCGAAGAAAGGCTGATCCCATGAAATTCACGACTCCAGCCACCACCAATCCCATCGACCGCCAGCGTTACGTCGGCCAGCCCCTCGACCGCATCGATGGTCCGCGCAAGTGCACCGGCACCGCGCCCTATGCCTACGAGCACCACAAGGAAGTGCCGAACGCCGCCCACGGCTTCGTGGTCGGTTCCAGCATCGCCAAGGGCCGCATCGCCTCGGTCGAGATCGACGCCGCGCGCCGCGCGCCCGGCGTGTTGGCCGTGGTCACGGCCGCCAATGCCGGCAAGCTGGGTAAAGGCGACATGAACGTCGCCCATCTGCTGGCCGGTCCGAAGGTCGAGCACTACCACCAGGCTGTCGCCCTGGTGGTGGCCGAGACCTTCGAGCAGGCGCGCGCCGCCTCGCATCTGGTGCGCGTCAAGTACATCGAAGAGAAAGGCAAGTTCGACCTCGCCGCCGAAAAGGACAATGCCGTGAAACCCGACTGGGAATCCGATCCGTACGACTCCAAGGCGGGCAACTTCCAGCGCGGCTTCGATACCGCGCCGGTAAAGCTCGACGCCACCTATACCACCCCCGACCAATCGCACGCGATGATGGAGCCGCATGCCTCCACCGCTGTCTGGGAAGGCGACAAGCTGACGGTGTGGACCTCGAACCAGATGATCAACTGGTGCGTCAAGGACTTGTCCAAGACCCTGAATATCCCGCAAGACAAGGTGCGCGTGATTTCGCCCTACGTCGGCGGCGGCTTCGGCTCCAAGCTGTTCCTGCGCGCCGACGCCCTGCTGGCGTCCCTCGGCGCGCGCGCGGCCAAGCGCCCGGTCAAGGTAGCGCTGCACCGTCATCTTATCTTCAACAACACCACCCACCGCCCGGCCACCATCCAGCGCATCCGCATCGGCGCCGGCCGCGACGGCCGCATCATGGCCATCGGCCACGAGTCCTGGAACGGCAACCTGCCCAAGGGCAGTTCGGAAGTCGCGACCCAGCAGACCCGCCTGCTGTACGCGGGCGCCGACCGCATGACCGCGACCCGCGTCGCCATCCTCGACCTGCCGGAGGGGAATGCGATGCGCGCGCCGGGCGAGGCCCCGGGCATGATGGCGCTCGAAATCGCGATCGACGAGATGGCGGAAAAGCTCAACATCGACCCGGTGCAGTTCCGCATCCTCAACGACACCAAGGTCGATCCCGAAAAGCCGATCCGCCCCTTCTCGGAGCGCCGATTCATCGAGTGCATGCGCATGGGCGCCGAGAAGTTCGGCTGGAACAAGCGCAATCCCAAGCCGGGCCAGACCCGCGAGGGCGGCTGGTTGATCGGCTACGGCGTGGCCTCGGCCTTCCGCAACAGCCCGGTGATGAAATCGGCGGCGCGGGTGCGGCTCACGGCTGAAGGCAAGGTGATCGTCGAAACCGACATGACCGATATCGGCACCGGCAGCTACACCATCATCGGCCAGACCGCGGCCGAGATGCTCGGCGTGCCGCTCGAGCGGGTCGAGGTGCGCCTGGGCGACTCCAGCTTCCCGACCTCCGCCGGCTCCGGCGGCCAGTGGGGCGCGAACAGCTCGACCTCGGGCGTGTACGCCGCCTGCGCCAAGCTGCGCGAGCAGGTCGCAGCGAAGCTCGGTGTCAAGGAGAGCGAGGCCGAGTTCGTGGACGGCGCCGTCCGTGCCGGCGGGCGCAACCTGCCGCTGGCGCAAGCCGCAGCCGATGGCGAGCTGGTGGCCGAGGATACGATCGAATTTAGCGGTGGCCTGGACAAGAAGAACCAGCTGTCGACCTTCGGCAGCCACTTCGTCGAGGTGGCGGTGGACTCCACCACTGGTGAAGTCCGGGTGCGGCGCATGCTGGCCGTGTGCGCGGCCGGCCGCATCCTGAATCCCAAGCAGGCGCGCAGCCAGGTGATTGGCGCCATGACGATGGGTGTCGGCGCCGCGCTGATGGAGCACCTGGTGGTCGACAAGCGCATCGGCTTCTTTGCCAACCACGATCTCGCCACCTACGAGGTGCCGGTGCACGCCGACATCCCTCACCAGGAAGTCATCTTCCTCAAGGAAGAAGACGAGCTGTCGTCGCCGATGAAGGCCAAGGGCGTCGGCGAACTCGGTATCTGCGGGGTCGGCGCGGCGGTCGCGAATGCGATCTACAATGCCACCGGCGTGCGCGTGCGCGAGTATCCGATCACGCTCGACAAGCTGATCGAGAAGATGCCGCTGTCGGCCTGACGGGCGCGCCGGGCGCGACGCCCGGCTTCAGGCGGCGGCGTCCACCACGTCGCCGTCAGCCACCACGCGGTTGCGGCCCCCACGCTTGGCCGCATACAAGGCCTTGTCGGCCGCCTCGATCAGCGCTTCCGGCGCGTTCAGGCGCGCGCGGTCATAGGCGGCGACGCCGATGCTGAGCGTGACCGTCGCATGGTGGGCGGCCGGCGCCTGCTGCAGGCCCAGGCCGGCGACATGAGCGCGGATGCGGTCGGCCAGCACGCGCGCCTGCGCCAAAGTGGTATCGGGCAGCACGGCCGCGAACTCTTCGCCGCCGTAGCGCGCCGCCAGGTCGGCCGGCCGCTTGAGCATGCCGGCCAGCTCCTGCGCCACCATGGTCAGGCAGCTGTCGCCCTGCTGGTGGCCGAAGTGGTCGTTATAGGCCTTGAACGAATCGATGTCCACCAGCAGCAGCGCCAGCGCGCCATCCGCGCGCTGCGCGCGGCGCAGCTCGCGCTCCAGCGCCACGTCGAAGTGGCGGCGGTTGGCGATGCCGGTCAGGCCGTCGATATACGAACGCGCGCGCAGCGACTCCGCATGTTCGAGCAGGCGCCGTTCGCGCACGGCGACGCTGCTCACGTCGCGGATCTCCACCAGGCAGAAACGCTGGCCGGCTTCATCGAAGGGCGTGACCGCGACCGCCTGGTCGATCAGGGCGCCGTCGAAACTGCCCGGCTCGCGCAGCGGGAACGGCGCGCGGCTGTTCGAGGGCGGCACGTGCTCGGTGGCGACGCCTTCGAGCAGCGCGGCCAGGATGGCCGCCTCGACGCGCGATCCGCGCAGGTCGGGAAAGACTTCGATCAGCGCATGGCCCTGCATCCGGGCCGCGCCGCGGCCGGAGCGCGGCACCAGCCAGCCGTTCCAAAGGACGATGCATCCTTCGTGATCGAGCACGATCACACCGCAGTCGACGAGATTGAGCGCCCGCGCCGGCAGGCTGCTGAGGGGTTCTGGCTTGGTTTGGGTCACGGATCGGCAGATGTTGAATTTGGGGAACAATTCAGATCATACCGGAATTCCCTGGGCCACCGGAAGAAACGGGATCGCCGCCGGCAGCGCCGGGCGGCGTCAAGACGGGCTTTGCAGCATGTGCCAGGCCATCGCCACGCAGACGATCGCCACGAAGAACAGCAGGCCGAACACGAAGATGCGCATCGAGTTGGCCAGGCCCGTCACGGCGCGATTCGCGCTCTCGTTGAGCTTGCCGCGCCGGCGCGCCCCATTCAGCAGCATTGAGATGAAGATGAACAGGGTTGCGCAGATCAGTACCAGCTTCATCTCAGGTTCGCATTGCCACCAGGACCAGGGCGACCACAGCCAGCAGCCCGGACAGGCCGGCGGTCACGCTCAACCAAGTGATCTTCTGGCGCTGCGCGTCCATCTTGGCGATCAGCTGCGCGTTCTGGTCGGCCAGGTTGGCGATCAGCTCGGAGGCCGACCGCATCTGGTTGCGCAAGTCGTTCAGCTCCGCGTCGCTCTGTTCGGAACGCGCGATCAAGAGGCCGATGATGTCGTCTTCTTGTGCGGCCATCTCGGGGCTCAGGCCGGTCGCCGGGTCCACCGCCCCCGACTTGCGGTTGACCGTGTCCCACAGGCGGCGCGCGCCGGTCGCCACCTGGGGCGCGGCGCTGATCACCTCGCTCCATGGGACGGTCTTCAATACGGTCCACCAGCCTGCTGCCATACCTGCTCCTTGTCAATCATATTACCCGGAGCATACCATTGCCGGGCGGTCCGGCCAAACGCCGCACGCCTCGTACGCCTGCCGCGTGCTGCCCGGATGCGGCTTGCGCTAGTATCAAGCCATGTGTGGACGATTTGACCAGAGCCAGACGGCTCGCAACTACGCCAATGCCATCGGCTGGCTCGACGCGGTGTACGACAGCGAATCCGCGCCGGCCTACAACGTGCCGCCCGGCACTTACCGGCCCCTGCTGCACGTCCAGGATGGCGAGCGGCGGGTGGACGACGTCTACTGGAGCTACCAGGCGCGCTGGGCCAAGGGCAAGGTGCCGGTGACGATCAATGCGCGCATGGACAAGCTCACCAACCGCTACTGGCGCGGCCTGCTCAAGTCGGGGCGGGCGCTGGTGCCGGCCGAAGGCTGGTATGAGTGGACGGGAGAGAAGGGCCACAAGCAGCCCTGGCACATCCACCGCCGCGACGGTGCGCCGCTGTTCATGCTGGCCCTGGCCAATTTCGGCGGCTTTACCGAGAACCGCGCCGAGGCCGGTTTCGTGCTGGTGACCGACGACGCCTCGGGCGGCATGCTCGACATCCATGACCGGCGGCCGGTGGTGCTCGATGCGCGCGACGCCGAGACCTGGCTCGATCCGGCGCTCTCGAGCGAGGAAGCGCTGGAGTTTGCGCGCCGCGCCGCCCTGCCATCGGATGCGTTCGAGTGGCACGCGGTCAGCACGCTGGTCAACCGCGCCGGGCTCGGCGGACCCGAGGTCGTACAGCCGATCGATATCGACGCCGAATGAAAAGATGGCCCGGACGTTCGCACGTCCGGGCCATTCACCTCGCGGCCTTGCCGCCATCAAACCGGATTAACGCTGATAGGCGCCCAGGTCGATGCTGCTGCCACGTGCCTTGCCGTCAATGTCGGTCTTCGGCGCGTAGGTTGCCAGGCCGCGGCCGACTGCCGGCGAGCTTGCCGTCAGCTTGTAGTCCGGGGTTGCCGCGGTGCGCGAGTAACCGGCGAACAGCGGTTCCGAGCTGATGGTCCCGGTATGGGTCAGGCCGTTACGCAGCTGGAAGTTATAGGTCGTGTTCTTGGTGACCAGGTTGTTTTTATAGGTGTTGCCCTTGCCCGTGGTGCCCTGCTCCGAGATGCCGTACTTGTTGTCGTACACGATGTTGTTGTGCACGTGGACGTTGTTGGCGCCGGCCTTCGTGAAGTAGAAGTCGCCACCGCCGACGATGATGCCGAACACCGACGAGCTCACCGTGTTGTTGACGATCTGGACGTCGGTCGCGTCGTGCCACAGGTGGATCGCTGCCGAGCCGACGCGGTACACGATGTTATTCTTGATCGTGCCCGAGGTGCTGTGATAAATGCCCTGGACGTAGGTGCAGCCGGCCGGGCCGATATCGTGCACGACGTTACCGATCACGTCGCCCTTCACGCCCTTGTAGTAGCTGTCCACGCCGATCGCCGAACCGCCGGCGCTGTTGCACGGGATAGTGGTGGCCATGTGGTGCACGCGGTTACCTTCGATCACATTGTACGAGCCGCCGGTGTAAATGCCGAGCACCCACTTGGTGCCGGTGCCGATCTTGCTGCCGTCGACGTCGAAGCCGATGATGCTGACGTAGTTGCCGCGGTTGTCCCAGGCCGTCTTGTTGGTCGACTTGGCCGGCGGCACGATCTTGGCGCCCCATTTGGTCGTCGAGACCCAGTAGATACGGCTGCTTGCGGTACCGCTGGCCGTGGTCCTGATGCCGCCGGCGTAGGTGCCGGGTGCAACGAACACGGTGGTGCCGGCCTTGGTCGCCACCTGGGCGGCGCGCGCCAGGGTCTTGAACGGCGCGTTCTTGGTGCCGGCGGCGCTGTCCGAACCGGTCGGCGAGACATAATAGTTGTACGGCGTGGCCGGGATGCTCGGGCCGGCGACAGGACCTGGATTGCGTTTGGTGTATTCGGCGCTGCGCTTGATCTCTGCTTCGACATTCGCCAGGCTGACGCCGCGGCTCACTGCCTGCGCCCAGTACTGCAGGCCGGCCGCATCCGGCTCGCGGCCGAGCAGGGTCAGGTACAGCTGGCGCACTTGTTCCTGGGCCGAGGCGGCGGCGGTGGCGGCGCTTGGCGCTGCGTTTTGCGGAGCGGTGGCGGCTTGGGCCGATGCGGTGGCGGCCAGCAGCAGGGTTGCTGCGGCGGCGAAACCGGTCAGGTTGGTGCGGAGGGTCGAGGCGATCATGGTGCTGCTCTTCATCTGAGGTTTCCTTCTAGTCCGAGAAAAATCGGGCAATGGAGGGCCACGCGCAGGGCGCGGCGGGCCACGCGGTAGCGTGGGCTTCTCCTGATGTGTTGAAGCGAACGGGGCTTGTGCCCCCGTCCACGAGATCACCAGCTGGCGCTGGCGCGGGTGACGCCGGATGAAGCTGGCCGGGGCTGGCTTCGGTCCGGGTCGGTACTGCGAGGGTGCTGCTTAGTGCTGGTAGGCGCCGAGGTCAATCGCGCTGCCGCGTGCCTTGCCGTCGATGTCTGTCTTCGGCGCGTAGGTGGCCAGGCCGCGGCCGATTGCCGGCGAGCTGGTCGACAGCTTGTAGTTCGGCGTTGCCGCGGTGCGCGA
The DNA here is from genome assembly GCA_002339265.1 of Massilia sp. UBA2604. Classification (GTDB taxonomy): domain Bacteria; phylum Pseudomonadota; class Gammaproteobacteria; order Burkholderiales; family Burkholderiaceae_D; genus Telluria. Next base: position 3,797 of record DDKG01000311.1, on the reverse strand, counting down.
GTAGCCGGCGAACAGCGGCTCCGAGCTGATGGTGCCGGTGTGCTTCAAACCGTTACGCAGCTGGAAGTTATAAGTCGTGTTCTTGGTCACCAGGTTGTTCTTATAGGTGTTGCCTTTACCCGTCGTGCCCTGCTCCGAGATGCCGTACTTGTTGTCGTACACGATGTTGTTGTGCACGTGGACGTTGTTGGCGCCGGCCTTGGTGAAATAGAAGTCGCCACCGCCGACGATGATGCCGAACACCGACGAGCTCACCGTGTTGTTGACGATCTGGACGTCGGTCGCGTCGTGCCACAGGTGGATCGCCGCCGAGCCGACGCGGTAGACGACGTTGTTCTTGATCGTGCCCGAAGTGCTGTGATAGATGCCCTGGACATAGGTGCAGCCGGCCGGGCCGATATCGTTGACGACATTGCCGATCACATCACCCTTCACGCCCTTGTAGTAGCTGTCCACGCCGATCGCCGAACCACCGGCGCTGTTGCACGGAATGGTGGTCGCCAGATGGTGCACGTGGTTACCTTCGATCACATTGTACGAACCGCCGGTATAGATGCCGTGAACCCACTTGGTGCCCGTGCCCAGCTTGCTGCCGTCTACGTCGAAACCGATGATGCTGACGTAGTTGCCGCGGTTGTCCCATGCGCTGTTATTGGTCGACTTGGCTGGCGGCACGATCTTGGCGCCCCACTTCGTCGTCGACACCCAGTAGATACGGCTGCTTGCGGTGCCGCTGGCGGTGGTCTTGAAACCACCGGCATAGGTGCCCGGCGCCACGAACACGGTCGTGCCGGCCTTGGTCGCGGCCTTGGCGGCGCGGGCCAGGGTCTTGAACGGCGCTGCCTTGGTGCCGGCGGCGGTGTCCGATCCGGTTGGCGAGACGTAGAAATTGTTCGGGGTGGTCGGGATGGTCGCGGCATTGGCCGACATGGCGGCGGCCAGCAAAGCGACGGCCGCGGCGGCGCGGGTGATGTTGGTACGGATCGAAGCGGTGGTAGCGAAGGTCTGCATGAATGTGTCTTGCCCTAATTAAACAATGTAACCCTTTGAGCGCAGGAAACTTCCTAAGTTCAACTTTTTTTAGGAAATTTTTTCTGGGAGTATTAAATTTCTATAGGAAATTTCCCTATGGAAATCGAACACTCGCAAAAAATGGCCTGCATGAGGCGCACCAAAGGACGGACTTGCTGAGTGATCTGAAGCGGCCCCGCACTTGGTGTGAGGCAGGCCGCAAGACGCGCATGCGAGGCCATGCGCAGGGCGGTGATTTCCGGGTCGGTCGACGATTGCGGGTCGAGCCGGATCCTGCCCAGTGCTGCTTAGTGCTGGTAAGCGCCGAGGTCGATGGCGCTGCCGCGTGCCTTGCCGTCAATGTCGGCAGCCGGGGCATAGGTGGCCAGGCCGCGGCCGATCGCCGGCGAGCTGGTCGACAGCTTGTAGTTCGGCAGCGCCGCAGTGCGCGAGTAACCGGCGAACAGCGGTTCCGAGCTGATGGTGCCGGTATGGGTCAGGCCGTTACGCAGCTGGAAGTTATAGGTCGTGTTCTTGGTGACCAGGTTATTTTTATAGGTGTTGCCCTTGCCCGTGGTGCCCTGCTCCGAGATGCCATACTTGTTGTCGTACACGATGTTGTTGTGCACGTGGACGTTGTTGGCGCCGGCCTTCGTGAAGTAGAAGTCGCCACCGCCGACGATGATGCCGAACACCGACGAGCTCACCGTGTTGTTGACGATCTGGACGTCGGTCGCGTCGTGCCACAGGTGGATCGCTGCCGAGCCGACGCGGTACACGATGTTGTTCTTGATCGTGCCCGAGGTGCTGTGATAAATGCCCTGGACGTAGGTGCAGCCGGCTGGGCCGATATCGTTGACGACGTTGCCGATCACGTCACCCTTCACGCCCTTGTAGTAGCTGTCCACGCCGATCGCCGAGCCGCCCGCGCTGTTGCACGGGATGGTGGTGGCCATGTGGTGCACGTGGTTACCTTCGATCACATTGTACGAACCGCCGGTATAGATGCCGTGGACCCATTTGGTGCCGCTGCCGAGCTTGCTGCCGTCGATGTCGAAACCGATGATGCTGACGTAGTTGCCGCGGTTGTCCCAGGCGCTGTTATTGGTCGAATTCGCCGGCGGCACGATCTTGGCGCCCCATTTCGTCGTCGACACCCAGTAGATACGGCTGCTTGCGGTGCCGCTGGCAGTGGTCTTGTAACCGCCGGCATAGATACCCGGCGCCACGAACACGGTCGTGCCGCTTTGGTCGCTGCCTTCGCGGCCCGCGCCAGGGTCTTGAACGGTGCAGCCTTGGTGCCGGCGGCGGTGTCCGAGCCGGTCGGCGAGACGTAGAAATTGTTCGGGGTGGTCGGGATGGTCGCGGCGTTGGCCGACATGGCGGTGGCCAGCAAAGCGACGGCGCCAGCGGCGCGGGTGACGTTGGTACGGATCGAAGCGAAGGTAGCGAAGGTCTGCATGAATGCGTCTTACCCTAATTAAACAATGTAACCCTTTGAGCGCAGGAAACTTCCTAAGTTCAACTTTTTTTGGGAAATTTTTTCTGCAGGCACTAATTTTATGAGGCAATGTATCTATAGAAATGGAATGCTCAGCAGTTTCCTACCGAACACAGCAGATGCTGGAACGCGCTGCAAACCAGAAGGCATTGCCTGCGTCTGCTGCCGCGTACGCGATGTGTACCGTGCAGTAAGCGTCTGGAACACGCGCAAAAAAATGGGCCCTTGGCGGGCCCGGATGGAAGCGTGTCGATTGGTACTTACTGCAGGTCTGGCTCGTCCAACGCGATGGACGAATACCGGCACCTTGAGGATGCGCTTGCTGCGGCAGGCGCAGGAGTAGACAGAGCGTGGTGACTACGCGGCCGGTAGCTGCGTGGCGTACTGGCCGTCGGGGCTCCCTGCTGCCGTCGAGCCCTGTGTCGCGGCATCGGATGAGGACGCGGCGTCCTGATAGCCGTTGAGATTGAATTCGTTCGACGCCGGGGCGCTGCCGTCGGCGGCCTGGATGGCCGGTGCGGCTGTGGCGATGCCATTGTCCGTCGGGGCCGGCGCCGGGTCCGGCATGGCCGGTGCGGCGCTGCCGTAGGCCGCCGGCGCGGCCGCATCAGGCGTTGTGGGGTCCTGCGCGACAGTCTCCGGCGCCGCGGGGATGGCGTCGACGGCGCCCGTGGTCCTGGCGCCCGCTGCCTCCGTGGTCTCGCTGGTGACCGTATCAGCCAGCAACTGCTGGTTGGCGGACTCGTCGGCCATACCGCCGCAGGCGGTGAGCAGGACGGCGACGCTGCAGCACAGCGCAGCCTTGAGGCGGATTGACGAAGCGAAGGTCACAGCTTTTTTCATCGGAAGATCCTCAACTCAATTAAAGAATGTAACCCTTTTGAGTAGCGTCAACTTCCTAAGTTCAATTCACCTGAAGAAATTTCTCCTCGTAATATCAATCTCTGCAAAATTCTTCTCCGTAGATATTAAACCGGCCCATGATCTAGATCGAACTGAACACGAAACCAAAAGTCGCGCTCAGCAGTCTTATCCCACGGCTACTTAACACGAGGTGATTTCAATGGGCGAATACATGCAAATCCGGGGAATGCTGCAAGACGGCGAGGAATATGCCGGACTGATCTTGGGCAAGGACGAACCCGACTACCACCTGGTCCTGCTGCCAGGCGACTCCTCCGACGTCAGCTGGCCCACGGCCGTGGACTGGGCCAACGGCCATGGGGGGGCGCTGCCGACGCGGCGCGAACTGGCACTGCTGTTTGCGAACCTGCGCGAATCGTTC
>DDKG01000312.1 GCA_002339265.1 Massilia sp. UBA2604 | reverse complement strand
AGCGCGCGCATCGTGATTTCCGAGCCGCGCTCGGTCAGCGACGACACCATCAGCACCGGCATCGGGCGCAGGCGCATCAGCTTTTCCAGGAAGTCGAGGCCGTCCATCTTGGGCATCTCGACATCCAGCGTCAGGACGTCCGGATTGTGCTTTTTAATGAGCTCGCGCGCGACCAGCGGATCGGGCGCGGTGGCCACTACTTCGAGGTCGGGCTGGGAATTGACGATCTCGCTCATCACGCTGCGAATCAGCGCGGAGTCGTCGACGATCAGCACCTTGGTCTTCATGCTTTTTCCTTTCAACTAACAGGTCAGAACAGGTCGATGGCGCCACCGACGGGTTCGACCTTGAGTCGCTTGGCGTAGTCGAGTTCGCGCTTCGCCAGCGTATCGTTCTGGGTTTGCATCAGCTTCTTGACCAGTACCTTGCCCGTGCGCGGGAAGAAGAACACCTTGCGCGGGTAGATGTCGTTCAGGTCTTCGGCGACCACCGGGATGCGTTCGGTTTTCAGGAACTGCATCACGAAGGCGGCGTTGCGTTCGCCGACGTTCATCGCGGTAAACCCGCGCAGCACGGCGCCGCCGCCGAACACCTTGGCTTCCAGGTGTTCGCGGCGGGCGCCGGCCTTGAGCAGGTCGTTGATCAGGATCTCCATCGCGAACGAGCCGTAGCGCATCGAGGCCGAGACCGGGTTGCTGCCGGCGTCGGCGCCACCGTCGGGCAGCATGAAGTGGTTCATGCCGCCCAGGCCGGTCAGGCGGTCGCGGATGCAGGCCGACACGCAAGAGCCGAGCACGGTCGCGATCAGCATGTCCTTGCCGGTATAAAAATACTCGCCCGGCAGGATCTTGGCCGCGTCGACGTTGAAGGTGCGGTCGTGATAGAGGTTGGTGGCGAACTGGTTGTTCATGGTCGTCTCACGCCTTCAGGCACCGCGTCCATCGAGTTCATACACCGTCTTGCCACGCAGGCGCAGCGCATCCGACACGTACAGGAAGTTCTCGGAGTGGCCGGCGAACAGCAGCGCATGCGGCTTCATCAGCGGCACGAAGCGGCCCAGGATCTTGCGCTGGGTCGGCTTGTCGAAATAAATCATCACGTTGCGGCAGAAGATGGCATCGAACTGCCCTTCCAGCGGCCAGCCGTCGGCCAGCAGGTTCAGTTGCTTGAAGGTGACCAGGTTGCGCAGTTCCGGGCGCACGCGCGCCATGCCCTCGTGGGCGCCCTTCCCTTTCAGGAAGAAGCGGCGCAGGCGCTCCGGCGACATCTTGTCGAGCCGCTCCATTGGATACACGCCGTTCGAGGCGGTGTTGAGCACATTGGTGTCGATGTCGGTGGCGACGATGTGCACCGGCGGTGTCAGCGTATTGAACGCCTCGCAGGCCGTCATCGCGATCGAATACGGCTCTTCGCCGGTCGACGCGGCCGAGCACCAGATGGTCAGCGGCCGGGTGTCCTTCTTGCGCGCAGCCGTCAAATGCTCGTGCAATAGCGGAAAGTGATGCGCCTCGCGGAAGAACGAGGTCAGGTTGGTCGTCAGCGCATTGGTGAACGATTCCCACTCGCGGTCCATGCGGCCCGCTTCCAGGTCGTCCAGGTAATTGGCGAACGACTGGATGCCGGTCGCGCGCAGGCGCCGCGCCAGGCGGCTGTAAACCATCTCTTGCTTGCTGTCGGCCAGCGAGATGCCGGCGCGCTGGTGGATCAGCGCGCGTACCCGTTCGAAGTCACGTCGGGTGAAATCGAATTCCTTGACCGTCTCTGTTTTCTGCTGCGGCACGTTGCTTGCCTTCTGAATGCTTGTTGGTCCGCGCCGTCATGGCGCGGTCCGGGTTGTTGATGCTGCGCGCCGCCGCGAAATCAGGCAGCCAGTTTGTCGATCAGGCCCATTTCGCCCGAGGACATCAGCTTGTCGATGTCGACCAGGATCAGCATGCGCTCGTCGACGGTGCCCAGGCCGATCATGTAGTCGGAATTGAAGGCGGTGCCCATCTCTGGCGCCGGCTTGATCTGGTCCGGGGTCAGGGTGGTCACATCGGACACGCTGTCGACCACCATGCCCATGATGCGACCGCCGATGTTCAGGATGATCACGACGGTGAACTGGTCGTACACCGGGGTGCCCAGGTTGAACTTGATGCGCATGTCGACCACCGGGATGATGATGCCACGCAGGTTGATCACGCCCTTGATGAATTCGGGGGCGTTGGCGATGCGGGTCACGGCCTCGTAGCCGCGGATTTCCTGCACTTTCAGGATGTCGATGCCGTATTCTTCCGAGCCCAGGGTGAAGGCCAGGAATTCGTTGCCGGCGCCGTCGTTCGCGGTCCCGTCAGCCGAGGTGGTGTTTGCCAGGTTGGACATGGGTTTCCTCTTGTATGAAAAATATGAAAATTTATAGAACGACCGGATCGTCGGCCAGCTGACGCGACGAGCGCACCAGCGCCGCCACGTCGAGGATCAGGGCGACGCCGCCGTCACCCATGATGGTTGCGCCGGAAATCCCGGCCACCTTGCGGTAATTCGCTTCCAGGTTCTTGACCACCACCTGCTGCTGCCCCACCAGCTCGTCCACGAACAGCGCCGCCTTCTTGCCCTCGGTTTCGAGGATGACGACGATGCCGTCGCTCGGCTCGCGGTGGCGCGGCTCGATGTCGAACATCTGGTGCAGCGGGATCAGGGGCAGGTATTCGCCGCGCACCTTCAGCACGCGTCCACGGCCGGCGATGTCGCGCACGTCCTCGGGCGCCGGCTGCAGCGACTCGACCACGAAGGACAGCGGCAGGATGTAGATTTCTTCGCCGCTGCGGATCGACATGCCGTCCAGGATCGCCAGCGTCAGGGGCAGCGAGATCGAGATCGTGGTGCCGAAACCAGCCGCCGAACGGATGTCGACCGTGCCGCCCATGGCGGTGATGTTGCGCTTGACGACGTCCATGCCGACCCCGCGGCCGGACACGTCGGTGACCACCTCGGCGGTCGAGAAGCCGGGCGCGAAGATCAGCTGCCAGACTTCCGAATCCGTCATATTGTCCGAGACCGCCAGCCCGTTCGACGCCGCCTTGGCCAGGATCTTCTCGCGATTCAACCCGCCGCCATCGTCGGCCACTTCGATCACGATGTGGCCGCCCTGGTGGCCGGCCGACAGGAACAAACGCCCGGCTTCGGATTTGCCGGCGGCGACGCGCGCGGCCGGCATTTCGACGCCGTGGTCGATCGAGTTGCGCACCAGGTGCGTCAGCGGATCGACGATGCGTTCGATCAGGCCCTTGTCGAGTTCCGTCGCGGCGCCGTGGGTGATGAAGTCGACCTTCTTGCCCAGTTTCCCGGCCAGGTCGCGCACCATGCGCGGGAAGCGCGAGAACACGAAGTCCATCGGCATCATGCGGATCGACATCACCGCCTCTTGCAGCTCGCGCGTGTTGCGGCCCAGCTGGCTCACCGACGACAGCAGGCGTTCGTGCAGGATCGGGTCAAGCACGTTGCTGCGCTGCTCGAGCATGGCGTTGGTGATCACCAGTTCGCCGATCAGGTTGATCAGCTGGTCGACCTTCTCCACCGAGACGCGGATCGAGGACGATTCGTTCTTGTCGTCCTTCTTGGCGGCCTTTTTCTCGGCGCTCAGTTCGGCCAGGTGCTCGACCATGTTTTGCGCTTGTGCCGACATGCTGGCGGCGACAGGTTCCGGCGCGGCGGCCACGATGCCGGCCGCGGCGCGGATCTGCTCGATCGGCTGGAAGAAGCCATAACCGAGATCGTCTTCCGACAGCTCGCCGCCGGCCGGGCCGACGTCGTCGTCCGGACCGAAGAAACCATAGCCCTGCGCATCCTCGATGCGCTTGCGCTCGGCCGCCTCGATCGCGCGCTGTTCCGGCGTGAGCGCCGGCGCCTCGAAGATCTTCAGCTCGTCCGGGTCAAGCACGAAGGAGCAGATCGCGATGATGTCGTCCAGGCTCTCGTGGGTGGTGATGACCAGCGCCGTGCGCCCGCCCTCGAGCGGCGCCACCGAGACGCGGCCCATCAGGCCCAGTTCATCGACCAGGGCATTGATGTCGCGCTGGGCGACCTCGGGCAGCTCGATCTTGTAGCGGTGCGCATTGTCAAGGGAGTGTTCGGTGCGCGGCGCAGCCGTAAGGTAGGACGGCGCCACCACCGGCGCGGCCGGCACCAGGCCCTCGGCCAGGTCGTGCAGGGCCATGCGCACGTTGGCGATGGCTTCGTTGTCGACCAGCGCGCCGTGGCGGTGGCCGTCGAGCTGC
>DDKG01000313.1 GCA_002339265.1 Massilia sp. UBA2604 | reverse complement strand
ACAATTCTAAGTACGAGGCTCACGAAGCCGCGGCGCAACCTATGGAACGAGAGATGAGCAGTGTGAAGAAAAGTACGGAACGCCTGATCAAGAAATACCCGAACCGTCGCCTGTACGACACGCAGACCAGTTCATACATTACGCTTTCCGACGTCAAACAGCTCGTGCTCGACGCCGATGAATTCACCGTGGTCGATGCCAAGAGCAACGAAGACCTGACCCGCAGCATCCTGCTGCAGATCATCCTGGAAGAAGAAGCGAACGGCGTCCCAATGTTCTCGAGCTCGGTCCTGGCCCAGATCATCCGCTACTACGGCCACGCGATGCAGGGCATGATGGGTTCCTACCTGGAAAAGAACGTCCAGGCCTTCACCGACATCCAGAACAAGTTCACCAGCAACGCCGCCGGCGCCCTCGAAGGCAAGCCGTTCAGCCCCGAGATGTGGACCCAGTTCATGAACGTCCAGGGCCCGATGATGCAGGGCATGATGAACAACTACATCGACCAGAGCAAGAACCTGTTCCTGCAGATGCAGGAGCAGATGCAGAACCAGAGCAAGGCCATGTTCGGCGCTTTCCCGTTCCCGGGCATGCCGACCAATCCGACCGACAAGAAATAATCTCGTTGCGCACACCGCCTGCGCGGCCGCCGTCAGCAGCTTCAGCAGGTCGTTCCCGCGCAGGCGGGAACCCAAGTTTCTCAGCGTAGCGACTACGCTCGACGAAGCTACTACGCAACAGACTTGGGTTCCCGCCTCCGCGGGAACGACGTGGGACTGTCAGTGGTCCCACCACCACACCCGGTTCAGGTACAATCGCGGATTGCCCAAATCATTTGTCGTCCGCCCATGCCTGAACTCCGTCGTAATCCTTCCCTCAACTCTGGCAGCATCGCCGCCGCCGCCAAGGCCCCAGCCATCGTCATCCCGACGCCAGCCGCCGGGGTGACCGCGCCGAAGGTCGGCTTCGTCTCGCTCGGTTGCCCGAAGGCGCTGGTCGACTCGGAACAGATCCTGACCCAGCTGCGCGCCGAAGGCTACCAGACCGCCAAGTCCTATGACGGCGCCGACCTGGTGATCGTCAACACTTGCGGCTTCATCGACGCCGCAGTGCAGGAGTCGCTCGACGCGATCGGCGAAGCGCTGGCCGAGAACGGCAAAGTGATCGTCACCGGCTGCCTGGGCGCCAAGAAGGATGCGGCGGGCGACGACATCATCACCAAGGTGCACCCGAAGGTGCTGGCCGTGACCGGCCCGCACGCCGTCACCGAGGTGATGGAATCGGTGCACCTGCACCTGCCGAAACCGCACGACCCGTTCATCGACCTGGTGCCGGACCACGGCGTCAAGCTGACGCCCAAGCACTACGCCTACCTGAAGATTTCGGAAGGCTGCAATCACCGCTGCAGTTTCTGCATCATTCCGTCGATGCGCGGCGACCTGGTGTCGCGCCGCATCGACGAAGTGCTGCTCGAAGCCGAGAACCTGTTCAAGGCCGGCGTCAAGGAACTGCTGGTGATTTCGCAGGACACGTCGGCCTACGGTGTCGACGTCAAGTTCCGCACCGGCTTCTGGAACGGTCGCCCGATCAAGACCCACATGACGCAACTGGTCGAAGCGCTGGGCCAGCTGGCGCGCCAGTACGATGCGTGGGTGCGCCTGCACTACGTCTATCCTTACCCGCACGTCGACCACGCGATCCCGTTCATGGGCGACGGCCACGTGCTGCCTTACCTCGACATCCCGATGCAGCACGCGCATCCGGACGTCCTGAAGCGCATGAAGCGCCCGGCCAGCGGCGAGAAGAACCTCGAGCGCATCCTCAACTGGCGCAAGATGAACCCGGACCTGACCATTCGCTCGACCTTCATCGCCGGCTTCCCGGGCGAGACCGAGGCCGAATTCGAATACCTGCTCGACTTCCTGAAGGAAGCGCAGATCGACCGCCTGGGCTGCTTCGCCTATTCGCCGGTCGAAGGCGCAACCGCCAACGAGCTGGCCAATCCGGTGCCGGAAGAAGTGCGCGAGGAACGCCGCGCGCGCGTCATGCTGCTGCAAGAGGAAATCTCGGCCAAGCGCCTGCAGGCCAAGGTCGGCAAGACCGTGCGCGTGATCATCGACGAGGTCGGCCCACGCGAAGCGATCGGCAGATCAAACGCGGATGCGCCGGAGATCGACGGCGTGGTCCACATCAAGCGTCCGCTGGTGCCGGGCAAGCAGAAGCTGGCGGTCGGCCAGTTCGCCGACGTGGTCATTACCAAGGCCGATGCCCACGACCTGTGGGCCAACCCCGTCTGACCCATTTCATCTGAAGCCCAGCGCGACCGTCCTATGACCAAGAAGTCGATCCAGACCACCCTGATCCATAGCGACTACGTCGCGCCGAGCGGCTTCGATGCCTTCCCGCCCGGCATTCACCGCGCATCGACGGTGCTGTTTCCGAACACCGCCGCGATGCGCTCGACCGAGTGGCGCGACAAGCAGGCCTATACCTATGGCCTGCACGGCACGCCGACCACGTTCACCCTGGAAGCCAAGCTGGCCGAGATCGAAGGCGGCGCGCACTGCCTGCTGACGCCCTCGGGCCTGGCGGCGATTGCGATGGTCGATTTCGCCCTGCTCAAGAGCGGCGACGACGTCCTGCTGCCGGATAACGTCTACAACCCGAACCGCGAACTGGGACGCTGGCTGACCCAGGACTTTGGCGTCTCGGCGCGCTACTACGATCCGATGATCGGGGCCGGCATCGCCGACCTGATCCAGCCGAACACGAAGCTGCTGTGGACCGAGGCGCCGGGATCGGTGTCGATGGAAGTGCCGGACCTGCCGGCCTTGTGCAAGGCGGCCCACGCGCGCGGCGTGATAGTCGCGCTGGACAATACCTGGGCCGCAGGGTTGGCGCTGCGTGGTTTCGACCATGGCGTCGACATCGTCATGCACGCGCTGACCAAGTACCAGTCGGGCGGTGCGGACCTGTTGATGGGCGCCGTGATTACCCGCGATAAAGCGCTGGACGACCGCATCGCGCAGGCGCATATGCGGCTCGGCATGGGCGTGAGCCCGGACGACGCCTACCTGGTGCAGCGCGGCCTGCCGACGATGAAACTGCGCTTCGAGCGCCACGACGCGAGCGCGCGGACGCTGGCAGCCTGGTTCAAGGCGCGGCCCGAGGTGGCGAAGGTGCTGCATCCGGCCTTCGAGGACTGCCCCGGCCACGCCAATTGGAAACGCGATTTCACGGGCGCCGGCGGCCTGTTCTCGGTCGTGTTCGATCCGCGCTATGACGAAGCCCAGGTCGACCGCATGGTCGATGCCTTGCGCCTGTTCGGCATCGGCTACAGCTGGGGCGGCCCGAACAGCCTGGTGATGCCGTACCGGATCAAGAGCCTGCGCGACAAGTGGAACGATCCGGGCGTGCTGGTGCGCTTCAACGTCGGCCTGGAAGACCCGGCCGACCTGATCGCCGACCTGAAACGTGCGTTCGGCAAGTTGTAAATGAAAATGGGGCCTGGTCGGCCCCATTCGGTTTTTAAACCGGCATCGCCCGGTTGCTGTTCAGGTCGAGGAAGCCGCGCACCAGGCGGTAGGCTTTCCAGACCCAGACCACGAACCACAGCAGGTAGGCGACCGGAATCCCGATGACGGTGATGAACAGCACGCCGCCGACGGCCATCCAGGCCACGTACCACCAGAACGAGCGGATCATCCAGGTGTGATGGCTGTGGACCATCGTCCCCACGGTTTCCGGCCGCTTGATGTAGTTGATGATCACCGGGACGATCGACAGCATCCCGAGCGAGAAGAAGAAGGTCAGTGCGTGGATGACGTACAGGATGCGCGCCCAGTGCTTGCTGTCCTCGATGCCTCGTTCCAAAACCAGTTCTTGCGACATAGTGGCTCCTCATGAAGGACGGGGATGGTCCCGTTTGTTGTCATTGTAGCAGCATGGGTCGTCCTTGTATCAAGTGATGCCGGCCGGAACGATGAAGGATTCAGCCTACATGTTGCTGGACCCAGGCCACCAGCCGCCCCGCATCCATGGCGCCCGACTGGCGCGCGATCTCGCGTCCGCCCTTGAACAGCGCGAGGGTAGGGATGCTACGGATCGCGAAACGTCCCGATAAATCCTGCGAACGCTCGGTGTCGACTTTCAGCAGGCGCACCTGCGGCTCCAGGCGCTGTGCAGCCTGGGCATATGCCGGCGCCATCATCTTGCACGGGCCGCACCATTCGGCCCAGAAATCGACCAGCACCGGGATATCGTTGCGGCCCATGTGGCGCTCGAAGCGGGCGCTGTCGACGTCCAGCGGGCGGCCGCTGAAGATGGCTTGCGCGCATTTGCCGCAAGTAGGGGCGTCCTGCAGGCGCGCCTGCGGCATGCGGTTGACCGCATCGCAGTGCGGGCAGACGACGTGGAGCGGGTCGCTCATGGTGTTCTCCTTCGGTTGATACGATGACGATATTGTAAGCGGCGCCGCGCAAACCCGTCGCTGGCCCAGCCATGCGCCGCGCCGGGCCCGACTCCCATAGAATTATGGAAACGACACGATCACGATAGTCCGATGCCTCAATCCGAATCGACCGGGCGCCTGCTCGTCGGCTGCGCCGGCTGGAGCTTGCCCAAAGCGTGCGCCGATGCCTTCCCCGTCGAGGGAAGCCACCTGGAACGTTATGCCGCCGTCTTCCCCATGGTGGAAATAAATTCTTCGTTCTACAAGCCGCACAAGCCCGAAACCTATGCCCGCTGGGCCGCCAGCGTGCCGGACGACTTCCGCTTCGCCGTCAAGGTGCCGCGCGCCATGACCCATGAGGCGCGCCTGGTCGACGTCGACGAGCAGCTCGACCGTTTCCAGCGGGAGGCTGGCATGCTGGGCCACAAGCTGGGCTGCCTGCTGGTGCAGCTGCCGCCGCGCTTCGGTTTCACCGACGCGCCGGCGCAGGCTTTCTTCGACGGCTTGCGCGCCCGCTTCGCTTGCAGCATCGCCTTCGAGGCGCGCCACGCCAGCTGGTTTTCCGAGCCGGCCACCGACCTGCTGCGCGAGAACAGGGTGATCCGCGTGATCGCCGATCCGGCCGCCGGCCAGCCGGGGCCGCACGAACCCACCAGCGACAGCGAGGCTTACGTGCGGCTGCATGGCGCACCGCGCATCTATTACTCGCGCTATCCGCAAGAAGAGATCGCGCGCTGGCGCGCCGAATTCGATGCGCTGGTTGCACAGGGGCGGAAGGTGTGGTGCGTCTTCGACAATACGGCGGAGGGCGCGTCGGTGCCGAATGCACTAGAATTGATGAACGAGTAGGGCCGCAGGCAGCCCACGTAGTGCAAGGCAGGTGCGACCATGGTGACCGCGACGTTTCGTTTCCATCAGGTGCTGGGCGAATTCCTGCCCCGCGACCGGCGCGGACGCACCTTCGCGTCCGCATGCGCGCACCGCGCGACCACCAAGCACATGATCGAGGCGCTGGGCGTGCCGCATACCGAAGTCGAGACCGTATTCGTCAACCGCGAGGACAGCGGCTTCGACCGGGTGCTCCAGGAAGGCGACCACGTCGCCGCCTATGCGCGCTTCGAGCTGCACGGCATCGGCCCGCATGGCGGACTTGCGCAGGGGCGGCTGCGTGAGCGGCCCCGCGCGCGCATGCGCTTCGTCGCCGGCTCGCACCTGGGCGCCCTGGCGCGCCTGCTGCGGATGGCGGGCTATGGCACCCTGTACGACAACCACTATCATGACGACGAGGTCGAGGAACTGGCTGGTCGCGACGACCGTATCGTCCTGACGCGCGACCGCGAGCTGCTCAAGCGGCGCTCGATCGTGCACGGCTGCTACATCCACGCACTTGAACCGGCGCAGCAATTGCGCGAATTGTTCGAGCGGCTGGAGCTGCCGGACGGCGCCCGGCCGTTCTCGCTGTGCCTGCACTGCGATGCGGTCCTGCGCGCCGTCGACAAGGCCAGCGTGATCGAACGCCTGCCGCCATCGGTACGCGCGCAGCACGACAGTTTTACGACCTGCGACACTTGCCAGCGCGTTTACTGGAAGGGCTCGCATTACAAGCGGATGACGCAGTTCCTGGCGGACGTGGCCGGGGACGAGGATGGCGCCCTGGGCGACGTCGCCGGTGTAGAATCGGCGGGACCAGCCGACGTATCAGGCGACTATCCTTCCTGACTGTGACGACCACTGCCGCAGCATCCCCTGTTTCGCTGGCGGCGTTTGCCAGCATGCCCCTGCGGGTCGAGTGCCCGCCGGGCGCCTGCGTCTGCGAGCGCGAACAGGTGCTGGCCGACCCGGGAGCCGACCAGCGGCCGCTCCTGATCACGCGCCAGCAGGAACAGAAGCTGATCGAGCGCATCGAGCGCGTCGACAGCTATGCCGACCTCCAGCACGTGCAACACCTGATCCGCAAGAACGTCGGCAGCGAGCTGCGCATCGCGCCCGGCCCCAACGAGGTGCGCACCGTGCGCGGCATCGTGATCGTGCTCGAGGAGCGTCCCGGACTGTGCAAGAAGATCCGCCAGTCGGTGCCGGCGGCGGTGCGACGGCGCCTGGCCGAGCGGCCCGAGATCGCCTGGGCCATCCTCGACGCCCACGATCTGTTCGGCGCCGGCTGAAGCCGCTTTTATGCGGTGCGGGGCGCCTCGCACACAAAACGTCCGGCTCTTATACAATCGATGTCAGAGCGGCATCGGCCGCCCGTGAACCACCGCGCGCGACGCTATCCCTGCGCGCAGCATCCTGGAGAATCCCATGTCGGGCTATAGCATCAATATCGAAGAAAAAACGCTGGCAGGAAACAACTTCCGCGAAGTGCTCTACACCACCAAGCGCAGCCAGCTGGTCATCATGACCCTGCAGCCGGGTGAAGAGATCGGCCTCGAGCACCACGATGGCCACGACCAGTTCATCCGCGTCGAGGCGGGCGAGGGCGTGGCGCTGCTGGACGGCGAAGAGCACAAGCTGGAAGACGGCGTGGCCGTCGTGATCCCGGCCGGCACCGAGCATAACGTCATCAATACCTCGAAGACCGAACCGATGCGCCTGTACACCCTGTACACGCCGCCGGAACATCCGGACGGCATCATCCACGCCACCAAGGCCGAAGCGGACGAGTACGAGCGCCAGCACGGGCATTGAGTCACCGCGCGCGACGGTTGGCCGGGAGGGCAGCGCCTCACGCCCGGCAACCGTCGCGATTTGCCGTTACGACAAACCCATGTCCAGGCTGAGCTTGCTGAGCAGGAAGTAGGTCAGCAGCCCCAGGGCCACGAGCGACAGCACGAAGATTGCCGCCACCTTGCCGGCCGCGCGCAGCACCGCGCGCCTTTCCTGCACCTTCCCCTTCTTTCCCTGGTCGTAGTGCCATTTGATGGCGTAGAACATGCCCGTGCCGAGCACGAGCGCCTTGAAGATAACGAAGATGATTGGGATCGATTCCATCATGTGTGTGTAGTTCCCGGCTTTGACTTTGACAGCAGCATCGATGCGAGCATATTGAGGCATACTACTCGAAAGCAATTTCCATACATCGAGACAAAATGTCCCAGTTGAAAGCCATACAAGACCCGCATGCGCCGATCTGGTTGCCGCGCCTGGCCGCGCACGGCGGGCCGCGCTTCTTGCAGATCGCGGATGCCTTGCAGGCGGCGGTGGTGGATGGATCGCTGAAACCGGGCGACCGGTTACCGCCGCAGCGTCATCTGGCGGCACGGCTGGAGGTCGACCTGACGACGATCACGCGCGCCTACGACGAAGCCAGGCGCCGCAACCTGCTGGAGGGCCGCGGCGCCCGGGGCACGTATGTCGCGGCGCCGAAAGTCGAACTGACCCCGGTCCTCGACCTGAGCATGAATACCCCGCCACCGCCGGACGGCGTGGACTTCGACGACATGATGAAGCAGGGTTTGTCGCAAGTGCTGATGCGGTCCGACAGCGAATTGCTGATGACTTACCACCTGGGCGGGGGAAGCGATTCCGACCGCAAGGCTGGGGCCCAATGGCTCGCACCGATGTTCGGCCACCTGGATCCTGGACTGATCGTTGTCTGTCCGGGTGCGCAGGCGGCGATCGCCGCATCGATTCTCGCGCTGACGGCGCCGGGCGACGTCATCCTGGCAGAGCCGACGACCTATCCCGGCCTTCGTGCGGCAGCGACCCAGTTCGGCCGGCGCATCGTCGCGGTGGATGCGGACGGGCACGGGATGCTGCCCGAGCCGCTCGAGCAAGCATGCCGCCAGCACAATCCCACGCTCATCTACCTCAACCCGACCTTGCAAAACCCGACCGCCGTCACCATGCCGCAAGGCCGGCGCCAGGAACTCGCCGGCATCGCGCAGCGTTGGAATGTACGCATCGTCGAGGACGATCCTTACTGGCTGCTGGCGGACGCGCCGCCGCCGCCGATTGCCACGTTTGCCCCGGAACAGGTGATCTACATCTCGACGCTGTCGAAATGCCTGACGCCCGGCTTGCGTGTCGCCTTCGTGCTCGTACGCAACCCGGACGATCGCGCACGTTTGCTGGTCGCGCTGAGATCGTTTGCGCTGATGACCGGCCCGCTGACGGCCGCCCTGGCCACCCAGTGGATCCTCGACGGTTCCGCGGATGGCCTGATGGAGGGCGTACGCAAGGAGACGCGCCAGCGCCAGCGGATGGCGCGGGACGTCCTGGCGGGGCGCTACAGCGGCTCTGGCGACGGCCTGCATGTCTGGCTCGAGCTGCCGGCGTACTGGAACTCGTCGCAGCTTGCGCGCGCTGCGGACGGCGAGGGCATCGCAGTCACGCCGGCGGAGGCATTCGCAACAGGCAGCGGATCCGTGAATGCCATCCGGATTTCCCTGGGCAGCATCAAGGACCGCGGGCGCTTGCAGGCGGGGCTGCAACGGCTGTCCGATTTGCTTGCGCGAAGGCCCGAGTCGCTTGGCGCCCCTGTGGTCTGACTGTTCTGGAAAGTTGGTGGCACCGTAGGGTGGACGGGTTCCCCGTCCACGCGTTCAACGAAAGCACGCTCCGCCACATCGCATACAGGATTTGGACGCGTGGACGGCGAGCCGTCCACCCCATAGTGTCAGGGGAGCCGCCACAAAAAAGCCGGCATCAGCCGGCTTTGCGTTCTTACCAGCCGTAAGGCCAGCGCGTCCCGATATGTCCACCCCAGCCGCGATGGCGGTGGCCACGCCAGCTGCTGCGGCCGAAGTCGAAGCCCAGGCCGATCGAAATCGGCGGATACCAGTAGCGCGGCTGCTCGACATACACCGGCTGCGGCGCATACACCGGCTGCGGCGCATACACCGGCTGCTGCTGCACCCACACGGGTTGCTGCTGCACGATCACCGGCTGCTGGGTGCGATAGACCGGCGTCACCGATGTGGTGGTCCAGCCCGAACTCGGCGTCGTCGTTGCGATCGGCGTCGAGGTCACGACCCCGCCCTGGCCGGAGGCGGCCACTTGGGCGCCGGTGCCGACGGGCACCGGGGTGACGGATACGACGCGCCACTGGCTGGGATCGGACGGCTGTGCATAGGTATAGGTCGGGCCGGGCGCGGCGCAGCCGGCGAGCAGGCCGAGCGACCCGAGAATGATGGCAATATATTTCATGGCGGTCCTCCTGATATTGCCATCATACGGTTTGCCGGGCCAATGCGCTGTGGGAATTACACCCTGTTACAGATGCCTGAATGACATTTTTCCCCGTGAAATCATAAGGTTGAGCGTGGATAACAAGTGCGATCAAGCCCACCATCGACCACTGTATGAGCCTATATAAAACAAACACTTACAACTGTATTTCAGTAAAGTTTTGCAGGGCTACATGCCGAGCCGCACCGACCACTCTTGGACGTACGCTGGCCCCTTGTCGCCCTGCGGCCGTTCCTCGCCCTTGAGCAGCATCCCTGGACCGTGCATCGTGGTGAGCTTCGCCTCGTAGAGCACTAGCAGCGGCTCGGCCACCTGATTGCCAGGGCGCTGGAGCTCGGCCAGGATCATGCCGCCCATGCCGTGCACAACGAGCTCGCCCTCGACGAACTGAGCGCGGGCGATTTCGTTGTCGGACATGCGCTGACCGCGCTGGCGTAGGAGCTTTACTTTTGCGAGCATCCGGCGAGTGTAGCACTGCCGAGCTGGCCGTCCAGCGGCTCGCCCATGATCCGCTCCATCATCGCTTCGGCTGGCCCCGACACTTCGCCGCCAGCGATGACCACCAGCCGCGGCCCAGCGTCCTTGCGCTCCTGGTGAACCGTCAGGACGTGGCCGCCGCCGGCGGGCGTGAGGGCGTAGATGTCATATTGCATCACGCACCCTGCGCCACGTTCCCGCTGTAGCGGGAACTGCCGAATGCCCGCACCGCGGCCCACATGGACAGCCGGCGCCACTTCACCACGCCGCAGGCCTCCAGCGCTTCCAGGTAGACGTCGTCGGCCTGCTCGCGCGGTACCAGGCCCCGCTCGTACAAGAAGTCGTGCACCACGGCCGCCTCGTCGCCCACGCCGCCGAACAGCCAGTAGGTGAACGGCGCGCGCGGCACGCTTGCGAAGTCGGTGACGAAGCCGGTCGGCACGACCACGTAGCGGTCGAGCAGCTCGGACGAGAACACCAGCGGCGCCAGCAGGATGCGATCGGCGCTGGCCAGGCCGACGCGATCCGTGCGCAGCGTCGACAGGAACCGGGCCTTACTTGCCGGCGGCGCCATTGCGCACCTCGTCGCCGGTGTAGGTGCCGCTGCACTGCAGGGTCAAGTTCGAGCAGCCGGCCAGCGTGAGTAGGGCGGCAAGCAGCAGGATGCGTTTCATGGCTTTCCTTTCAGGTGGTCGTATTGGGACATGTTGCGGCCGCGCATGACGGCGATGAGGTTCTCGGCGTATTTCGGGTCGGTGGCGTAGCCGGCCTTCTGCAGCGCGCGCGCCCAGGCTTCGCCGGTTACCTCCTTGAAGCAGGCCGCATAGCGCGGGTTCGCCTTGAAGAAGCGTGCACGGTCGGCGATTGCGTCATCGATGCTGCCGTAGGCGCGGAACTTGTCGACCACATCCACGCGCTTGCCGGCGACGTATTCGTGCGTGGCGATGTCGACGGTCTTGCCCTTCCAGGCGCGGTCGGCCTTGATGCCGAACAGGTTATTGCCGGGCGCGCGTGAGCCCCAGCCCGACTCGAGCGCGGCCTGGCCGATCGTGATCGATGCCGGGATGCCGTGTTCGCGGTGCACGCGCTGGGCGGCCGGCAGCAGCAGGTTGATGAAGGCGCTAGGCGGCATGTTCATCCTCCTTGCGCGGGGCGTCGGTCGGCAGATTGAACTTCGTGTTGGCCAGACTCTCGAGCTTGAACAACGCCCGGCTGCCCATGTGGGCCATGATGCCGACCAGGGCGTATTTGAGCGACGTCGGCGCGCCGATGTAGTCGCACAGGTGCGCGGTGACGATGCCGGTAAAGCCGCTGATGCACAGCTCGCCGACGAACTCGGTGATGTTCCAGGCGCGCGCGTGGCCGTCGCGCATTTTGCGCACGAAGCTGGCCCAGCCACCCCAGAGGGAAATGCCGATCAGCAGCGCCCAGCTGAGGATGGCGTCGACGTCGAAACCGCCCGGGGTGGGGTTGGAAGGGGTCATGATGACCTTTCAGAAAAGAAAAAGGCCACGCGAACGTGGCCTATAATGGATGAGTTGACAACGGGATACGACATGGACGACAACCTACTGCGCGGCGCCGCCTCAGCGGCTGGAGTGACCTTCTATTCGCTCCTATTCAAGTACCTGAAGACCCAGTTGGACCGCTCCAGGGACAAGCACGGGTGCGGTGCGCCGGAGCGTCTGGGCCGCGCCCTGGGCCGCCTGTGGGCGCGAGGCCACCGCGGCTACAAGCGCGCGCTGCGCCGGTGACAGGTACGCGCCGGCGCCGCCCAACAGCCCGGCCGCAACGGCTGGGTTGAGCAGGTAGGACGAACCCAGCGCGCCGACGCCCAGCAGCGCCCGGCCGGCCGTGCCGCTGTCTGCGACCTTGCCGGTGAGGACCGAGCGCCCGGCGTCGCCGAGATCCTGCCCCAGGGCGGAGCCGCGGGCGAATGCTCCCTTGTCTTTCGACTTGTCCAGCGCGCGCACGGCGCTCTGGAACTGCGCCGGCGAGAAGTCGCCACCCTCGGCGCCGACCCGGGCGGCCGCAGTCTGCACCCGCTTGAAGTTGGCCCAGGCCGTGTTCGTGGCGCGCAGGTCGTCGGCGGCGCCGCCGGCATGCCGCTGCAGCAGCCCGCGCAGCTCTTCCTGTAGCTGCCGCACCGCCGGCGCCAGACGGCCCTCGTAGATGTTCTGCGAGCCGCCCAGCTTGCGCGCGTCGGCGCCGAGCTGGCTTTCCACACGCTTGAAGCCCTCCGACGTCAGGATGCCGTTGTCGAATGCCGACTCGACATCGTTCAGCACCATCTGGAACGTGCGCTTCGCATCCTTCGACAGCACGTCCTTGTTGACCAGCTTTTTCAAGTCGTCCACCTTCGCGGCGAACTGCTGGTCGCGCGGGATGGCGCCGATGCGGGTCAGCACGTCGTCATAGGACTGGCGCAGCACGTTCTCGGTGTGCACGATCGCGTCGCGGCCGGACAGGCCTGCGGGCAGCTTCTGGCCGACCGGCGCCAGGGCGCGGTTGAATGCTGCTTCCTGGAACTGCTCGCTGGCGCGGCCGCGCGCCGAGGCAATCGCGTCACCGACGATCGGCAGGCTCTGCAGCTTTTCCTCTGCGGCGCCGAGCCGGCCGCCCAGCGCCTGGCCGATGGTCGGCGTGACACCTTCCCGGCGCAGGAGCTGCAGGTTGGTGTTGCGCGAGGCGTTCGGGCTGACCATGCGCGCCACGCCGGCGCCTGCCGCCGGCACCAGGCCGCCCAGCGCGGCGCCGACGCCGGCCTGCTTCGCCTTCTCATCCCAGAACTCGCCGCCGGCGACCGGAGCGAGCGCGCCAGATGCGGCACCGCCGGCCATGCCGACGCCGATGCGGCCCGCCAGCGATGCAGCCGCAGGCGCGCGCGTGGCGATCGCCGCGTTCGCCGGCGACACCACATTGCCCAGCAGGCGGTAGCCGTCGATGCCGGACTGACCAGCGGCCGCGCGGCGCGCCTCGTAGTCGGTGTTGGCCTCGCGCACCTGCTGATCGACGCCGCCTTCCGGCAGGCGCGCAACCAGGCCGGTCTTGTCGGCGAGCCAGTTGTTGGCGCGGTTGCCGGCGTCGACTAGGCCCTGCGGAAGCAAATTCGCCAGCAGCTGAGCGCCGCCGTCGATCGGGTCGCGAAGGCCGCGCGTGAAGCGCTCCGTGCGGCTCGGGCCAGCGGTCGGCGCCGGCGCATCGCCGAACAGGTCCGCCGACAGGTCCCGGCCACCCTTCGGCGCCGGCGCGCCGTCGAACAGCTCGGCAGAAAGATTACGTCCAGCCATTATTGGCCTCCAATCGTGTAGCCCTTGGCGCGCAGGGCGGCGGTGACTTCTGCCGTGCTGCGGCCGCTCGCGCGCGCGGTGGCGGCGATATCGGACAGGGTTGCGACCTTGCCGCCGGCGGCAGCCTGGCGCGGTTGCTGCGCCGGCGCCGCGGCGGGCTGCTCGTACTGCGAGGTATCCAGCGGCTCGTGGCCATAGTTGGCACGGATGCCGTCGACGTTCAGCTTGCGGAGCTGCGCGGCGCGCTGATTGATGCCGCGGATTTCGCCCAGCCGCTGCTGCACCAGCTGCGTGTCGTTCAGGTTCGTGAACAGCTCGTTCCACGCGCGCTGCGCGTCGCCGTCGGTCTGCACGCCGGCGTTCAGGCGCAGCGAGTCGTTCCGCAACTTCTCCAGCGTGGACTGGAAGCTCGCCAGGTTCCGGCTGTTCTCGGTCGAGGCACCAGCGGCGTTGAGGCCGCGGTTGACCAGATTCGATACCGGGCCGAACGAGAGCTTGCCGCTGTCGAGCTGGCCCTGGATCCGCTCAAGCTGGCCGTCGATGCCGCTGGCCGTGGCAAGGGCGTCGAGCTCGGTCTGCTGCATTTTCAGTGCCGCGGCTGGCAACGGCTTGTTGGCCGGGTTCGAAGCCGCCGCGCGCGCGTCGACCATGTTCTGGCCGCGCATGGTGATGTCCTGGCCGCGCCGCTGGGTGGCGGCCGAGAGCTGGGCATCGGGGGATGCCGTGCGCTGGAAGGCTTGGCCGGCTTGCAGCTCATACGGGTTCACGGCGACGCTTTGGCCGCCGAGGTTTTCCAGCTGGAGCTTCTCGCGCGGCGACAGGCCATCGAGCAACTTCACGCTGCCATCATCTGCCGTGCGCACCGCGACTGGCTTTCCGTCCGGGCCGTTTACGAACTCGATGCCGCTGTCGAACTTGGGTCCAGCCTTCGTCAGCGAGCGCTGCAGCTCCAGGCCCTGGCGCGGATCGATGCGCATCACCGCCTGGATCGCGGCATTGGCATCGAAGCCGCCTTCGCCGTTGGCGCCGCGCAGCGCGTCGTTGATCTGCCGCTCTTGGTCGCGCGCGCTCTGGCGATCGGCAAGGCCAGCCTGGGCCTCTTGAAGCTGCAACCCGCGCATCTGCTCAAGCTGGCCCAGGTGGCGCGCCTGCTGCTCGGTCTGCTGGTAGGCGCTGATGCCACCGCCCAGGATCTGGCCCAGGCTGGTCGGCGTGCGCGATGGCCCGGACTGCTGGAGAATCTGCGCCGCCGCGGCGAGTAGACCCTGGCGCTGCTCCGGGCTTTGGTTGTTGAGGAAGTCGAGAAGTCCGGCCATGATGATCCTTTAGAAATAACTGCCGCTGGTGCCCCAGCCGCCACCGCCAAACAGGCTGCCGAGCGTGCCGGTCGTCTGGCCGCCGCTGCCGCTACCGCCGCCGAACATGCCGCCGAGCGAGCTGCCGAGTTGCAGACCGGCCAGGCCGCCGCCGATCGCCGCGCCAGCATTGTTCGAATACACCGGCTGCTGTTGCGGGATCATCGACAGGTACGGCGCCAAGATCGAGTTCACGCCCTTGGCGCGGTCCAGACTCCAGTTGTCGCCGGCATTGACCTGGTTCGATGCGCCGCCGAGCAAGCCCGACAGCAGCCCGGCGCCGGCCAGATTGTTGCTGCTGTTCTGATTGTTGGTCGTGAGCTGCGACTGCAAATTCGCCATATTCGTTTGCTGCCCCAGGCCGGCGTTGAACTGGTTGTTTTGCTGCGCCATGCCCGCGTTCGTCTTGCTGACGTCGAGGGAGTTCTGGACGTTTTGCATCTGGGCCTGGTGGGACATGGCCGCGTTTTGCTGCGCCACGCCGTACTGCTGGCCGCTCAGGCCCTGGGTGGCGGCAAGCTGGCGATCGCGATCACTGTTGTACGCCCCGGCCTGCGCCGCCACTGCCGCGTCGGTGTTGTTCTGGCCGAACTGCGCCGCTGCGCGCGACGTGTTCGTGTTGAACGAGTCGATCGCCTTGCCCTCGGCAAGCGCCTGGCGCGAGCCGCCGTACTGACCGGCCGCGATGGCGCCGCCGCGGATGCCGCCCAGCAGGTCTTGGGTCGCCGACTTCTGGTCCGCCAGCATGTTGCCGAAAGCGTTCGAACTCTGATTGATGCCCTTCTGGATGGCGCCGGTAAGGTAGGGGTTCGCACCCGGCGCGCCGTTGATCAGGCTGTTGTAGGAGCCGGTCAGGTTCAAATTGTTCTGCGCGGGGGCGTCCACCTTGGTGCCGACCGCGTAGGCAGGCAGGCTGGCCGTGGCGCCTGCGGAACTGGCTGTGTGCGTAGTCGGCGCCTGATTGCCCTGCATGGCCCGGTAGGCGGCGTTGCGCGCTGCGTCCATGTCGGCGCCGCCGTAATTGCCCAGGTAGTTCTGGTTGGTCTGGTTGAACGTGTTCGCCGCGTCAGATCGCGGAGTGCCGAGCATGCCTTGGTATTGCGCCAGCAGGCCTTTATCCGGCCCACCAGCGCCGAACAGAATATCCTGGACGCGTGGATCGAGCGCATTCGCGCCGGATGCCGCTTCGGCCGCCTTCTTGTTGTTCTTGCTCGATGCATAGCTACCTACCGCCCCGATGGCGGCGCCTGCGACTGCCCATGGCATATCAGTTCTCCTTGTGAGTGCGGATGCAGACGATCATCGCAATGCGATCGCGCGCGGAATTGTTTTCCACCCAATGCGGGCGGCCGTTGTAGAACCAGTACGCCTCGCCAGGCCGGCCCTCGATGACGCCGTCTTCGAAGCCGAACACAGCGCCTGGGTCGTTCTGGATCGGCACATAGAATTTCTCGTAATACTCGGCGTGCCAGCCGCGGTCGACGTGCGGAGCGATCGTGCCGCCCGGCGGAATCTTGGTGATCAGGACGCCGCCCAGGCGCTCGCCGCCGACCAGTGCCATCAGGTGCATGACGATCGGGCGCACCTCCGGAATGTAGGCCGCCTCGGGATACCACACCGAATCGTGCTCGCTGTTGAACGCTTCCATGCCCTTGGCAAGGTTGTCCGGGTGGTTGTAGCGCACCCAGATATCCGACATGGCCAGGTGGGGCGAGTCGGCGTAGCCGTCCTTGCGCGCGCTGCGGCGCCCGAATAATTCCGGCTGGCGGACTAGCGCCAGCTGCAGCGGCAGGACGTTCAGCCCATCGGCAATTTTCAGGAAATTCTGCACGGTCAGTCCTTTTTGATGAGCACTTCGTCTACGTGCTCAGGGTCGGTTTCATTCGTGGCATGCACGCAGAACCACACGGAGTCGGTCAGCGCGTCGATGCGGTGCTCCTGGCCGGCTTTGATCGTGATGCAGTCGGGCCCGACGTAGCGCGTCTCGATGCCGTCGATCGTCACCAGCACCTCACCGACAGCCAGGATGCTGAGATGGTCATGCGCATGCTTGTGCGTCTCGGCATAGTGACCGGCTGGCAGGTGCATGCGTTTCGCGTATTCGCGGCCGGAGAAGTAGTGTTGAATGTTCAGGTCGATCATGTTTTCCTATCCAAGCGGCGTCCATACCGTGCCGTTGTAGTAGTAATAGCCCGCGCCGCTGCCAGGGTCCCAGCCCACGCCATCGGCGTAGACGATCTCGGGCATGACAGGGGTTGGCGGCGGTGACGACATGGGTTCCAGCGCGAGCACCTTCGTCGACTTGATCACCGCCAGCAGTAGCAGCGCGCCCTGCAGCACGCCCGCAATGCGGTTCAGCTCCTGGTCCAGGTAGCGCTGCGCCGACGGCGGCAGGTCCGTCGGCACCGGCTCGGGCTTGTAGCCCAGGATTGCTCCTTTTGTGCTTTTCACCACTTGCTCCCGCGTTGGATTTCGTAGTCGAAGCTATCCAGGCGCCACTGCGCGGCGGTGCCGGTCTCGAACCGGATGGCGATATAGCGGTACTCGACCATGCAATCGGCGCTGATATCCTCGCCAATCACAAACTCGATCTCGGCATCCCATTCGGGATCTGCGGTCGGGTCCGTCATGTGGCCACCGACGCGGATGATCACCGTCTCGCCCACGTTCCCGCTGATGCGGGGACGGATGCTCACGACCAGCTTCGTGTATTCATCGTCGCCGAAGGCCAGCCCGCGGCGCTCAAGGAACGACTCGGGCAGCACGCCGTTGAATGACGCCGAGGCGTCGAGCAGCAGCAGTTGCCCCTCGTCCGACGCCATCAACACGCGCGCCAGGTTCGGCGTGAAGCCGGGCCCGTTCCACGCCGTCAGGTCGCTGTCCCAGCTATCGTTGTCCGATGCCCAGCTATCGCTGAGGGTGCTGTCGACCACGCCATAGCTCGCATGGTTCAGGTTCGGCATGTCGCGGTAGCTGACGGTCCGGTCCTTGTAGTTCCAGACCAGCGCCTTGTTCGGCACCGTGCCACCGATCGCCACGTAGCAGACGAACACCTCGTTCAGGAACGGGTTCTTGAACACGAACGCGCGGTCGTTGTAGGCCGTGTCCATGTCCTGGAACAGCGCGCGGCGCGCCACCTTGTCCAGCACCGGCGTCGCCGACTGGCCGTCGTGGATCACAAAGTCTGAGCCGGTCAGCACCGCGTGTTCGCCGTCCAGCTCCACGATACAGTTCCGGTTCATGGCGCCCGACAAGCCCAGCACCTTGCGGAAGCTGAACACGAACTGGCCGCCGATGAAGTCCATTCGCCACACGGACTGCTCCTTGTAGATCATGAAGCTGTCGCGAAGCTGCAAGCCGTCGATGACACGATCGCCACCTTCGGCCAGGTCGTATTCGCCGGCCTCGGCGTTCTGGTCCGTCTGGTCCCAAGTTGCCGGAACGCCGCCCGGGTCCGCCGGGCTCGACCACTTCACCATGAAGGGCAGGTTGACACCCGCCTTCGTCACATTCAGCGCGATCAGGAAGTTCCGGTACGCGCGCATGGACTTGCAGAACGTCGCCGCCGGCCAGTTATCGAGCACCTTGAATCGGCTCGCCGGGTCCAGGTTCCATTGCTGTGGCGGGTCGACCTCGTTCCCGGCGTTCAGGATCGGGATGCCTGAGAGCATGGTGCTGGTCCAGGCGTTCTGCTTACCGGCATAGTTCACGTCGGCGCCGGCCGTCTGGCGGGTCAGGTTCGTGTGCATGGCGACGCCGCCGGTCACGGTCACCGCATAGATTTTCTCGGCGCCAGCGTACAGCCAGTAGCTGGCCGCGCCGATGCTGAGCTGGGCAATGTGGTACGGGGTGATCGACGGCGCGCCGTAGGCCGGACCGTGGCCGAAGAACTGCCGGCAGGAGCCATCCAGGAAGCGGATATTGGCGGCGTCAGTCCACGCCGCCGGCGGCAACTCGTGCTGCGCAATATCCCGGATAACCCCCACCGATCCAGCGTTGGGGATCGGGACAATCGGCATCAGGCCACCTCGTAATCTTCGACGTCGCCCCAGATGATCTCGTCGGCACGGCCGGCGGCAAGAACGCCGATGGTCTCGAGCTTGGCCAGACCCGCTTGGACGTCGGGCAGGTTCAGGTCGATGTGGCGCGCGGCGGCCGTGTCCTTCTCCAGCACGCGCACCTCGGCGGCGGCCTGGCGCTCGGCCGGCGTGCCGCCTGGGTTGTCCAGCGCAGCCAGCTCGAACGCGAGGCGCTCGGCGAAGGTAAAGCGGCGGCGGAAGGCCGTATGCGTGATGAAGCGGTCGGTGCTGGCCTTCCAGTCGTGGATTTCCTGCGCGGTCCAGTCGCGGATCGGGTAGACCAGCACCACGACCTTGGCATCAGCGTCGAACGTCATTGCCGGGGTTTCCTCGTAGCTCTGGTAGCGCGCCAGCGGCAGCGATTCATCGCGCGTCGGATACCAGCGGCGTCCAGCGATCTCTGGTACGTAGTCGATCTGAGACATCGTGGCTTCGTCGCCCAGTTGCTGCACCGTCATCCAGCTGATCAGCTCGGGCGGCGGCGTGAGCGAAATAACGCCAGCCAGAATCATTGCGAGATTGCTATGCATGTTTGTCTCCATTACCAGAGTTCGATGAGAACCAGGGCGGCACCTGGGATGTTTGACATGGTTGTACCCGGAGAGCCACCCGACCCGCCGCCACCTTCGCCCCCATCTTGGGATGTAGGGACGATATTTGGCCCTGTTGACTGTCCAATAGCTACTGCTCCAATTGAGCTGGTCGACATGCCGACTCGGCCTTGTGGATATGGCGTGATGGTCGAACTGATGCCGCTTCCAGCACCACCAGGGCCACCGCCGGTCGTGAATGCGTCACCAGGGCCGCTATCTCCGCCGAAGTAGCTTGCTGCGGTGCCCCCAGCGACTCCATTTCCACCGCGTCCTGCAGCGCCGCCACCGCTGCGCCCGTTAGATCCGGACTCGCCCGCGCCACCGCTGAAGTTGACTGCGCCCCCCGAGCCGACTCCGCCAATCCCGCCAGCAGCGGCAGTCGCATCCCCCCCGTTCCCGGCGACCAAGACATAACCAAGAAACGAGACTCGGGTAGCATCGGTGTCGAAATTGACATTGATTGGAAGTCCAGCAGATACAACTTCCTGGTTGCTTCCCGACAAGCCGGCTCCACCGCCTCCAAATGCTGTGGAGCTAGTTGTTGGAAGTCCCGCGGTTCCCCCTCGCCCGCGTCCGCCGCGTCCGAGGGCGGTAACGCGAGCATAAGTGGCCCAATCGGGCATGACATAGTTCTGCTGCACCCCATCAGCCGGTCGTATAAAGACACGGGTTAACGGCGGGCCGGCCGGATCAGCGCCGATAGCCGATGCGCGCTGCGGCAGGCCAGGAAGCCCGCTGCCGACCGCAGGGAAACCCTGCATTCCGTAGGCATATGGCATGATCAGAAGTCCGAATATTCAGCTTTGAACACGATCCCCGCAGGCAGCGCGGTTTGTGCGCCGACGTACAGGCGGTCGCCTGGGCCGAGGCGCAGAGGACGGGTCTCGCTGTAGTTCGCGAAGGTGGTTTCGTTGACGCCGGCAGTAGTGGTGACCGACTGGGCGGGCAGCGTTTCGGAATCGATCAGGCGCATGGTCACGCCGGCGTCATTGCTCAGGAACAGCAGCAAACTGTTTCCTGCAAGCGTGGTTCCGCGCGGCAGGGCAGTCAGGCGCGTCAGTGCCGAGCCGCCGGCGCTGATCGGTTCGCCGTCCTTGTCCAGTTTCGTGGACACGGGGCCACCGGTCATGAGCAGCACGACGCCGGTCGGAAGATCAGCGGTCATGCTCGAAACCGCCGCCGTGACGACTGCGGTCGAGGTGCGCGGCTTCTGCGCGAAAACGGCGGTATTGTTACCTTTTGCCATGTCGGCTCCTTAAAACGAGAGTGCGCCGGCCTGGAGTTGAGCCAGGGCGACGGGGTAATCGAAGATCGAGGGCTCGCGGTACGAAATCGCGCCATCCTCGCTGTACAGGCCATAGGCCGCGCCGTCAGTTGGCTGGCCCGGCAGCGCGGTCTGGAATGCCAAGCCGTCGATGTAGCGCTTGGTCACGGCCGCCAGCCGGAACACGGAGCCGTCGTAGGTCAGCACGATGTACTGGCCCGCCAGCAGGTCGCCAGGGAACAGCGCCGCGCCGTCGACAGCGCGGATCGGCTTCGCGTCGAGCGCGGAGACCTTCAGCGTCGGCGCCACCGTGCTATTCGCCGATGGCGCCTTGAACACGACGATCATTCCGGGCGAGTAGGCCAGGAGCGCGGTCGCGGGCGTCAGCGTGTAGGCGTCGGCCACCGCCGTGGCGTCGCCGCCCAGCAAGATCGAGCCGGTGAAGCCGGGGAAGCATTGCCGCAGCGCCGCTTTCAGCAGCCGGATGTGGTCATCGCCTTGCGACTTCGGGTCGGCCGGCGTCGGGTTGTTCGGGTTGAGGTCGCCAACGTAGGCGCCAGTTTCGAGGCCCATGGGCTTCTCCTATCGGGTGCGACAGAGCCAAAACTCTGTCTTGCTGGTGGTGCGCACGGTCTCGACTTCGAACGCCGGCCGCGGCTCGGCCTTGGCGCAGTAATCGTTGATCTCGCGGTACAGCGCCTGGTTCGCGCCCTCCCAGGTGTTCAGGACCGGCATGCGCGCGCGGTCGCCCACCTGCATGGTTTGGTAGTCGGGTGGCATCAGCTCCCCCTGTAGAAGTCGCCGCAGCCGCGCCCGAGCAAGCCAGCCAGTTCCGTGCGGAGTGGCGCCACGGCGCGCGAGCGGCTTTCGGTCTTGTTGATCTCGCTGACCGTGCGCGCGTACATGGACTGCCAGAGCGCCAGCATTTCCATGTTTTTCAGGAAGGGCTGAGCCTGGAGCAGCGTGCCGTACAGGTACAGGTCCGGGTATTTCGCCAACAGCGCATTGGTCGGGGCGTCGTCGCTCAGGCGGAAGCCACCGCGGTATCGCAACGTCACGGTGCGCGGCACATCGGATGGGCGCTCGAACGCGAGTGAGCCACCATCGATGGCCCAATACAGCGGGCGACCCGGATCGGTCGTCACCGGCAGCAGCTCGGGCACCATGGCGGCCAGCTCCTCGCGCGGCTGAACGTCGCTCAACCACACCGCCAGCGGCGTACTGAACCCGGCCGGCAAGGTGACCGAGCGCTCGCCGGCGGCCAGCGTCAACGGCACCTCGTTTTCCATCAGCCGGACCTGCGCGATCCGGTCGAATCCGACCTCGGCCAGGGCGATGAAGTCAGGGATTCGCGCCGTCAGGTCCTTGCGGTGCAGCCAGCCGGAGACAGCCGCGCTCAGTTCGGCGTAGTTGGTGAATGGCATGGTCAGGCCTTCTCGGCGCCGGCGATCAACTCGGCCAGCTTCTTGTTTCCGATGTTCGGGGCGAAGGTCAGGCCGAGCTCGGTAGCGCGTGCCTTCAGCGCCTCGCGGTCGAGTTCGGCGGGCTGCTCGTCGTCGGCATGGTCGGCGCCGGTGGTGCGCGCGTGGTCGGCGTGCCAGTCTTCGTAGCCGTCGGCGCGCGCCGCTTCTTCCTGTTCGCTGTCATCGACAACCAGCTGCTGGCCGGCCAGGTACAGCGCCTTCGGGTATTCCTGGAATTCCATGGGGGCTCCGATGAAAAGCCCCGCCGGCGTGCGCGGGCGGGGCGGGGTTGGGTCGATCAGTTCGACAGGATGCGGGCGGCCAGCTGTGCGCGCAGGGTCTTGTAGCCGTACAGGACATCCAGGCGGCACGGGAAAGTGTCGTCCGAGATGTTGTACTGACGGACCATGCGCATCGAGATGCCGTCGAAGGTCTCGCGGGCCTTCCAGTCGACGCCGTCCGGCATCACCAGGTCAGCGGTCGCGAAGGTGAATGCGTCCTTGTGGTAGGCCAGGGAGGGGCGGTACACCTGGCTGGCGCCGCCGATCTTGACCACGGCAGCGGCGTTACCCGGCGAGGCGACGACGTTCTTGCGGCCACCGGTGGTGACGATCGCCGGAGCAATCTGCAGGCTGCCAGCGCCGCCGGCAAAGTCAGCGGTCACGACGAAGGTCTGCAGGTTGCCGGTGTCGGCCTTGGTTTCCGGGTGGACGCGGTTGACGCCCAGGGTGATGACGTCGCCTTTCTTGAAGGTAGCGGTGCCGGCAGTGATCGCCAGCGACGAGCCGGTCTGGTTGGCGCCCGACACGGTGTAGCCGGTGGCCGAGGCCGCGGTGCCGGTGGTGGTGCCGCCCAGGATCGTGTTTTCCATGATGTCGCCGAAGCCGGCGGTGGTGCCCAGCACGCCTTCGCGGTACTGCTTGGCGATCTGGGTCGAATCCTGGAACAGGCCCTTCAGGTTGTCGATCGCGTCGACGGTGTCCTGCGTGTTCATCAGCAGATTGCGGGTGCCGGACGGCGCCAGGCTGTCGGTCAGCAGCTTCTTGCCCAGCAGCATCTGGCGCATGTTCAGCGTCGAGCCGATGTTGTTGACCACGTTGTACACGTCGTTGGCCATCGACAGCGCATCGGCTTCGATGTTGGCGGCCAGCACCGACACGGCGGGCTCGATGATGCGCGAGCTGAAGTCGTCCAGCGACATGGTCAGGTCGACAGCGGTGAAGCTCAGGTCGACACCCTTCTGGGTGGTGACTTGCAGCTGGGTCTTCTGTTCCACGGTGTCCTGCGGCTGCATGGTCGAGCCGGTGCGAACGACGTATTCGTTCGGCAGGCGGATATCCAGCGACGAGCCGATCTTGGCGCCCGACTTGGCGAAGCGGTCGTCATACTGGCGGTTGATCGAGCCGATGAAGTTGGCCTTCTGGTGCAGGACGCGCAGGGCTTCGCGGGTGATGATCTGCGGGGTGAGGATTGCGTTTGGCATTTAATGCTCCAAGAATGAAAAAGGCCCGCCGAAGCGAGCCTGTGAAGGGGATGTGTGTGGCTTATCGGCCGCGAACCTGCTTGTTGCGTTGAGCCATCCAGTCACCGACTGGCATCTTCGCCGGGTCGACCTTGGCGCTTGCGCGGGCGGCGCTCACGCGGGTCGGCGGTGCCGGCGGGGTGGCGGGTGCCGCTGGTTTCACGGCCTGCTTCTTCAAGAGCTGGCCGAACTTCTCGGCCTGGTCGAAAATCTTGATCAGGGCGGGGTTGGCGAAAATCGCCTTGGCCGTTGCCTGGTCGAGCTTCACGCCCTGGGCCTGGATGTAGTCGTTGACGACCGCACCACGTTCGGGCGTCCAGCCCTGGATTTCACGCTGCACATACGCTTCCGCTTCCTGGACTTGCTTGGCAGTCGCCTGCTGCTCATTCAGTGCATGTTCGTTCTGCTTGGTCGTGACGGCCTCTGCGGCCTGTTGACGCTGCTGCTGCAGCGCCTGGTACTGGAAATGCAGCTTTTGGGCGCTGACCGGGTCCTCATCGCTGAGCTTGTTCCAGTCGAGCGCCTTGTACTGCTCCAGTTGGTCATCGATCGCGTGAACCTTGGCGATCTCCTTGATGAACTGCTGTTGCTGCGCGGCGGCCTGCTTCACCTGTTCGCGCTCGACCTCGATCTGCTTGCGCGTCTCGGCCACTTCCTGGGTCTTGCGGGTGTAGTCGGCATGCATCAGGCGCTCGGCCTTCAGCTTTTCGGCTGCACTCTTGGGCATGACGAACTTCTTGCCGTCCACCTCGATTTCGTCGTCTTCTTCGGCTTGCTCTTGAGAGGCCGCGTCGTCCGACTGCTGTTCGTGTTGATCCGCCTGCTGCTCATGTTCCTCGGCAGCGGCGGCGTGCGCGGCGTCGGAATTCGGCAGTTCTGCCGATTGTTCCAGTTCGTCCATTTGAAGCTCCAGTGATGCGGCCGAAGCCGCGGGTGGTTACATCGGTTGGCCCATGTCGGGCGGTGGTTGCATTGGCTGCTGCTGTTGCTCGGGGCCCGGCTGCGGCTGCATCTGCTGCTGCATCGCTGCCTGCGCTGGGTCCATCTGGCCCGGCTGCGGCATGGCCTGCTGCTGGCCGCCTGGCGTGATGTCCGGCGACGACAGCGCCTGCTGCAGGGTCTGCATCACCAGCGCCTGAATCTCTGCCGGCCCGAACGCTGGCGCGGTGAGCTTCAGCCGCTCGCTTTCGGCCTTGTAGGCGTCGATCTTCAGCTTGGCTACGTCCAGTTCCTTGTCTTTCGCCTGGTCGGCCAACTGGCCCTGAAGCTGCTGCAGTGCCTGTTGCATTTGCTGCATCTGCTGCTGGGCCTGCATGAGCTGCGGGTTCTCGCCCTGCGCCTGCGGCGGGAGCAGCAGCTTCAAGCGCTCGGCAATCTTGTCTGCGCCCGGCCAATCCAGGTTCTGCGCCAATAGGTCGCCCATGACCTGGCCAGCGCCCGGCACCGCGCGCATGAACTCGGTCATTTGCATGGCCGCTTCCTGGCGTTTGGTGTTGTAGCTCGGGCCGCTCTCGCAGGTCACGTCGTACTTGCCGACGGTCAGGTCGTAGATGCGCGTGATGCCGACCATCTCTTCCTGCTGCGCCTGGACTTCCTCCGGCAGCGGCTCGGTCGGCTGGTTCACCTTCACGTCGCGGTTCGTGCCGTCCTCCTGAATGGTGCGGATCACACGCGCCACCGTGTACACCTTCGGAATCAGGTCGGCCATGATGCGGCCGGCGTGCCGGATGCCGCGCGACAGGTTGTCGGTGAAGTTGAACGTGCTGGTGTCGCCCTCGCGCTGACGTGCCAGGATGGCCCGGCCGCTGACCTCGTTGCCCTGCGCGCCCAGGCTGGCGTCGTACAGGCCCATGATCGACTTCATGTCGTCCGAGGCGTTCAACGCTTCCTGCAGCGCGCCGGCTGGCGGGCCAGCGAACGGCTGCCGTTGGGGCGGGATGTCACCGTCGTATTCGAGCGACTGGTGGTTCTCGGTGTTCGCCGTCGCCCAGCGTGGATCGCTTGCGGCAAAGCCGACGGGCCCCACCCACGGCGCTTTCGGCGCCAGCGCCACCAGCTCAGTTGACATCGTGCGCCAGTAGTTGGACATGCGCTGCGCGTCCTTGGCGGCGTGGATCATCGAGAACAGGTGACGCCGGCCATCGATGATCACCTCGTCGCCGTAGACCGGCACGATCGGGATGTATTTACCAGCCCACTCGTTCGTTTCGAGGATCTCGCAGCCATTCATCAAGTGCTGCGTTACCTTCATCGTGCGCGTTTCGCGGCGCGCCACCTCGGTGACGCCCTGGGCTTGGAGCAGTGCGACGAACTCTTCGTCGTCCATCTTCTCGGCCGGCACGACCATGTCGTTCGACAGCTTGACGATGGTGGCCGGCACCTCGCGGCGCTTCCACCATTCGGCCACGCGCACCAGGCCGTCGTCGGTCATCCAGCCGGCAGCCATGTCGCCGCGGCGATCGCCCTCGAAGCTGGCGATGTCGGCCTTGGGCCACTTCTCCTTGAACGCGTCCTTGGAATAGTCCTCGGTGACGAAGGCGTCGTTCCAGTTGGCCGAGTCGGCGTCGAAGCAGTAGGCGTCCGGCACCACCGACAGGCTGTTGGCGATGCGCTCGATGCGAATGTCCTGGTCGAACACGTCATCGGCCGCATAGTCAGTCGTGATGCGGAAATAGCCCACGTTGCCCGATACCGCGTTGTCGATCGCGGTGTCGTAGGCGACGTCGGCGTTGCTGCTGTACTCGATGTTGCGCACCAGCCCGTCTTGCACCTTGGCGGTCCACTCGTCGGCGCCGTCGCCCACCGCGTGGAACTTGATCGCCGGCTTGTTCTGGCGCGCGTCGTTGACCACCTGGCGGATGAACGCAGCCATGCGGTTCAGGGTGAGGCAAGGGCGCCCCTCCCGCTCACGCTGCTGGCGGATCGCCTCGGGCCACTGCTCGCCCAGTCGGGCGAAGCGAATGTCTTCGGCGTAGCGCTCGCGGTTGTGGGCGTCGCGCTCGACCGCATAGTCGTAAATCTTGATGCCCTCAGCGTGCAGGTCGTCGCCGTCCTCAGCTTTCGGGGTCTTCTTCGGGTCAGCCATGTGGGGTTCTCGCTACCCCATCCAGCCCCCAGGGGCGGCGTGGGGCCGTAGTCGTGGTTCGGTGGGTTTCGTCGCCTTGCGCGCGCCCTCGCAGGCGTAGCGCAGCGCGTCGATAACGTGGTTGTCCTTGTCGGCTAGGATCGGCAGAACCTGATCCGTGAGCGGATCGACCTTGTAGCTGTACAGCGTCAGCTCCTTGATCGTCTCGACACAGCGCGGGTGCACGATGATGTCGAACGTCTTCAGGAACTCGACACCTTCTTCGAGCGACTTGGCGCCCTTGATGGCCGCATTGATCTTCGGGAAGCCGTGGCGCCGCATGTAGCTGATCGTCTCGGGCCGCGCGCTGTCCGCGGTGATGAACCACTTCCTGCTATCCGGCACACGGTCGAACAGGTCAGGGAGCTGGTCGATCTCGCAGCCCACCATGTAGGCTTCGTGGTCTATGTACAGGCGCCGGCCCTCGATGTCGCAGCGCACCAGCACGGACGGGTCGACCGCGAAGCCCCAGTCGGCGCCCAAGCGGTGGACTGTGCCGGGCGGACGTTCGAACTCTTCGATCTTCCAGTTGCGGAACACCCGGGCCTCGCTGTTCATCTGGTAGCGGCCGAGCCAGATGTGAGCGTACTTCTCGGGGTCGCGCGCACGGTCGAACGCCATTTCGTCTAGCAGCTCCTGCGGGCACCATGGGTTGTCCATGTAGTTCGCCTCGACCACAGTCGCACTCGGCGGCAGCGTTTCACCGCGCAACAGCACGTCAACCGGGTCGGTAGCGAAGCGCGGGTTCCAGCTGAACCAGATTTCGCTGCCAGGCGCGCGGATGGTTGGCCGCAACAGGTCCAGGCTGCGCTGGCTCAGGCTCTGCGCTTCTTCGACCCATGCGCGCTTAAAACCCTCCAGCGACTTGATCGAGTCCGCCGTGTGGTCCTGCATGCCCTGGAAGATGATCACGCCGCCGTTGCGCGTCTTGATCTGCTCGTTCTGCACCTCGAAGTACAGGCCGGCGTTCATCGACTCGATCTTCGCCTCCAGCAGGCGCTTGACCGAGAATTTCAGCGACTTCTGCACCTCTCGCAGGCAGACGGCGCTGATCGGCTCGCGGATGCAATCCTCGATCAGCATCTCGCCGAAGAAGTGCGACTTGCCCGAGCCGCGGCCGCCGTGCGCCCCCTTATAGCGGGCAGGCGCCAGCAGCGGCTCGAACACAGCCGGCGTGTTGATAATCAGCTCACTCATTTGCTTTCACGATTCGGCGCGTGATGCCGGTGAATTCGACGGGGCCGCCGCCAGGGCCGGTCAGCTCCTGGGTGATCTTGTCGCCGTATTTCTTCGGGGCGAGCTTGGCCGCGTACCACTGGCGCGCCAGCACTTGCAGGCGGCGATGCTCGATCATGTCGCCTTCGCTGATCTCGACCCCGCTGGCCTTGCTGACGGACTTGGTGCCCATCTGCGGCGTATCGGCAATCTGCACGATCTCTTCGGCCAGCAGGTCGGCCTGAGCCTCGCGCGCACGTGCGTACTTGGCGCGGAAATGCGCGTTCGCGTCATCATCGAGCCAGTCCAGAACCGTCCTTCGGCCCGGCATGTGGTCATCCTGGCAAATGCTGCGCAAGCTCTCGCCGTCGGCCAGTCGCTCACAGATTTCGTGTGCGATGGCTTGGCTGAACGTGCTTGGACGCCCCCGCGGGACGGGCGACCCGGCCTCAGCCGGCGCCGCCTTCTTGCGGGTCTTGGCTGGTTTGGTGTCGCTCATGGTCGTGGAAATAAAAATGCCCGACGTCATCGCTGATCGTCGGGCAAGATGTGAAATTCGGGAAGCTCGGGGAGGGCACGGCCCTTCCACCTATGTGGACGCTTCGGCCCCTTCGTCTCGTTACCGCAGAGCGCGCCTTCCGCTGTAACGTCGATCCCCTCGCAGAGAACAGTGTAGCACTCTTCGCGGAGTAAAAAAATGCCCCGGCAGTGTTGGGCTGGCCGGGGCGAAGCGTCGATCGATCAACCGACGGAGGAGACAGGGGAGGGTGGACAGCCCCGCGATGTGCCGCACACGGCGGACGGAGGGTTGGGCGGGCGTCCACCACACGGAAGGCGACTCAGAGAATCGGCTGTCGTGTGGCGGCCTCACTGTCGTGCTATTGTTAGCTTTCCAATAACTAATTTAGGAACTGAAATGGACTTCCAACGTTTGCAATTTGCTGCTTATCTGCGCACCGAAGCGATGAAGCGAATTGATGATGAAACCAGCAGGATGCTGCGCGGCGAAGCGGAGGCGTACCGAAAAGAGCACCTTGTCCGGGTTGCCACCGAAATATTCGAAGAGGTCGACGACATCGCCGGGGCGGCGGAGGCGAACGCCAATGACCGTCGCGGCCGCAGCTGGACCGAGAAGCTGGGCTGAAACAAAGAAGCCCGCTACCTCTCGGCGCGGGCTTTCGTCTGGACGTGCGAAAGCTCCCATCAGGGAAGCTTTACACGTCGGTTTCTGGACGGAATTAAGTTGTAGCTAGGAATTTATATCGGCGGTTGACTGTTGTCAATATTTTTCTGCGTGGCACGTTGTTTGTCGATCAGCTCATCCATCTGTGCTTTGTCGCGGCAGCCAGCCAGCTCGGCCATATGGCGCGGGTCGGAAGCGGCCCAGCGGTAGCGCGCGGCGTCGCGCATCATCGGGAGCAGTGCGGTTGCCACCTTGCCGATCGAGTGGCCGCGCATCTTTGTGTTCACCGTGAGGAAGGAGGCGATTTCTTCCCACAGGGCGCGGTCGGGGTCATTCATGCTTTTGGGTCATCTGGCACGGTATCGCCAAATTTCGCCCGAACTAATGCCCGCAATGCGGCAATCTGCAGGGTAGGCCCTTGCGAGCTGTCATCGTCGCTCACATCAATGTAGGCGCTAACAGCATCATATGTCGTTGAGTCAGGAACAGGATACGTGGCATACCATTGACCGGCGGCATACCAAGTCGCAATCTTCTCGTGCTCGATAATTTGGATGGCCTGAAAATGGTTCTCGCTCGGCTCCCATCGTTCCACATGGAGGTTGTTTCGATCTGGCATCATCAAGCTGCGACTTATGTCTTTACCAAAAAAAGCTCGGCCAGCCCAATAGTCCAGATCATCCCACAGCAGATTATTAACTTCCACCCTTTACCCCCTTATCAGTATTCACCAATGCCTCAATTGTAGCCTGCGCCTGCCGGAACAGGTCCACGAAGATGGTCGCCGGCCGGTGCGCGATGCGCATCTTGCGGCAAACGACGTTCGGGTCAGCCTGGTCGATGTAGCACAGCTTGAGCATCATGCGCTGGCGCGGCTCCACGAGGCGCATGTTGCGTTCAATGGCGGCGGCGTCCAGCTCGTCCAGCTTGCGGCGCTCGCCGGATGGCTTCTCCCCGTTGGCCTCGCGCTCGAGTTGGTCGCAGTAGGCGCCGGTCGGGCTGATGCCAATCGTGCGGTTCGGGCGGTAGAATCTCCCCCAATTTTCCAGACGGGTTCCGATATCGTGGCTCTTCATCGCGCCACCTTCGTGGTCAGAATCCGCTCGTGGCCCCACCCAGCCTTGAATCGCCACCAGAGAGTGCCGATCTTAATGCCAGTGAGCTCGGCCCACTCACTCATGCACATGCTCTTGCCATTGAGCTCGAGGATGATGTTGTTCGTGCGATTCCTGGATTGGGTCAACATCGTCGCCCAGCGGCAATTACTGGGCTCGTAATCGCCATTGGGGTCGATTCGATCGAGCGTCATTCCCTCGGGGCAAAGGCCCATATCAGCTACGAAATTTTCGATTGATTCCATCCAGCGTTTGCAGACCTTGATTCCGCGCCCGCCGTAGCGGGGCCAGTTGTGCGACTTCGAATCGTTACAGCGCCGCTTCATCTTGCGGTAGATGCTCAAGGTCTTTGTCCCTGTCATTCGATGCGTGACTGTCATGGCTGCGCTCCGTACAGTGCCCACAGAAGAGGATCGGGAGCGAGCCGTGGACGCTCCCAGGATTTGACAGTTCGCTGCTTCGGCTGTCCGATGCCTGGCGATGGGTTGTCCGGGTCGAAGTCCGGCGCCGGGCCTGCCTCCCACTTCGCGCGACGCTCGTTCAGCAGGTTGATGCGGTGGATTTTGCCTTGCTGCTGCAGCCGGTGCACAGCCATGGTGGCCGATCCGGTGGTGATTTCGAGTTCAGTTACCAGCTCGCGGGTCATGATGCCGGGCCGCGTCTTGAT
Organism: Massilia sp. UBA2604; assembly: GCA_002339265.1. Taxonomy (GTDB): domain Bacteria; phylum Pseudomonadota; class Gammaproteobacteria; order Burkholderiales; family Burkholderiaceae_D; genus Telluria. The sequence goes on along the minus strand of DDKG01000313.1, from coordinate 17,435 downwards.
GTGCGCTTCGACGCGCTCGTGCACGGTGGGCGGAACGAATTTGGGGATGGTCACGTCCATGGTCAGAGTCCTAGTGCGGCAAAAGCGCCTTGCGGTTTAGTGACGAGCGGCGCCGGCATCGGCTTGCCCGGGGTCTCGTAGCGATGCTTTTTCCCCTTGGCGTTGGCCGAGCGTTGGATGCTGCCGGCGGCGCGCAGCTTTTCGACGGCGGTCCGGGTCGAGCGCTCGCCCACGCTCATCTTGGTGGCCAGCTGGTCGACGGTGTAGCCGGGACATTCGGTCAGGATTGCGAGGATGCGCGGCTCGAGCGCCTGGTCAATGCGCAGGCGGTTGCGCTTACGTTGATCGAGCGGGACGGCGTCGCGGCGCTGCCGGTGGCGGGCGCGTGACAGCTCGCGGGTGCGCTGGAGGCGAAGCGGATCCGCAAGGACTGCGGCGTAGCGCTCACGGTTCGTCTTGACGGTCATCGGTTCGTCCGGCTCGGCGCCCAAGCCATACAGCCGGCGCTTCGTGCCGTTCACGACCTCATAGCCGGCCACCCGCACGCGGCGCGGCTCGGCGCCCAGGTAGCGCAGGTATTCAGTCAAGCCGGACTGGTCGCAGTGCAGCTTCTCGGCCAGCGTGCGCGCCGGCAGCATGCCGTCCGCAAGAAGCTCGAGCAGGCGCTCGATGCGCAGCTGAGCGCGCGCTGACTGGAATGTGACATTGCGTTTCATGCTGCCTCCTTCAATTTCTTGAGCCGCGCGCGGAAGTCGGCCTTCAACTCGAGCAGTTCGGGGATCGTCCAGGCGCCGCCGGCCTGGTCGCACTCGAGCGCGTCAACAGCGGCGGCGCCGATGCGCGCGATCAGCCCGATGCGGTAGTCGGCTGCATTGCCGGCGCGGTAGCGGTTGCACTTCTTGCACTGGCCATGAGCGTTGCGCAGGTCGAAGCGCAGGTGCGGCGCGCTGCCGCGGCTCCGGTAGTGGCCACAATCGAAGCCGCCGCCGGGCTGGTCGGCCAGCGTGGGCAGGTGCACCCGGCAGCTGATGCAGAACTCATTGCGGTCGCGGTAGCGCACCAGGGCGTTGAACGCCACCTGAACGTCGGCGATGTGCTGGCCGCGCGTCTTGATGGCGGCCTTGCGCTCGCGCGTCTGCTTGCGCTCCTGCTGCTCGCGCAGGCGGCGGGCATAACTGGCGCCGCACGGCGCGCTGCAGACCTGCTGACCCATGCGCGCCTGCTTGAACTTGTCGCCGCAGTTCGAGCACTTGCGCTCGCGGAGCGTGGTGCGCAGCGCGGTCGATCGGGTGAGGGTGCCAGTGAGGGCGATGGGAGAGGTGCGGATCATGCGGCCTCCATCAGCGCGGCGCGGACGGCGCCACCCCATTGCGAAGCGAAGGCCTCAGCGATCGCCGGGTCGGTGCGGCTGCGTTCGCGTTCGCGATTCGGGCCCGGCGGCATCATGTGGCATGCGGCCTTGATCTCGCCCGGCGCGTAGTCGCTCTTCTTGTGGGTCGGCACCAGCGGCGCCACGCCCTTGAGCCACAGCGCGGCGGCCTTGGTGAATGGCGAGCCGAACATCCATGGTTGCACGATCTGGTCATAGCGGCCGATGTGCTGCATCGCCAGCCCGTGCGGCATCGAGTTCTCGAGCACGACCTTTTCGATTCCACAGTTCTTGAGCGCGTTGAAGAACTCGACGCCGCGCAAGAAGTCTTCCATCCGGTTCGGATACAGAGGATGCCGGCGGCGCTCCTCGGCCCGCAGATGGGTGTCATCGGGGTGATACATCCAGCGGATGCCCGAATTGCAGTTGTACGTGCAGTACGGGTGCGCGATCATCATGTCGAAGCTCTCGGCGCCCGACTTGATGACCTCCAGCAGGTCACCTTGGATGTGCCAGCCGCGCGGCGCCTCCGTGGCGCGCAGGTCGCAGGACACCGCTGTGTGGCCAAGCCGGGCGAACGCATCGCGCACTCGGCCGGAGTATTCGCAGCCAATAAGGATTTTCATGCTTTCTCCAATTCTTGTTGTTGTGCCTGCTGCATCGCCACATACCGCGCCCTCGGCGCCCGGTCCTTCGCTTCCTTGAACAGGACGCCGATCTGGCCGTCCCAGGGCTTCTGCTCGCCCCAGGCGGTGCAGTGGCCGGTGGGCGCGCCGTCGGCCGGCACGATGAAGCGGTCGCACATGGCGCAGGGGTCGAGTTCGCGGGTCATCGTGCTGGCCCTACGAACATGCCCGCCGCGGCGAATGGGCTCTCGAACCCGTAGTGGGTGATGCCGATCGCCTCGACGATCCCTTCCGAGGTCTTGGCGAACCACTCGGCCGCGTGGGCGCGCACAAGGCGCAGGGCCTCATCCTCGCTATATCCGGCCTCCTGCTTCTCGATCAGCAGATCGACTGGCCGACGCAACGTGCGCGTGCACATGGAGCCGGGAATGCGGTAGACAGTCCAGCCCTCGGCGCGCAGCCGGGCGTCGCGCTTTGCGTCCTTCTCGGCGTCGTGCCACTGCTTGCCGTCGCACTCGATGGCGATCTTCTTGAACGGGTCGGCAAAGTCCAGGAAGTAGCCAAGGGCCGGTAGCTGCGGGAAGAAGGGCAGGCCCGCGCAGCGAATATCAGCCCAGGTCCTGGCCTCGATCGGGGTCATATCGCTGGTGAAGTCCAGACGGTACGGGTCGAAGTGCACGCGGCCGGTTCGCGCGTATTCGGCCTCCATGCGCGGCAGCTCGGCCTCGTAGTGCTTGCGAATGCGGGCGAAGCGCTCGCTCAGGGTTTCGTCTTTCATGGTGCCTCCGGTTTGATCGGCAACTGCCCGTAGCGGGCGGCCGGGTTCTTTTTCAGGTACTCGCGCACCTTGGCGTCGATCTCGTCGCGGCGCGCCTGCTCGGCGTCACGCTCGGCAGCCAGTTCGGCCTGATAATCTGCCGCGGCCCGCTCGTTCATGCAGTTGAGCTGCGCGAGCGTTTCCTTGAGCTTCTGCAGACCTTCGGGGCGCGCCGGCGGCAGGTCGGTTTCGTTCGGCAGGGCCAGGTGTGGCTGGGGGCTGGCGAGCAGGCCGGCGACGGTGGCCTTCTGCACGGCGATCTGGCGGCGCTGAGCATCCCAGCCGGCGGACACGTTCCAGTTGGCCGGCTTGTTCTGGCCGCGGGCCTCACCGACCAGGCGCTTGTAGGCATCCTTGAACGCCATGCGCGCGCCGACCTCGTCGCCAGTCTCGAGCAGCGGCCGGGCCAGGTTGAACGCCGCGGCCATCTCGTCGGTCCACACGACTGTCTCGGCTTCGTCCTGGCTGGTCAGGGCCACGGCCCAGGCTTCGTTCTCGTCCGGGCGGCCGTCCATCAAGCGCGCGCGGGCAACGATGCCGTTCGGCGCCGGCGCGAAGTCCGGGCGCTCCATGCGGTAGGCCTCGAAGGCGCGCTTCACCGTGGCAGCAGGGAAGGGGGCGAGCTGCTTGAACCAGATTCCGATTTCGGCTTTCTCGGGCAGCGGCTTGCCATAGCCGGCCAGCACATCGGCCAGCAGGGCGGCGAATTGCGGCAGGTCGTCGTTACGCATCGAGCACCTCCTGGGCGTCCACGTCAATCACGTTCGGGTCGATGGCGCTGTCGCCGGCCATCAGCTCGGCCAGAATCCGGGCGTTGCGCTGCTCGATGCTCTCGGGGCCGGTGGTGCGCTTGCTGGCCAGCTCCATGAACTTGTCGATGTGCTCGGCATCGCGCAGGATCAGGTCGAGGCCGTTGTACTTCGCCCGGCGGTCGTTCTCGCCCATGTGCCAGGCGCTACGGGAGCAGCCCAGGATGGCTTCGCAGACCTGGCGCGGCTCGTAGAGCTTCAGCGCGCCTTTGATCGCCTTGCGGCGCTTGTCGTCCAGCTGGGAGCGTGGCGAGTCCATGACCTTTTGCCAGTAGGCGAACACCTCGGTCACGACATCGCGGTCGGGAGACGCGGAGCGGCGCTCGACGGAGAGTTCCTTTCCGATCCCTTCCTCTCCTTGATCCTTTCCTTGATCCTTGATCCCTTCCTCCGACGACACTTCGAGAGGCTTCGCGAGGATTCGCGAGGATTCTTCGAATGGTGGGATTTTCGACTTGCTCGGCTTGTCAATCTTCTGATGAATCAACCAGTTACAGAGCTGCACGTAGCTTTGCGTGCCGGACTTGTAGCGGGCGATGCAGCCTTCCTCTTCGAGTTCCTTCAGCCAGCCGTCGATTAGGCCTGGAGCGTCGTCGTCGTAGGGGAAAAGAAGGCTCGCGAGCATTCGCGAATTTCCTCGAAGCCTCCCTTCATCGTCGGCAATCGTCCAGAGCTGGATGAAAGTCAGGCGGGCGTCTCGCGAGACGTTGCCCATGCTTTCCGACTGTGGGAATTCCGGCTTGATAGAGCGAATCCTAGCCATGCTGGGCCCCTTTCGAGTCGATCAGGCCTGCCTTACGGCAGTTGCAGGACTGGCAGAGGCACTGCATGTTGTCCGGATGGTGTGCTCCACCATTTCGGCGCGATACAACGTGATCCGCGACCAAGGCCATCCTGTCGGTGGAGCCGCACGCCTTGCAGGTGTAGTTATCGCGATGAATTACGTAGTCGCGCAGAGCCGCATGGGCGGGAATGCGCATCTTGAGGCGGCCCAGGATCTGTGGGACGATCCAGGATTTGCCGTTGTGGTCGGTCCAGTAATCACGCATGGTCAGTGCTCCCGCTCGATCAGCGAGACCTGGCGCGGATCGACCTTCTTCTCGACATAGATGAAGCCGCGCTCGCAGTGTTCGAGCTCGGCCTTCTCGGCGGCTTGGCAGGCGCGATCACAGATGGAGGAATGCTGGTCCTGGAACAGGCAGCCGCGGCAGGACTTGGCCGGCCGGGTGGTGAATTGAATGGACTCGGGCGACAACGGGGTGCTGCCTTGTCCGAGCCATTTCTGGATGCTGACGAGGTTCGTCATGGCGCCGCCTTCACCAGCTCAGCCTGCTGCTGGGTGGCGCGCATGTAGGCGCGGCGGGCGTTATGCCAACCGTTCTGCCATTCGGTGATGGCAGGCGCGCCGGGATTCATGCCGTGGTCGTTGGCGCCCAGGCCTTTGACGAAGGCGGCGGCGCCACGGTCGAACATCATCTTGCGGGTGGCGATCTGGTCTGTCATGGCTGTCCGGCCTTTCCCGCTTTGCGGTACTTCTCGACGGCCTCGGCCAGCTCGTCGCTGCTCTTGGCGAAACGACCGATTGCGCGGCCCTTCTGGTCCTCGGTCGCCTCGCGCATGGTGCGCCGCTGGTCGGCCCAGCTACACGCCTTGGCGATTACCTTTGTCGCCGCGTGGTTTTCGGGTGATAATGTGCTCACTGTTGAAATCCTTTCATGGCCCGGTCTCTACCCGGGCCGTTTTTTTGCCTGTCTCCTGGCCGCGAAGCCGGAAGCCATTAAAGGTGCCTCCGGCCCGAGGCCATCGCGCGGCCAACTGGCCCACGACCGGCCCCTGTACGCACTGGGTGACGCGGCCTAACATGGGCGCTTACAGCACGCATGAGCAGAAGGTGAGCGTGCGTAGCGCTTGGCAGGCCCTTCGCAGCCGAACACTTGGCGAACATGTCCTTCTGCTTCTGGGTCGCGCGAACTCGGATGATCTGGTCGCGCGGTCCGTCGTCTAAGTTCGCCAACGCGGCTTCGATCAGGGTCGGGCTCGGGTTCTTCATTTACTTCTCCTTGGTGATGCGGGTTACGGGGTGGGTGGTGCTGGGCATGAGCCCTTGGGCAACTTTCTGCCCACGAAAAAGCCGCAGGGGTTACTGCGGCTGGGATTGGTCGACCAGCTCAGGCCAATAGCGCTGCCAGTCGTTCGGGAACATCTCCTTACGCGTCACAAGGCCGCCAGTCGCGGCCTCGATTGCTGCGCCATGTACGAAGGGAATTGGCCTTGTGCCATCCGCCCATCGACTGATGTCCGGCGCATGGGCGCCAATGGCCTTAGCCAGAGACGCCTGGCGGCCGCGTTCTTGAGAGAGGTAGGTTTTGATGTCCATAGGAAGACAGTATAGCGATTCGCTAAATAACGTCAATAGCGAATCGCATATTTCAAAGTTTAGCGATCTGCTATGTAATGCTCGGATGCAAGCAAACGATGAAATCAGGCGAGAAAATCTGGAGGTGGCGATCAAGCGCCTCGGGACAGCGGCTAAGCTCGCGGAGGCCGCCAAGACCTCGGCCGCGTACTTGAGCCAGATCCGCAACAGGACGCCAGACAGCAAGTCGGGCACGCCGAAGATGATGGGCGACGCTATGGCGCGCCGAATCGAGGCTGCACTTGGGGAGCCGCGTGGATGGATGGACAAGTCGCACTTGTTCCAGAAAGAGACTGGGGCCGATAGCGAAGTGCGCCCATTTGATATGAACGTTACCCCTGTGATGCTCGCATCTCGCCCGATTCCGGTAATTTCCTCGGTTCAAGCCGGTGCACTGCGCGACATGGAGAACCCGTATGAGCCGGGTGATGGGTACGCAATCGAATACACGGAAGACCAGAAGCTATCCCGCTGGGCGTTCTGCCTCGACGTGGAGGGGATGTCGATGTCGCCACGGTTCCAGCCCGGCGATCGGCTGTTCGTTGACCCTGATCGCTCGCCAGGCCCAGGTAATTTCGTTGTGGCGCGCAATGGCAGTAATCAGGCGACGTTCAAGAAATATCGGCCGCGCGGTATAGATTCGAATGGAAATGAGATTTTTGAACTTGTTCCTCTGAATGACGACTTTCCGACGCTTCGGAGTGATCAGGAAACGTTGGTTGTGATTGGAGTCGTGACTGAGGTGAAGCAAAAATTAGTCTGATAAGAACAAACAAATATAACTAGGGAGCGAAATGAAACTCTTTATATGCGCCGCGCTGATGTCATTGGCGATTGGGGCCGACGCCTCCGAAAAAATAGGAGCATGGGAGGTCATAATTGATGGTGGCGATGTGCAAATAGCCAAGACCACAAATAGAAATGGAGAGGTCGCGGGTGTTCTCTGTTTTGCATCCACAAATTCATGCAGCGCATATTTTTCATGGAGCCTCACGTGCGATGAGAACGGGAAATTCCCGGTACTGATTAATTCTGCGGCCGGTGCCAATTACACTGACGCGACATGCGCCACTGTGGCTGGCACCAGGATGATGTTCCTCGACGATCTCAATATGTCGGTTCTAGGCTTCGAAGGGGGAGGAGAGATAGGCTTCGCTGTGCCATTACAAAATGGTCAGTTTAGCGTTTCGAGGTTTGACTGCTCAGGCGCAACTGCGGCAATTCGGAAAGCTCGCACCCCTCCGATCAAGGGAAGTAAGGCAAAAAATCCAGCATCGCAAATTCTGTAGATCAACACTCGCCTAGGAATCTAAATGGAACCATTTGACTATGGCCGCGCTTTCGGCCAGTTGCTGATGACGTTTGCGATATTCGTGATTGTGGCAGCCGCACTTAGTAGAATTGCTGCGCTCTCGCGGAGGCTTTGGGTTGCTTATGCAGTATCACTTGCCGTCTGCCTGCTACTACTCTTCGCATCGCCAGCGCCACCGGATATGATCGCTGGCACATTGCTTCTGTTTCTACCCTTGGCATTCTGGCGATATAAAGCGGCCACCAAAAAATAATCCCCGCCGTGGCGGGGAGTGGAGATTGAATATGGCAATTACAGAACTGCAGCAATTGTAAATGCGCCTAGACATTTTGAATGGATCTATCGTGGCGCAGATGGATGCTATTAAATGCTTGATGGCAGTTAGCGGTTCTGATGCCCGAACTGCTGTTTTGTTGTCTGGGGCCCTTGAGCGCAGCCGCACTGGCCTACTGGGATCATCAGCAAGCGATGCGTACCTTGAGGGATTTGAGCACATGGCGGCTGAATTGATTGCACAGGCGACTGGAAAGTCGGGAAGCTAGTCGCAAGGGCTTTCTTGAGCGCCTGGATATGCGCCTGTGCTTGACTACCATCGGCAGTCTTCGCGGTGGTCGCACGAAATTCCTTGATTGCGTGTTTGGCCTGCGTCCACGTCAGGTCGTGCCGATGGCGCCGTAGTTCGCCCATCACCTCGCCCACCTTATAGGTGCCGTTCTCGGTCACGTGGATCGTGATCGACGCAACAACCCGGTTCTTCTTTGACATCCCATCCTCCATGCCCGCCACGCGCGGGCTTTTTTTTCGCCTGGACCATCCAGTGCGGGAGCCAGTCTACCGCAACAATTTAGCGCAACGCTACATTTTTCTCTTGCGCAGTTTAGCGATTCGCTATAAAGTAACTCCATCGCAACCGAGCCCAGCAGGGCGCACCAGGAGAAGACGATGGCCCGAGCCGACCAAGACGATGACCTGCAATACCAAGCCGAGCTGGACAAGCTGACCCGCGAGAAGGCTTTCATGATCCTCGAAGCGATCAAGGCCGGCGGTAAGCTGAACACGGCGGACATGATCGAGAACATCGACCCGTACCTGGGCGACAGCCAAGCGCTGGCCGAGCTGTTGCAGCGCACGGCGCGCGGCGAGAACGCGATGCTTGACCTACTGCAGCGCATGGCCCTGGAGCTGGGCGGTAAGCAGGCCGAGAAGGACCTCGCGGAACGTGCGCGCCGCAACCGCCAGCCAACGCTGGTTGAGCGTGCGCACCGCTATCTCGACCGGGTGGCGGCATGAGCCATACCTGCGTGAAGTGTGGCGACCAGGAAGAGTGCCACTACAACGAGAAAACGAGCGCGGACCTCACGGCGCGGCAGCTCTGCTTTAGCTGTGACTTCTACTGGCGCTTCCTCAACGACCCGGTGAAAACGCCGAACCGCCACCACCACAGTACGGCGGTTGTTGCTGGCGGAAACATCTACACGGACGGCGGGAATGTTGAAAACCCCGGCGACGGGCGATTTCTCGGTTTTGCTGGTCACCGCTTCCACTTCCGCATGCTGGACGGGTCGCGCGAGTGGGTTAGCAACAACGTGTGGCACGGCGGCGAGATTCCGCAAATCTGGCGTGACGAGATCCCCGACACGGCCGAGATAGTCAGGCCAGCACCAGTGTAAGACGGCGCGCCGCGCCCCGAAACGCGCGGATTGCCTTGCCCGGGTCAGTGAACGGGACAGTGGGAACTGAGCATGCCCTGGCAGCCGGAAAGACGGCACAGACATCGAAGCCGGCCGCGCCGGCGCCATAACAGGAGCAGAGGGATGAAAGATTACAGCGACCCAGCATTCCCGATCGTCGGGGCCAGTGCTGACAACCAGTTCAACGGCATGTCTCTGCGCGACTACTTCGCGGCGCGGGCGATGCAGGCCATGGCCACCGCCAGCAACAGCAACCCGAACACCATCCAGCCGACTGCAGAAAACGCATACCGCTGGGCGGACGCGATGCTGAAAGCGAGGGCCCAATGATCGCCGCCACCCGCATCCACCGCGGCCCGTTCCGCGTCATCCGCCGCCTGGCGCGCAAGCTGCTCAAGCCGCTGCGCCTGGCCGTGATCCGCCACCAGCTCGCGCTGAGCGAGCAGAACATCCGGGCGATCGACGACGCGCGCATCGAGGCAATCTGCATGCTGAACGCCGAGCACCAGCGCATGGCCCGGCTCGCGGCCAAGCTCCTGGGCGTGGAAAGGGGCGTTCTGTGATCCGCCACATTCGCAACCAGTACCGGCTATCCCTGCTGGCCGGCTTCAGCCCGCGCAAGGCGGCGGCTCGCGCGGTGCACACCTACATTTTCGGTTTCTAGGAGAACACGATGGACGACGTAATCGACATGGCGCCGGCGCAGACCGCTGTCGCCGCCCAGCCAGCCCGCCCTGTGGCAGCCGCAACGAGCGGCGCCGTGGCACCCGCCGACCTGCTGCGCTATGCACTGGAGAACGGTGCCGACCTCGACCGCCTGGAAAAGCTAATGGAGCTGCAGCAGCGCTATGAGGAAAACGAGGCGCGCAAGGCCTACGTCGCCGACATGGCCGAGTTCAAGCTGAACCCGCCGCAGATCGTCAAGGACAAGCTGGTGCAGTTCAGCGGCACCTCGTACACCCACGCCACGCTGGGCAATGTGACGAGCGCGATCGTGGAAGGCTTGGCGAAGCACGGCTTCAGCCACCGCTGGGACACCGAGCAGCAGGGCGCCCAGGTCGTCGTGACCTGCATCCTGACGCACCGGAAGGGCCACTGCGAGCGCACCACGCTGTCGGCTGCGAAGGACGACTCGGGCAAGAAGAACAACATCCAGCAGATGGCGTCGGCAATCACCTACCTGCAGCGCTACACGCTGCTGGCTGCCACCGGCCTGGCCACCCACGACCAGGGCGACGACGACGGCGCTGGCGCGGAGCTGGACACGACGCTGGCCGACAACTGGATCGCCAAGGTGAACGCAGCACCGACCGATGCCGATGTGCTGAAGGTGTGGGAGCTGGGCATCGCCGCGATCGAGCGCGCGAACGACAAGCACGCCTACAAGGAATTCAAGGATGCTGTGGCGGCGCGCCGCGCGGCTCTGGTGCAGCCGTGAATAGGGTTGAGGCTGCGGCTGCTGCCAGGGCTGCGAAAGCATCGAAGGATCTACCTATGCCCGATCGCTTCTGGGAAAAGGTCGATGTGCGCGGGGCTGATGAATGCTGGCCATGGCTGGCCGCGCCGAGAAACAAGCACTCGACGCACCGATACGGCGCCTTCTGGTTGGATGGGCGCCACCAGCCAGCCAGCAAGGTTGCATGGGAGCTTGAACATGGGCCCATGGCACCAGGCTTGTTCGCTTGCCATAGGTGCGACAACCCGGAGTGCTGCAATCCAAATCACATATTCCCTGGGACAAACCAGGAAAACACGGCAGACAAGGTGATCAAGGGTAGGCAAGTGAAGGGCGGGAAGGTCCACACCGCGAAGCTAACAGCAGATCAAGTCGCGGAAATTCGTGCAGCAAGACCTCCGGGGAAAAGAGCACCGACAGGTCTGCCGGCGCAGTTGGCCGTGAAGTATGGGGTGACGAAGCAATACTTGTCCGAGATCTGGGCAGGAAAATCATGGAGCGGGTCATGAAATTTTTGAATATGCAGCAGGGAAGTCCGGAGTGGTTGCAGGCCAGGGCTGGCCGGGTGACAGCATCGTGTTTCGCCGACGCCATCAGTCGCTGCCAGAAAAAATCGGCAACGCGGAACGTTGGTGATCCTACTGCCGTCGCCGAGCGGTACGCCGCGGACCTGGCCATTGAGCTGATAAGCGGTCAGCCGCATGGCGAGCCACCCAAGGCCTGGACTCTCGATCGTGGACACGAAATGGAATTTGCGGCTCGTATGCGCTACGAGGCCATCACAAAATCGTTCGTCACTGAGTCGGGCATCTGCATTGACGATAGCGGCCGTTTTGCGTACAGCTCCGATGGCCTAGTGGACGACGACGGCCTCATCGAGATCAAGGCGCCGATCGACAGCGCGAAGATTCTGCACATTCTGGCGACCGGCGACACCAGCGAGTACGACCACCAGATGCAGGGCGGCATGTGGATCACCGGCCGCGCGTGGTGCGACTTCCTGATGTACGTGCCGGATCTGGCCGCCGTCGGCAAGGACCTGTTCGTCAAGCGCGTGTTCCGCGACGACGCCTTCATCGACGCCATGGTCGAGCGACTGGCCGAGTTCGACGGGCTGGTGCAGGCCAACGTCGCCATCCTGCGCGCTGGCGCGCCGATCGCGGAGGCAGCATGAACGCCGCCCACCAAGGCCACCTGTGCGACCTGGCTGACGCAGCGACGACGGCGCTGACCGACGTCCAGATCGTCGACGCGCTGGTCGAGGCGTTCGACCTGCCGGCCCTGGCGATCATCGAGCGGCTGGCGTCCTTGAACCTGGCGGCCGTGCGCGGCGAGGTGGCGCCTTGACGACCGAGAGCGAAATCAACATCTTCCGATCGCTCGACTTCATCCGCGACAACGCGCCAGCCTACGCTAAGGCGAAATCGGAGCGCGTCTACCTGGAGGAATTCAGGAAATCGAAGAAGGCGCTGCTGATGCGCGACGCGGAGAGCGCCGGCCACAAATCGGCAGTCTCCCAGGAGCGAGAGGCCTACGCCGACCCGGCCTACATGCAGCTTCTGGACGGGCTGCGAGTGGCGGTAGAACAAGAGGAGGCGCTGAAATGGCTGATCGTCGGCGCCCAAGCAAAGATCGAAGTGTGGCGCACGATCGAAGCGAACCGCCGCGCCGAAGCCAAGACCCTGTAACCACAACGAGAGAGACTGATGACCGATAACGATTTCGACACGCAACGCACCGAACTTGCCAACCGCTTCGCCTCTGCAGGTGCCGAGTTTTTGGGCCAGATGCCGCTGGCCGCTGCCGCCCTGGCGGAGGTGCCGAACACGCAGCCGCAGCAGTATGCCATGGTGGGCGAGCCGAGGGCGATTCGGGCGCTGCTCCCAGAAGACGACATGCCGGCGCGCCGCATGCGCCACGGCCAGCGCCCGACCGAGCCGCTGGAGTGGGATGTGCCAGCTATCGCCAATAAGGCGACAGAAGAAGGCGAACTGCCAGTTATCCCCGCTCATTGGGAAAGCAAGGCTCAATGGATCGTCAGCGGGCCGAAATTGGAAAGCGACGAGCGAGGCAGACTGGCTGTGATGCTGCTGCGCGTCCTTCTTGCAGCCGACCGCGCATCCCGTCAGGTCGCCAATAAGGCGGAAGTCGAGCCTCTTTATCAGGTGGCTGCACCTGAAGTAGTCCAAAGCTTCGCGCTCGAAGATGGCCGCTGTGTGATGGGCGATCCTGACTTAAGCGTTCTCAAGGATGGAACGTACTGGATTTGCAAAGCTCCAGTCTACTCCGCCACCCCTCCTGCAACTACTGGTGCAAGCACTGCGCTGTTCGACGCAGAGCGCTTATACAAGGCCTGGCACAAGATCGGCGCTGATGTTGCTGGCTTAAAGTTTGGCGACTTCATGTCTGCACTCGGTTCGGTCGGTGCGAGCACGGCATTTATGCCTACTGCACTGACGGATGAGCGTATCTCGGCTGGTGCCCGCTGGCTGTCGAACCATCAGGCGGACGCGTGCGGTGTTGACCGCGAAGACAACTGGAAGCTCTATGGGGGTTCGATCATCGAAGAATTCCGCGAAGCATGCACAGCTGCATTCGGCACTCAGGTCGCGGCACAAGCCGGTCAGGTAGCGGTGCCGGAAGGGTTCGTGCTGATGCCGCGCCGCCTGACCGCTGAGAACGGTGCTAAGGGGCTGTTGTCCGGCGAGTTCCACGAATCCACCGACATCGAATGCCCTGAGTGCCTTGGCGACGGTGATGACAGCTATGGCGACGATTGCCCGGAATGCAGCGGCACAGGCAAAGTCCAGCAGCGCATCACGGTCGAGTGGGACACCATCAAGCGCATCTACGACATGGCCGTCGAGAACCTCGCCGCTACTCCCGCCGCGCCAGCACAAGCCAAGCCTCTGCCAGCCGCCGAAGTGCCTGCGCCGGCCGCGCCGAAACAATGCTGGTCGCTCAACGACGAAGGCTTTAGTCACGATTCGCTGTCCGAACTTCTCGATAACTATCCAGACCTGAAAGCGGGCGCACAGGTGTTCACCGGCATGGCTGTCTATCCAGCACTGAGCCGCTTGATCGATTCCGACGATGTGATCGACCAAATGGGCGACCGTGCCTACGACATCGCCGGTGAATATGCGGACGGCTACCCGGATGTAAGCACGGAGAATAAGGCCGAACTCGACGCGCTGCTCGAGGGCTGGATCAAGAAGGCATGCCCGCCAGACTTCTACGAAGTGCGGGATGTGCGCACCTACGTCATCACGGAGCAGGACATCGCAGCCCAGGCATCTACAGCTGGCGGGCGCCAGGAAGGCGGTGTATGAGCATGCGCCTGACGAAAGCGCAGCGCGTCGCCGTGCACGCCAAGTTCGGCGGTCGGTGCGCGTACTGCGGCTGCGAGCTGGGCGCGCGCTGGCACGCCGATCATCTGGAGCCGGTCGAGCGAAAGCTGGCGATGCGCGGCGGCCGGCTGGTCGCCACCGGTGAACTGTACAAGCCCGAGAACGACCGCCTCGACAACTTCATGCCCTCATGCGCGCCTTGCAACCTGAGCAAGCACAGCATGCCGCTGGAAGGCTGGCGGCAGTGGCTGGCCGGTCACGTTAATTCGCTGAACCAGTACCACCCGATTTACCGGCTCGCCAAGGCATACGGCCTGATCGCCGAGACCGGCGCGCCGGTCATCTTCTACTTTGAGCGCCACGGCGCGGAGAACGCAGCATGACCACCACCCCTACCGCATCCCCTGAACTGCCGGACCTGGCCCGCCGCGTGCACGAGCTAAAGACCGACCCGGAAGTGTTCGCCGCCGTACTGGCCGACCGCAAGACCCACGAAATCCGCTTTAACGATCGCGACTTCCAAGTCGGCGACGAGCTGTTGCTGCGCGAGACGGCGCACAGCGGCGCGGAAATGGCTGCCCGGCCAGACATTCCCCTGATCTACACGGACCGTGCCGTTCGGCGCACCGTCAGCCACATCCAGACCGGCTACGGCCTGACCGATGGCTGGTGCATTCTGTCGTTCGCTCGCCGCGCCCAGCCAGAGGGCGAAGCGCCGCAAGCCGCAGCACCTGATGCCATGACTGCTTTCCGAAAGTGGCATCAAGAGGTCGGCGACCAAGATTGTGAATACACATGGCTTCAGGCATGGACCGCTGCACAGCTGTCGAAGCCTGCTAGCGCCCCCGGCACACCGGAAGCGCCGAGTCGTGACGACGTGCTGGAAGAAGCTGCCAGCGCCTGCGAGGGCGAGTTCTGTTCGTGCTGCTGGTCCGATGATGAAGTTGCAGCCGGCGCGCACATGGCGGCCACGATTCGCGGCATGAAGTCGCGCGCCGCCCAGCTCGACGGCGACCAGGGAGAGGCCGGATGACGATTTACTCGAAGAATGACACTTTGGATGGCCTCACCTTAGATCAACTTGATTTGATGGCAAGAAGCGACCCCAGCTTCGTCGTGCGGTTTCTGGATGAAAATTCTGGCTATGACGCGCATAGAATCCGCCTCCTGCTGGAGCTTGGCGCGATCGAGGCGAAGCGCCGTGCAACGAAATTGAAGGAAGGGAGCGAATCAAATGGCTGATACCGATCGCGCAGCATTCGAGGCGTGGGCGCGCCAGGCAATGGGCTTACTCGACTCGACGCCGCTTGACTGGGAATTGAAGTGGGTAGAGGCAGCGTTCAAAAGCTGGCAAGCCCGCGCCGCCCTTGCTTCTCGCCCTGCTGAGGTGGACGAAAGCAGGAAGCCGCCGCGCACGCCAGAGGAAATGGTTGCCTTCATCGGTAGCCACTTCGACGCAATGAGGGATGAGACTAGCGACCCAGAAGACATCAGATTCACGCTGTCGGTGCATGACCTCTTATCCGCTATGAGCGACTGGTTCGACGACTATGCAGAAAGTGCATATCCCAACGAAAAAGCTGCTGAGGTGGACGACGAAGGTCTGCCAGTTTTGCCAAAAGAATCCGCCAACATCTGGTATCACCGTGGCCTGCCTAACTTCGATGATACCGATGCCCTCCAGGCGCTGGACGATGGTACGGGCAAGGCGATCCCGCTATTCACAGCCGAGCAGTACCGCCAGGGCCAGCGCGATGCGGTGGCGGCGGATCGGGCGCGCATGGATTGGACCGAGATCAGCGACGCGATCACCGAGGCGTACAACTACGCACACAGCATCAAGGATTGGGATGCAGCCAAGTACTGGCGCGAGTTGCGCGAACAGCTTGACCAGTGGGCGGCACCCTCACACACCACCGATAAGGAGAATGGCTGATATGCAAAAGCAAACTATTCAGTCGAGGTACGTCACACTTCAGGAGTGGGCGGCATTGATGTTTTCGAAGATTCCGCACCAGAACACGCTGCTGCGCTGGGTGCATGATGGGCGGATCCAGCCGCAGCCCGAAAAGGTCGGGAAGCACTGGCAAGTGAAAAGGGATGCCCGGTACGTGGCTGACTAAGATGGGACGCAAGAGACTCGCAAAAAACAAGGGATTCCCGCCGAACCTGTACCAGAACCCGGCGGGGTATTTCTACTACAAGAACCCGGCCACGAAGCAGCAGAAGGGGCTGGGCAGGGACCGCGCGCACGCCTTTTCAGAGGCGCGTGCGGCGAACGCTGTGCTGGCGGCCGCGAAGCCGTCTTCGCTGGCCGATTGGGTGGCCGGAAAGACCGAGTACACACTGGCCGAGTGGCTGCCGGTCTACCGCGCGCTGTGGATGGAGAAGGTCGAGCCCAGGCAGGCGACGCTGACCGCCAGCGACATGTATCTGCGCCGCCTGGCGGAATGCGAGTTTGCCGGCCGGCGCCTGTCCGAGGTGTCGACGCTGATGGTGGCGCAGTACCTCGAGGCGTACAAGGCTGAGCGCGGCGCGCCGTCCGCGAACCAGTTGCGGTCGAAGCTGAGCGACGTCTTCAGGTGGGCCGAAACCCAAGGCTTGATCGAGGCGGGGCGCAACCCGGTAACGGCGACGCGCCGGCACAAGGCCGTGGTCGCGCGCGAGAGGATGAGCTTCGAGCAGTTCCTGGCGGTTCGCGATCTAGCGCCGGTCTGGCTGCGCAACGCGATGAATCTGGCACTGGTGACCGGCCAGCGCCGGGGCGACGTCGTGTCGCTCAAGTTCACAGACTGGAAGGATGGCCGCCTGCACGTGGCCCAGGGCAAGAGCGGCGGCAAAACGCGCCTCGCGCTCGACGGCAGCATCGCGATTGCCAAGCTCGGCATGTCGGTCGCGGACGTTGTGAAGCAATGCCGGGATGAGGTCGCAAGCCCCTACCTCGTGCACCATATCCGCCACAACGGGAGGGAGAAGCCGGGCAGGAAGGTGCACGAAGATCTGGTAACGGATGCTTTCGCCACGGCGCGTGACGCAGCCGGGATCGTCCCGAAGGAAGGCCGCACGCCGATCACGTTCCACGAGATCCGCAGCCTGGCCGAACGCCTCTACCGCGAGCAGTTCGGCGCCGCATTTGCCCAGGAAATCTTGGGGCATAAGAGCGCGGAAATGACGGCCCGATATGACGATCTGCGCGGCGAATGGAAGGTAATTTCGGCCGCTTAATTATAAAAATATTCTACGAATTTCAGTAAATTGACGCCGTAGCCCTACGTTTTACGGCGTCCGGTCTTCCACCCTGTTACACGGCATCGTGCTCTTACAGATGCCCGTCAGCCGCTAAGCGCCCATCAGCGACGATAGTGCCGCCAGCGGCACCGTCGCCGCCAGCGCCTCGTACCCGGCGTCGTTCGGATGCAGGCGGTCGCCGCTGTCGTAGGTGGCGCGCAGCCGCTGCGGATCGGCCAGGTCGCGCAGCGCCAGGTCGACGTCGGCCAGCAGATCGAATGGCTGCGCGCTGCGCATCCAGGCATTGACCGCCTGCCGCACCGCCTCGCGCGCCGGCGTATAGTAGACGAAGCCGAGGAAG
>DDKG01000314.1:27153-28948 GCA_002339265.1 Massilia sp. UBA2604 | reverse complement strand
GGCCACCTGCTGCTGGACGACTTGCCGGGCGTGGGCAAGACGACCCTCGCGCATGCGCTGGCGATTTCGCTCGGCCTGCGCTTCAACCGCGTCCAGTTCACCAGCGACCTGCTGCCGGCCGACGTGGCCGGCATCTCGGTCTACGAGCGCGAGAAGAACGAGTTCGTGTTCCACCCCGGCCCGATCTTCACTCAGGTGCTGCTGGCTGACGAGATCAACCGCGCCACGCCCAAGACCCAGTCCGGCCTGCTGGAGGCGATGGAAGAGCGCCAGGTCTCAGCCGATGGCGTCACCCGTCCCCTGCCCGAACCGTTCTTCGTGATCGCGACCCAGAACCCGGCCAACCAGGTCGGCGTGTTCCCGCTGCCCGAATCGCAGCTCGACCGCTTCCTGATGTGCCTGAGCCTGGGCTACCCGGACGCCGCCGCCGAACGCGCGCTGCTGATGGGCGAGGACCGGCGGAGCATGCTCAAGACCCTGCAGCCGGCCATGCAGCCCGAGGAACTGGCGCAGGCCCAGCGCCAGCTGCGCGAGATCCATGCGTCCGCCAACCTGGTCACTTATGTGCAGGCGCTGGCCCAGGCCTCGCGCCAGAACGGCCTGTTCGCCGAAGGCCTGTCGCCGCGCGCCGCGATCGCCCTGCTGCAGGCCGGGCGCGCCTGGGCCGCGCTGGAAGGCCGCGACCACGTGATCCCGGAAGACATCCAGGCCGTGCTGGTGCCGGTCTGCGCGCACCGCCTGCGGCCGCTGCGCGCCGCCCATGGCACCGCGCTGGCCAGCCGCGACCTGGTGCTGCAGCTGCAGAAGGCGGTCCCGGTCTGATGGCGCAGGGCGCGGGAGGCATTCGAGGGCGGCTGCGCCGCGCCACCGGCGCCTGGCTGCCGCGCGCCGGTACGCTGGACGCCGGCGAAGTGGTGCTCAAGCAGCGCCGCGTGTTCATCGTGCCCAGCCGCGCCGGCCTGGGCTTCGCCCTGCTGCTGGCGGTGCTGCTGGTCGGCTCGGTCAACTATGCGCTGGGCCTGGGCTTCGGCCTGACCTTTCTGGCGCTGTCGTGCGCGCTGGTCGACATGGTCGCCACCTACCGCAACCTGGCCCATTTGCGCCTGCAGCAGGGCCGGGTCGCGCCCGTGTTCGCCGGCCAGGAAGCCCAGCTCGAGCTGCAGGTGTTCAACCGCACGCGCCTGGCGCGCTACGCGATCCGGGCCGACTTTGCCGACGTCGCCGAACCACGCCACGTGGCCGACATCGCGCCCGGCACCCACGCGATACTGACCCTGGCGGTACCGACCCTGCAGCGCGGCTGGCTGGCGCCGGCCCGGGTCAAGCTGTCGACGCGCTTTCCGCTCGGCCTGTTCACCGCCTGGAGCTACTGGCGCCCGGCCGCGCCCGCGCTGGTCTATCCGCGTCCCGAGGACGGCGCGCCGAGCCTGCCGCTGGGCGGTGGCAGCGGCAGCAGCCTGCGCACGGCCGGCCACGACGATTTCGCCGGCGTGCGCAACTACCAGGCCGGCGATTCGCCGCGCCAGCTGGCCTGGCGCCAGATCGCCCGGCTCGACCCGAGCATCGGCGGCGCCCTGGTGTCCAAGCATTTCGAGGGCGGCGGCGGCGACGAGCTGGTGCTCGACTTCGACGCCCTGCCCGCCACGCTCGACCTCGAACTGCGCCTGTCGCGCCTGACGCGCTGGGTGCTCGAGGCAGAAAGCCGCGCCCTGCCGTATGCCTTCCGCCTGGGCGCGCTGCGCTTGCCCGCCGCCCTGGGCGCGGCCCACCAGGCGGCCTGCCTGCGCGCGCTGGC
>DDKG01000314.1:17351-26965 GCA_002339265.1 Massilia sp. UBA2604 | reverse complement strand
CGCGACAAGGCCGACACCCTGCTGCTGCTGGGCAGCGCGGTGCTGGTGCTGGCGCCGCACACCCTGCACCTGCCGCTGTGGGTCTCGCTGCTGTGCGGCGCCACCCTGGCCTGGCGCGCCGCGATCACGCTGCGCGGCAAGCGCATGCCGCCGGCGCTGGTGCTGCTGCCGGTGGCGGTGGCCGCGATGGCCGGCGTGCAGTTCAGCTACGACACCCTGCTCGGCAAGGACGCCGGCGTGGCGATGCTGGTGCTGCTGGTGGCCTTCAAGATGCTCGAGATGCATGCGCGGCGCGACCTGTTCGTCGTGATCTTCCTGTGCTTCTTCCTGGTGCTGACCAACTTCTTCTATGCCCAGGGCATCGGCACCGCCCTGCTCACCGTGGCCTCGGTGCTGCTATTGCTAGCCACTCAACTGTCGTTCCAGTTCACCGGCGCCGTGCCGCCACTGCGCACGCGCCTGGCGATGGCCGGCCGCACCGTGGCCTTCGCCCTGCCGATCGCGGTCGTGCTGTTCGTCGTCTTCCCGCGCATCCACGGCCCGCTGTGGACCATGCCCGGCGACGCCGGCGGCGGTGCGCGCTCGGGCCTGTCGGACACGATGGCGCCGGGACAGATGTCGAACCTGGCCTTGTCCGACGATCCCGCCTTCCGCGTGCGCTTTTTCAGCCCGCCCCCGGTCCAGACCCAGCTCTACTGGCGCGGCCCGGTGCTCGATTTCTTCGACGGCCTGACCTGGTCGCGCGGCGCCAGCCAGGCCTCGGGACGCGACCTGCACCTGCTGGTCGGTGGCGACGCGATCGACTACGAAGTCACGCTGGAACCATCGCCGTCGCGCTGGGTCTTTACGCTCGAGATGCCGGGCGAGCTGCCGCAAGTGGCGGGCTACGAACTGCGCCTTTCGCCGCAATTCGAACTGATCGCGAACGACGCCATCTCCGGCCGGGTGCGCTATCGCGCCATCTCGCACCTGGAGTATGCCCTCCAGGGCGGTCCAGCCCTGGACGACGCCGGACGCTGGCTGCTGCTGCCGTATGGTTTCAATCCACGCGCGCTGGCCGCCGGACGCGCGCTGCGCCGGCTGCCCGATCCGGTGCAGCGGGTCGAGGCCGTGCTGGCGCAGTTCCGCGAACAGCCTTTCGAATACACGCTGGCGCCGCCGCTGCTGGGCCGGCACACGGTCGACGAATTCCTGTACGGCACCCGCTCCGGCTTTTGCGAGCACTATTCGGGGGCTTTCGTGTTCCTGCTGCGCGCGGCCGGCGTGCCGGCGCGCGTGGTGACCGGCTACCAGGGCGGCGAGATCAATCCGCTCGACGGCTTCATGACGGTGCGCCAGTCCGATGCCCATGCCTGGGCCGAGGTCTGGATCGCCGGGATCGGCTGGCAGCGGGTCGACCCGACCGCGGCGGTGGCGCCCGAGCGCGTGCGGCGCGGCCTGGACGCCTCGGTGCCGCGCCCGGCCCCGTTCGGCATCGAGGCGCTGCGCGGCATGAATCCGTTCCAGGGCAAGGCCAATGACTGGCTGGTCCAGCTGCGCAATGCCGTCAGCGCCGTCAACAATGGCTGGAACCAGTGGGTGCTGAACTACACGCCCGAGCGCCAGCGCGACGTCGTGCGCGACCTTCAACGCAAACTGTTCGGCTGGCCTTTTATCGCTCTGTTAACGACTGTTGCCCTGGGCCTTGCCGTGCTGGTCTTTTTGCGGCGCCGTCGCGAAATCCACCCGGTCGATGCTCTATACTCGACCCTGTGCAAGCGTCTCGGCCAGCTGGGCCTGGCGCGTGCGCAGGATGAAGGACCCAGCGCCTTTGCTGCGCGGGTCGCCGGCGCCAGCACACTTGCGCCTCAAACACGCGCGGCGGCGCAGGAATTCCTGCGTCGTTACAGCGCCTGGCGCTACGCGCCTCCGACAACCGATCCCCAGCTTACCGCCACCTTGAAAAGCTTATTGTTGCAAGTCAGATGAAATCGATCGCAATCCTGTTTTCTGCGCTGGCGCTTGCCGCCGGCGCGCATGGCGACGCCCTCGCCGCTCCCCAGACCACCGCAACGCAAGCCGCCATGACGGCCGCTGCCGAGCAAGACCCGGAACACGTCAACTTCGCTGAATGGCTGCCGGTGCGCGAGTTCATCGAAGAGATGGTCACGCAGCACGGCTTCGAGCGCGATGCGCTGCATACCCTGTTCGGCCAGGTCCGCTTCATCGACCGCGCCGTGCAGCTGGTCAAGCCGGCGCCGCCGGGCAAGCCGAAGAACTGGCAAGCCTATAGCGCGCGCTTCATCGAGCCGATCCGCATCCGCGCCGGCGTGCGCTTCTGGAACGAGAACGCCGACGCGCTGGCGCGCGCCGAGGCGGCCTATGGCGTGCCGGCCGAGATCATCGTCGGCATCATCGGCATCGAGACCATCTATGGCCGCGATACCGGCAAGTTCCGCGTGCTGGACAGCCTGACCACGCTCGCCTTCGCCTACCCGGAAGCGCCGAACCAGGCCGCGCGCAAGGCCTTCTTCCGCGACGAGCTGGCCAATACACTGGTGCTGGCGCGCGAGCGCGGCTACGACCCGTTCTCGTTGCTGGGATCGTTCGCCGGCGCGGTCGGGATGCCACAGTTCATGCCGAGCAATATCCTGAAGTACGGCGTCGATTTCGACAGCGACGGCCGGGTCGACCTGCGCGGCTCGGCGACCGATGCGATCGGCAGCGTGGCAAACTTCCTGGTCCAGCATGGCTGGAATGCCGAGCACCGCGGCCCGACCGTGTTCCCGGCCGGCGTCTCGCCGGCGCGCGCCTGGGAGCCCCTGATCGAGCGCGGCCTGGAGGCGACCCTGCGCCCTGACGAACTGCGCGCAGCGGGCGTGATGACGGCGGCGACGCTGCCCGGCGACCGCCTGTATGGCCTGATCGACCTGCAGAATGGCGCGGAAGCAACAGAATATTGGGTGGCAAACGATAACTTCTATGCCATTACTAAATACAATCGCAGTTATTTCTATGCCATGTCGGTCATTGACCTGGGACGCGCAGTGAGCGCTGCGAGACCGAACTGACTCTTTCCGAACGGGAAACTTTGTAATCCTTTGTAACAGGTTTCCCTTCTTCTTCTTCCGTTGTTCGTAGGCATTCTCCTACATACCCCCCAGGGGTATCCTACATCAACATTGTTGTGTCCGTGACAAAAATGGCACTGGTAGCAACATACCCCCCTATTTCTTTCCATTTCGTCAGCAAATATCGTACCGTGCGGCATCAAATGCTGGATGCCCGTACACTGGTACTTAAATAAAAAACAATATATTTCTTCAGTGATTTTGTGAGAGAATTGCATTGCGGCTATTGTTGCAGTGAGACAACAAATCCGAGGTAAGAGAAATGATTCCGACTTGCTCATGAGTATCGGAATAAAAATAGTTGTACAATTGAATAGAAAATTACGAAATTAAACTTCCGGACTCGAACGCCGCCAGCGACTCCGTTTCAACCCCAGATAGGAATTTGAATCATGACTAACCAAGTCGGCATTGATATGAACAGCGATTCGGAAGGCGATGAGCTGCTTCAGTACAACCCGAACCGCCTCCTCGACACCCTGATCGAGAACCTGCGCCTAAAGAACGACGCAGCCCTGTCGCGCGCACTCGAAGTCGCGCCGCCGGTGATCTCGAAGATCCGCCACCACCGCCTGCCGGTCGGCGCTTCGCTGCTGATCCGCATGCACGAAGTCAGCGACCTGTCGATCCGCGACCTGCGTTACCTGATGGGCGATCGCCGTGCGAAGTTCCGCATCAGCGACAAGCAGTTCAAGCCAAAAGAAGGCGCGGTTCCTGCTTCGAAAGATTGAGTCGTCGCGGGCGCGACATCTGGCGCCCGGGCTACTGGCTTGACGGAATGGGGTGGCGCCTTTGCGCGCCGCCGGATGAGTAGTGCGTACGCCCGCGCGGGTGTACGAGCCGCCGCATTGGCGGACGACCGGAGTTCGTCGGCGACACGCCGACAGAACGGTCTATGCAGTCCCAGCGACTGATACAACAAGGCCGCCTGTAACCCAGGCGGCCTTTTCATTTCCGGGCGCTATCAGGCAGCGCTATCAGGCAGCGCTATCAGGCGGGGAAGACGCCGGTCGACAGGTAGCGATCACCGCGGTCGCACACCACGAACACGATGGTCGCGTTTTCCACCGTCTGGGCGATGCGCAGCGCCACTTCGCAGGCGCCGGCGGCCGAGATGCCGCAGAAGATGCCCTCTTCTGCCGCCAGCCGGCGCGCCATCTGCTCGGCCGAGGCCTGGTTCACATTTTCCACCTGGTCGACGCGCGCCGATTCGAAGATCTTCGGCAGGTAGGCCTCCGGCCATTTGCGGATGCCGGGGATCGACGAACCTTCCTCTGGCTGGGCGCCGACGATGCGGATCGCCTCGTTCTGTTCCTTCAGGTAGCGCGACACACCCATGATGGTGCCGGTGGTGCCCATGGCGCTGACGAAGTGCGTGACGCGGCCTTCGGTGTCGCGCCAGATTTCGGGGCCGGTGGTCTCGTAGTGCGCGCGCGGATTGTCGAAGTTGGCGAACTGGTCGAGGATGATGCCCTGGCCATCTTTCTGCATTTGCTCGGCCATGTCGCGAGCGTATTCCATGCCGCCCGATTTCGGGGTCAAGATGATCTGCGCGCCATACGCGGCCATGCTCTGGCGGCGCTCGACCGACAGGTTGTCCGGCATCAGCAGGATCATCTTGTAGCCCAGGATCGCGGCCGCCATCGCCAGCGCGATGCCGGTATTGCCGCTGGTCGCTTCGATCAGGGTGTCGCCCGGCTTGATCTGGCCGCGCAGCTCGGCGCCGCGCAGCATCGACATGGCGGCGCGGTCCTTCACCGAGCCGGCCGGGTTATTACCTTCCAGCTTGCCCAGGATGATGTTGTTGCGGGCCGCGATGTCGGCGCCAGGCAGGCGCTGCAGCTGCACGAGCGGCGTATTGCCGATCGTGGCTTCGATGGTCTTGTAAGCCATTGCTTTCTCTATTCCTTGCGAAACCAAAGCGCCATTTTAATCCGAGAAGCAATACGGCGTTTGGCGAACCCCTGACGGATATCTTCCGTCAGGCGCGAGAAGCATGGTTTACGCTAGTTCAGCGCAGCGGCAAGGGATAGCTCGCCGGACTGACGTTGCCGTCCTTGTCGACCGCCTGCACGCCAAAGAACACATTGTCCTTCGACAGGTCGACCGTCGCTTCCGTGACGTTGCCGACCCACTTCGAGCCTTCCCAGTTGGCGCTGGTGGTGTCGCGCCACACGAGGCGGTAGCCGGCCAGGTCGGGCTCCGCATTGGCCTTCCACACCAGGGTCGAATCGTTGGTCAGGCCGGCGGTGCGCAGTTTCACTTCCTGCGGCGCACTTGGGGCCAGCGCCAGCGACGCCATGGCCGCGCCGTTGACCTTGGTGACATTGGCGACATAGCGGAAATCGACGTGGTCGATCGTGTCGCCATACACCTTGCCGTTTTCGGTGCGCAGGTCCTGGTGCTGGTGGTCGAAGTTCTCGGCCGGCTCGGTGAAGCGCAGCGCGGCATAGCCCTGCTCCAGGAACGGCATGTGGTCGCCGCCGCGCAGGTAGCGGTCGTGGCGCTGGATGACGTTGACCTTGAAGCCCTTCACGTAGCGCTCGCCCTGCTCCTTGGTGTGGCGCGCGAGCTGGCGCGAGATCGAATCGTTTTCGCCGCCGGTGGCCACCAGCTGGCGCACGGCCTCGCTCATTTCCTTGGTCGCCGGGATGCTTTGCGCGAACAGGCGCACCGACTTGTCGTCGACCTTGCCGTCGTCGCCGCGCGAGCTGCCGATGATGTCGTTGGTGAACATGCCGGCCACGTTCCAGCCCTTTTCGCGCGCCTGGGTTGCCCAGTGGCGCGCGCCGATCAGGCCCTGCTCCTCGGCGGCGACGGCCATGAACACCAGCGTCGCGTCGAATTTGTGCTTGGCCATCACGCACGCCAGCTCCATGATGGCGGCGGTGCCCGAAGCGTCGTCGTTGGCGCCCGGCGCATCCGACGTCGCATCCATCACGTCTGAGGCGCGCGAGTCGTAGTGGCCGCTGACCACGTACATGCGGTCCTTCGAGGCGGCCTGCGTGCCCGGCAGGGTCGCGACCACGTTGACGATCTCGGTCGGCTTCGAGATGCGCGCCGAGACCGGCGCCACATGGCTGTCGAAGGCCACCTGCAGCGGCGTGCCGGCGCCGCAGCGCTCCAGCTCGGCCTTGATCCAGCGCCGCGCGGCGCCGATGCCGCGCGTCTCGGATGCGGTTTCCGACATCGTGTGGCGGGTGCCGAAGCTGACCAGCTTGCGGATATGGCTTTCGATACGCTGCTGCGAGATTTCGCTGAGGATCTTGTTGATCTGGGCTTGCTGGGCGGTGATGTTCGGCTGGGCGGGCGTTGCGGCAGGGGTGGCGGCATGCGCGCTTGCCGAAGCGGCCAGCAGGGCCGCCAGCAAGGCGGTGGAGACACGGGCGTGAGGCATGGTTACCTTTCTGGTATTGGTATGCAAGCTGTAACAGATGAGCTTGCACATCTTGCCACGCGCCCGCGCGGATGTCAGTCAATACATGTCACATTCCGACCGTCAGGTCGTTCCCGCGGAGGCGGGAACCCAAGTGCTGCCGACCAATCGATCTAGCAAGCTGTATCGGTAGTGCATGCGCCTTGGATTCCCGCCTCCGCGGGAATGACGTGCATGTGGAGCGGGATAAAACTACATCGCAGCCTTGGCGTCGGCCGTCTGGCTTGGCTTGGCGTCCTTGGCGGCCGGCTTGGCCACGGCGCCTTCCTTGCCCTTGCCATTGACCACCAGGCCGGCCTCGGACAGCTTGGCGGCCTTCTTGTCGCCCAGTCCCTTGATGCGGCCCTGCAGGTCGGCCCAGTCCTTGAATTCGCCCTTGGCGCGTTCGTCCAGGATGGCCTTGGACATGCTCGGTCCCACACCCTTCACGCCATCGAGCGCCGCGGCGTCGGCCTTGTTGACGTCCACCTGGGCAAAGGCGAAGCCGGCCGAGGCGACCAGTGCGGCGACCGCCAGCATCAGATTCTTGATCATTGCGTGTTCTCCGTAAGTTGAATGCACCCGACGGCGGCGCCGCCGGTGCTCACTTAGACGGATGACCCCGGCTATTGTTTGCGCCCGGGGACTGAGCGCGATCAAGCTCCGAACAGTTCCTCACGGGTCACGGTCGCCGTGCCCAGCTTGCCGACCACGATGCCGCCGGCGCGGTTGGCCGTGACCAGGGCTTCGGCCAGCGGCGCCTTGGTGCCGAGCATGGTGGCCAGGGTCGCGATCACGGTGTCGCCCGCGCCCGAGACGTCGAACACTTCGCGCGCATCGGCGTGCACGTGCAGCACCTCGTCCTTCGTGAACAGGCTCATGCCCTCTTCGGAGCGGGTTAGCAGCAGCGCGTCCAGGTTCAGCTCTTCGCGCAGCTTCTGCGCTTTCTCGAGCAATTGCTCTTCGGTCTTCCAGCCGCCCACCACTTGCTGCAGCTCGGAGCGGTTCGGGGTCAGGATGCTCGCGCCCCGATACGGCGTGAAATCGTCGCCCTTCGGATCGACCAGCACGGTCTTGCCGGCGGCGCGCGCCAGGGCAATCATCTCGGCCACATTGACCAGGGCGCCCTTGTTGTAATCGGACAGGACGATCACGTCGTAGTCCGGCAGCAGCGCCTTGAACTGGGTGAGCTTGTCGCGCAGGACGTTCTCGGTCGGCGCATCCTCGAAGTCGATGCGCACCATCTGCTGCTGGCGGCCGATCACGCGCAGCTTGATGATGGTCGAGATGGCCTCGTCCCGCTTCAGGTAGCTGTGGATGCCGCCATCCTGCAGCAATTGCTCCATCTGGTCGCCCGCCTCGTCGGCGCCGGCCACGCCCAAGAGGCCCGTGTGGGCGCCGAGCGCGGCGGCGTTGCGCGCCACGTTGGCGGCGCCGCCCAGGCGCTCTTCGCGCTTCTGGATGCGCACCACCGGCACCGGGGCTTCCGGCGAGATGCGCGAGACGTCGCCGAACCAGTAGCGGTCGAGCATGACGTCGCCCACCACCAGCAGGCGCACGGAAGACAGTTGCGGGGCCGCCTCACGGCGGAAATCGTCGGCCGCCAGCAGGCGGCTTGGAGTCGGGTTGTTCATGGTGCTCAGTTCATGACGTTCAGTTCTTCGGTGCGGCGCGGCGGGTAGGAATCCCAGCGGTTGCACCCCGGGCAGTGCCAGTAGAACTGGCGCGCCTTGAAGCCGCAGTGGCTGCACTGGTAGCGCGCCAGCTTCTGGGTATAGCGCTGCACCAGGTTCTTGACCATCGACAGCTCTTCCCAGATATTCGCCGGCGCATCCATCAGGCGCGCTTCCAGCAGCTTGTCCAGGCCGAGCAGGGTCGGATTGCGGCGCAATTCCTCGACCACCAGCTCCTTGGCCGCCTGCACGCCATCGAGCTCGATGACGGCCTTGAACACCACTTCGATCAGGTCAATCGACGAGGCCTCGGCCAGGTAGGACTTGAGCAGGTTGACGCCTTCCTGCGGCCGGCCCACCTTGCGATAGCCGTCCATCAGGCGCGCGGCGACCAGGGCCACGTGCGGCACGCTCTGCTGCTCGACGCGGCGCCAGGTCTTGAGCGCCTCTTCGACGTCGCCCTGGGCCAGCTGCGCGTCGCCGCGCAGGATGGTGGCGCGCACGCTATGGCGGTCGGCTTCCAGGGCTTTATCCAGCAGCTGCATGGCGTCGCTCGGCGCGGTGTGCACCAGCGCGTCCTGGGCCAGTTCGCAATAGAACTGGGCGATTTCCTTCTGGCGCGAGCCGGCGCCCGAATCCTGCAAGCCTTCGGCGGCCGCGATGGCGCGCTTCCACTCCTTCTCGCGCTGGTAGATCTCGAGCAGCGAGCGGCGCGCCTTGGCGGCATACGACGAGTCGACCAGCTGATTGAAGGTTTCCTCGGCGCGATCCAGCAGGCCGGCTTTCAGGTAGTCGATGCCGAGCTCGTACTGCGCGTGCGCCTTGTCGTCAAGCGGCAGGTCGGGCCGCGCCAGCAGGTTCTGGTGCACCCGGATGGCGCGCTCGGTCTCGCCGCGACGACGGAACAGGTTGCCCAGGGCAAAGTGCATATCGGCCGATTCAGGATCGAGCTTGACGATCTCGATGAAGGAATCGATGGCTTTATCGGACTGGTCGTTCAGCAGGTGGTTCAAGCCCTTGAAATAACCGCGCGGCAAGGTGCGCGATTCGGAGACCAGTTCGTTGATGTCAACCCGGGCGGCGAGCCAGCCGAGGCCAAAAAAGAAGGGGATGCCAAGCAGCATCCAGAGTTCGAATTCCATGGAGTTCTTATTGTTAAGGTCGGGGCTGGGCCGGGGGCACGCTGTCCGGCGCCGGTGCGACCGGGGTGCTGGTGCCGGCGGCGCTCTGCAGGGACTGGATGGTGATCTTGTTGAGCCACTTCTCGCGGCGCTGGCGGAACACGGTCGGGGCCAGCGCCATGATGCCGAAGGCGGCGCCGGCCACGAAGAAGGCCAGCAGCATCAGCACCAGCGGGCCGCGCAATTCATATTGCAGGAAGAAGTGCAGGTCGACTTCCTGGGTGTTCTTCAGGGC
>DDKG01000314.1:14467-17245 GCA_002339265.1 Massilia sp. UBA2604 | reverse complement strand
CGACTCAATCGTTGATGATCGGTTGCCCGACCATCGCATCCACCCGCTCGCGCAACTGCTTGCCCGGCTTGAAGTGCGGCACCCGTTTTTCGGGCACCATCACCTTGTCGCCGGACTTCGGATTGCGTCCGATGCGCGGGGGACGGCTGTTCAGCGAGAAGCTGCCGAAACCACGGATCTC
This sequence comes from Massilia sp. UBA2604, assembly GCA_002339265.1. GTDB lineage: Bacteria > Pseudomonadota > Gammaproteobacteria > Burkholderiales > Burkholderiaceae_D > Telluria. Next base: position 17,064 of record DDKG01000314.1, on the reverse strand, counting down.
GATGCGCTGCCCGGTCGCCAGGGCGTTGGTCATCGCATCGAGGATGGTCTTGACAGCGAACTCCGCATCCTTCGCCACCAGCTGGGAATAACGCTCAGCCAGACGGTTGATCAGCTCGGATTTGGTCATCGCAGCTCCTCAGGAAATTCCTGATTAGTTCTTATTGTCGAACTTGGCCTTCAGCAGTGCGCCCAGGCTGGTGGTGCCCGAAGCTGCGCTGTTGTCGTTCGCCAGTTTGCTCATCGCTTCCTGGGTGTCAGCGCTGTCTTTCGCCTTGATCGACAGCTGGATGCTGCGAGCCTTGCGATCGATGTTGATGACCAGGGCTTCGACCTTGTCGCCCACTTTCAGGTGGGTGCCAGCGTCTTCCACGCGGTCACGCGAGATTTCCGAAGCGCGCAGGTAGCCTTCGACTTCTTCGCTCAGCGAGATCACGGCGCCTTTTGGCTCAACCGATTTCACGGTGCCGGTGACCAGCGAACCCTTGTCGTTCAGCGACGAGTAGGTGTTGAACGGGTCGCCTTCCAGTTGCTTCACGCCCAGCGAAACACGCTCGCGTTCGACGTCGATTGCCAGGACCACGGCTTCCAGCTCGTCGCCCTTCTTGAAGCGACGCACGGCTTCTTCGCCGGCTTCGGTCCACGACAGGTCCGACAGGTGGACCAGGCCATCGATGTTGCCTGGCAGGCCGATGAAGACGCCGAAGTCGGTGATCGACTTGATCGAACCCTTGACCTTGTCGCCCTTCTTGTGGGTCATGCCGAAGTCGTCCCATGGGTTCGCCTTGCACTGCTTCATGCCCAGCGAGATACGGCGACGCTCTTCGTCGATTTCCAGGACCATGACTTCCACTTCGTCGCCCAGCTGGACAACCTTGTTTGGAGCCACGTTCTTGTTGGTCCAGTCCATTTCCGACACGTGGACCAGGCCTTCGATGCCTTGTTCCACTTCGACGAACGCGCCGTAGTCGGTCAGGTTGGTGACTTTACCGAACAGGCGGGTGCCTTGTGGGTAACGACGCGACAGACCGGTCCATGGATCGTCGCCCAGTTGCTTGACGCCCAGCGAAACGCGGTTCTTCTCTTGATCGTACTTGAGGACCTTAGCGGTGATCTCTTGGCCAACCGACAGGACTTCCGACGGGTGACGCACACGACGCCATGCCAGGTCGGTGATGTGCAGCAGGCCGTCGATGCCGCCCAGGTCGACGAACGCACCGTAGTCGGTGATGTTCTTGACGACGCCGGTAACCACGGTGCCTTCTTTCAGGGTTTCCATCAGCTTCGCGCGCTCTTCGCCCATCGATGCTTCGATGACGGCACGACGCGACAGCACGACGTTGTTACGCTTGCGGTCCAGCTTGATGACCTTGAATTCGAGAGTCTTGCCTTCGAATGGGGTGGTGTCCTTGACTGGACGGGTGTCAACCAGCGAACCCGGCAGGAAGGCGCGGATGCCGTTGGTCAGGACGGTCAGGCCGCCTTTGACTTTACCGTTGACGGTACCGGTGACGATTTCGCCCGATTCCATCGCTTTTTCCAGTGCCAGCCACGAAGCCAGGCGCTTGGCCTTGTCGCGCGACAGGATGGTGTCGCCGAAGCCGTTTTCCAGCGACTCGATAGCCACGGAAACGAAATCGCCGATCTGAACTTCCAGTTCGCCCTGGTCGTTCTTGAATTCTTCAACTGGGATGAACGCTTCCGACTTCAGGCCGGCGTTGACGATCACGAAGTTGTGATCCAGGCGCACGACTTCAGCCGAAATGACTTCGCCCGAACGCATGTCTTGACGTTGCAGCGATTCCTCGAAGAGGGCTGCGAAGCTTTCCATACCGGTATCTTGAGTTGCAGTAGACATAAAAGTGGGATATTTCATGTTAGCCAGCAGGCCGACAATATGCGGACTGAACTGGGTTAGGGTTAAAACACGCCTGCAACGGTAAAAAATCTGTTGCAAGCACCAAAGGACGCCGGCCCGGAGACCGTCGTCCCCGCGAAGGCGGGGACCCAAGTTACTCAGCGCAGCCGCCACGGCGATGACTCGAGCCAACGGCGGCGTTACGGACTTGGATTCCCGCCTGCGCGGGAATGACGTTCAGGTGCTGACGACCACCGGCCGCTATTGCAGCCGATCATCGAAAACACCGCGAACGTCATTCAAAGTCTTTTAAAAACTCTTCTTGATTACTTTTGCGCGTACCAGGCCAACACCTGGTCCACTGCCTGATCCACGCCCATTTCGGACGTGTCCAGCAGATGCGCATCGCTTGCCGGGGCTAGAGGAGCGACCGCGCGATTGGTGTCGCGCTCGTCTCTCGCCTGCAAATCTGCCAGGAGGTCGTTCATATTAGCAGAAAACCCTTTGTCAATCAATTGCTTATGCCGGCGTTGCGCCCGTGCCTCAACACTTGCGGTCAAGAACACCTTCAGCTTGGCGGTGGGGAAGATCACGGTGCCCATATCGCGCCCGTCGGCCACCAGGCCCGGGGTCTTGCGAAAGCCCAGCTGCAGCCCGAACAGCGCCGTGCGCACGGTCGGCAGCGCCGCGATCTTCGACGCCATATTCCCCACCTCTTCGGCCCGGATCGCGTGCGTCAC
>DDKG01000314.1:5254-14445 GCA_002339265.1 Massilia sp. UBA2604 | reverse complement strand
CGCAGCGCCTGCAGCGCCGTCAGGCGGTACAGGGCGCCCGAGTCGAGCAGGTGAAAGCTGAGGCGCTCGGCGACCCGGCTGGCGACCGTTCCCTTGCCGGATGCGGTGGGGCCGTCGATGGTGATGACTGGTACGTTCGAATTCGGCATGCGGATCCTGGCTATCGGTTAAAACAACTCGTCGCGCGCGATGCCCGCGAACGCTTCGAAATAATCGGGGAAGGTCTTGGCCACGCACTTCGGATCGTTGATGCGCATCGCGTTGCCGCGGCGCGCCTTGCCGTCCAGCGAAGCGAGTGAGAAGCACATCGCCATGCGGTGGTCGTCGTAGGTGTCGATCGTGGCCGGTTTCAATTCTTCCGGCGGGGTGATGCGGATGTAGTCCGGCCCCTCCTCCACCTCGGCGCCAACCTTGCGCAATTCGGTCGCCATGGCGGCCAGGCGGTCGGTTTCCTTCACGCGCCAGCTGGCGATATTGCGCAGGGTGCTCGGGCCGTCGGCATACAGCGCCGCCACCGCGATCGTCATCGCCGCATCCGGGATGTGATTGAAATCGGCGTCGATGGCTTTCAACACGCCGTTCGAGCGCGCCTCGATCCAGTTGTCGCCGCGGGTGACGATGGCGCCCATGCGTTCCAGCGCATCGGCGAAGCGCACGTCGCCCTGGATGCTCTGCTCACCCACGCCTTCGACCCGCACCGGGCCTCCGGCAATCGCGCCGGCCGCCAGGAAGTAGGACGCCGACGAAGCGTCGCCCTCGACGTGGATCGTGCCCGGGCTCTGGTAGCGCTGGCCGGGATGCACGGTGAACGAAGCCCAGCCGTTCTGCTCGACCTCGACGCCGAAGCGGCGCATCAGGTTCAGGGTGATCTCGATATACGGCTTCGAGATCAGTTCGCCGACGACGTCGATTGCCACCGGATGGGTCTTGGCCATCAGCGGCGCCGACATCAAGAGCGCGGTCAGGAACTGGCTCGACACATTGCCGCGCACGGCGATGCGTTGCGGATTGACGCGGCCACGGCGGATGCGCAGCGGCGGGAAGCCCTGCTCGCCCGTGTACTCGATCTGCGCGCCGACTTCGTTCAGGGCGTCGACCAGGTCGCCGATCGGGCGCTCGTGCATGCGCGAGACGCCGTGCAGGGTGTAGTCGCCGCCGATCACGGCCAGGGCGGCGGTCAGCGGACGGATCGCGGTGCCGGCATTGCCCATGAACAGGTCGGCTTCACCGTTCGGCAGCTCGCCGCCGTTGCCGTGCACGACAACCGTGCGCTCGTCGACTTCGTCCCACTTGATGCCCAGCGAGCGCAGCGCGCCCAGCATCACCATGGTGTCGTCCGAGGCCAGCAGGTCGTGGATCGTGGTCGCGCCCTCGGACAGCGCCGCCAGCAGCAGCGTGCGGTTCGAGATGGACTTGGAACCCGGCAGCCGCACCGTGCCCTGCGCGTGCAGGACGGGCTCGAGGTCGATATGCTGCGGGTAGTGTTTTTGCTGCGTCATGTGTTTTCCTGATTGGGCGAACGCCGTTCCAGCGAGCCGGCTTCGATGGCCTCTTGCCATTCGCGGCGGGCGCGCTGGGCGGTCGCGTAGATTCCTTGCAAACCGACGCCGTCCGCGGCCGCGAGCATGGCCCGCATCGACGTCAATTGTGCCAGATATGCATCCAGCTCGGTAAGCAGTGCGGCGCGGTTGGCCAGGCTGATGTCGCGCCACATCTCGGGCGACGAACCGGCAATGCGCGTGAAGTCGCGGAAACCGCTGGCGGCGTACTGGAACAGCATATCCGCATGCGGCTTGGCGGCGATGTCGTCCACCAGCGCATAGGCCAGCAGGTGCGGCAGATGGCTGACGGCGGCGAACACGCGGTCATGGTCGTCACTGGTGAGCGTGTGGATCACGGCGCCGCAGGCGCGCCAGGCGCCCGCTACTTTTTCGATGTCCTGGCTTGCGTTCTCCGGCAGCGGCGTCAGCACGCACTTCTTGCCCTGGTACAGCCCGACCAGCGCGGCGTCGGGACCGTTCGATTCGCTGCCCGCGATCGGGTGGCCCGGCACGAACTGGCGCACCCGATCACCCAGCACCGCGCGCGCAGCCGCGACCACGTCGCATTTGGTGCTGCCGGCGTCGGTCACGACCGTCTGCGATTCCAGGTGCGGCAGCAGCGCTGCCAGGATCGGTCCCGTTTGCGCCACCGGCGCGGCCAGCAGCACCAGGTCGGCGCCACGCAATGCGCCGGCGTAGTCCTCGGTGACCCGGTCGACGATGCCCAATTCGAGCGCGCGCGCCAGCGCTTCCGGGTGGCGGCCGATGCCGACCACCTCAGCTACTTGACCAGCGTGTTTCAGCGCCAGCGCGAACGAGCCGCCGATCAGGCCGACGCCGACGATAACGACTTTGGCGAGCATTCAGCTGAGGGATTTCTTGAGGGCTTCGATGAAGGCCGCATTCTCTTCCGGCAGGCCGATCGAGATGCGCAGCCACTGCGGCAGTCCATAGGCGCCGACCGGACGCACGATCACACCTTGCTTGAGCAGCGCCGTGTTCACGCGCGCGCCGGCCTGGTCGTCGTCGCCAACCTTCACCAGCACGAAGTTGCCGAACGACGGCACGTACTCGAGTTTCAATTCCTCGAAAGCGGCGACCATCTGCTTGTAGCCTTCGGCGTTGTTGCGTGCGCCCTTTTCCAGGAACGGCTTGTCGTTCAGCGCGGCGATCGCGGCGGCCTGCGCCAGCGAGTTGACGTTGAACGGCTGGCGGATGCGGTTCATCAGGTCCGTTACTTCCGGCTGGGCGATGGCGAAGCCCACGCGCAGGCCGGCCAGGCCATAGGCCTTGGAGAAGGTGCGCGAGACGATCAGGTTCGGGTACTTGCGCACCCAGGCGCTCGACTCGAACTGGTGCTCCGGCGCCAGGTATTCGTTATACGCTTCGTCCAGCACCACGATCACGTTGGCCGGCACTTTCTGCAGGAAGGCTTCGACTTGCTCGGCCGGGATGAAGGTGCCGGTCGGGTTGTTCGGGTTAGCGACGTAGACCAGGCGCGTATCGGCATCGATTGCGGCGGCCATCGCATCCAGATCGTGGCCGTAGTCCACGGACGGGACCACGATGGCGCGTCCGCCCACGCCCTGCGTGGCCAGCGCGTACACCGCGAACGAGTACTGCGAATAGACGACTGCCTCGCCCTTTTGCACGAAGGCGTGGGCAGCAATTTCAAGGATGTCGTTGCTGCCGTTGCCGAGGGTGATCCATTCGAGCGGCACGTCGTAGCGCTGCGACAGCGCGGTCTTGAGTTCGAAGCCGTTGGCGTCCGGATAGCGACCCAGGTCGGCGGCGGCTTCGAGCATCGCGGCGCGGCTCGATTCCGGCAGGCCGAACGGATTCTCGTTGGAGGCCAGCTTGACGATGGTCGCTTCGTCGAGACCGAACTCGCGAGCGACTTCGGCGATGGGTTTGCCCGCCTGATAGGGGGCGATGGCACGGACGTATTCTGGGCCGAATTTCGACATGGTGTCTCTCTCTATTTGTTAAAGGCTTTGCGGGTAAGAACCGAGCACCTTGAAGAAGGCGGCGTTGTCCTTGAGCTCATCGAGTGCGCGCGCGACCGCGGCATCGTGCACATGACCTTCGATATCGACGTAGAAGTAGTACTCCCAGGTGCCGATGCGCGCCGGGCGCGATTCGAAGCGGGTCATCGAGACGCCATGCTTTTCCAGCGGCGCCAGCAGGTTGTAGACGGCGCCGGCCTTGTTCGGCACGGCCAGCACGATGCCGGTGCGGTCCTTGCCCGACGGGCCGGTCTGCAGCTGGCCGATCACCACGAAGCGGGTGCGGTTGTGCGGGTCGTCCTGGATGTGGGCCTGTACCACGCCCAGCTGATACTGCTCGCCCGCCATCTCGCTGGCGATCGCGGCCACCGTCGGATCCTGGCTTGCCAGCACGGCCGCTTCGGCATTCGACGCCACGGCGCGGCGCTCGACGTTCGGGTGGTGAAGGTTGAGCCAGACCTGGCACTGGGCCAGCGCCTGCGAATGCGCACAGACGACCTTGACGCCGTCCATCGAGCCGGTCTTCGTCATCAGGCTGTGGTGCACGGCGATCGATACCTCGCCGCTGATGATGGTGGTGGTCCCCAGCAGCAGGTCGAGCGAACGGTTGATCGCGCCTTCGGACGAGTTCTCGACCGGGACCACGCCGAAGTCGGCGGTGCCGGCCTCGGTGGCGCGGAATACCTCGTCGATCGACACGCAGGGCAGCGTTTCGATGGCGGTGCCGAACTGCTGGAACACGGCCTGCTCGCTGAAGGTGCCGGTCGGGCCGAGATAGGCGACCGTCACGCGCTTCTCGAGCGCACGGCAGGACGACATGATCTCGCGGAAGATCGTTTGCACGTCCTTGTCCTTGAGCGGGCCGGGATTGCGGTCGGCGACGCCGCGCAGCACTTGCGCTTCGCGCTCGGGACGGAATACGGGGGCGTTGGTTTCGGCCTTGACGTGGCCGACCTCTTGCGCGACCTTGCCGCGCTCGCTCAAAAGCGAGAGGATTTGCGCGTCGATCGCATCGATGCGTTCGCGCAGGGGTTTGAGTTTGTCTGTCATCGTTATGCTGTGGGTCGATTGTGTTTGCATTGACGGTGAGGCGAATGTCGTTGAACGCGTGGAGTCATTTGGTCCAGTGGACCAAATGACGAGCCGTCCACCCTACGGTACGTTATGTGGGGTGGACGGGTTTCCCGTCCACGCGTCACCGTCCTGCAAACTCGTTCAAATAATCGACGAGGGCCTGTACGCCCTCGATCGGCATCGCGTTATAGATGGATGCCCGCATGCCGCCGACGGACTTGTGGCCCTTCAGTTGCAGCAGACCGCGCGCTTGTGCGCCGGTCAGGAATAACTGGTTCAGCGATTCGTCGCGCAGGTAGAACGGCACGTTCATGCGCGAACGGAATTCCGGCGCCACGCGGTTGGCGTAGAAATCGTCGCGGTCGAGCGCCTCGTACAAGAGCTTCGCCTTCTCGATATTACGCGCTTCCATGGCGGCCACGCCGCCATTGGCCTTGAGCCAGGCGAACACCAGGCCCGCGATATAGATCGCGTAGGTCGGCGGCGTGTTGTACAGCGAATCGTGCTCGGCGCAGGTCTTCCAGTTAAAGGCCGACGGGCACTGCGGCGACGCGTAGTCGAGCAGGTCATCGCGCACGATCACCAGGGTCAGGCCGGCCGGCCCGATATTCTTCTGCGCGCCGGCGAAGATCACGCCATACTTCGAGATATCGATCTTGCGCGACAGGATGTGCGAAGACATGTCGGCCACGATCGGCACGTCGGGATCGATCTGCGGCGCGTCGGGATACTCGACGCCGTCGATGGTCTCGTTGGTGCAGATGTGCAGATAGGCCGCGTCCTGCGACAGGCGCCAAGCGTCGCGCGCCGGCACGCGGGCGAAACCTTCGGCTTCGCTCGATGCGGCGACATTCACGCGCGCGTAGCGCGCCGCTTCCTTGATCGACTTGCCCGACCACGAACCGGTGTGGACGAAGTCGATCACCGGGTCGCTGCGGCGTCCAGCCAGGTTAAGAGGAACGATGGCGTTCTGGCCAAGTCCCCCGCCCTGCTGGAACAGGATTTTGTAATTGGCCGGCACGTCGAGCAGCTCGCGCAGGTCGTCCAGCGCCTGGCGGTGGATGCTCGAAAATTCTGGACCGCGATGGCTCATCTCCATCACCGACATGCCGCTGCCATGCCAGTCGAGCATCTCGCTCGCCGCCTGCAGCAGCACTTCTTTCGGAAGGACGGCGGGGCCGGCCGAGAAATTGAAGACGTGGGTCATGCGGTCCTTTCCAACGATGTTATTTGGCCTGGGCGTTCTGCATCACTTCCAGCATCAGGCCGTTCAGGCGCGGGGCGACGATCTTCTGGCCGACCGCCATGCTTTCGGCGGCCAGGCGCGGCGACAGCGCCAGCATCTTCTGGCCCAGCGGGGTGCGGTAGAAGGCGCTCAGCTGCTTCAGCTCATCCACCGAGTAGTTGCGCGCGTACAGCGGCCCGATCTCGGCCATCATCTCGTCGATCAGCGCCGGATCGCGGAACATGCGGTTGACCGCATCCGCGGCGCCCGGCAAGACCTGTTCGACCTTGGCCAGGGCATCCTTCTTCTTCTCGTCGCTGGCGGTCGGATCGGCATTGATCACCGCCGTGACCTGGGCGCGCATCATCTGCGGCAAGGCCTTTTCCATCTCGGTGAACGAGGCGGTCATCATCTTGCGCACGTCCATCGCATCCATCAATTCCTTGACGGCGGCAGCTTGCTGCGCATTCGGCGCTGCGTCCTGCGCAAAGGCGAACGAAGGGGCGCCGGCAAAGGCGGCGGCGCAAGTCAGGGCGATGAGGATTTTTTTCATTGGTTTCCCAAGCGGGCGCAGGCGCCCATTGAATTGAACAAGGGTGCAAGCGTTGAGCCAACGCTTGCACCCGGGCGCCATTATTCCGGCGCCGGTTCGAGCTCGACTTCTTCGAGGTCGGTCTCGACGATGCGCTGCAGGCCGGACAGCTTGGTGCCGTCTTCCACCGCGATCAGGGTCACGCCCTGGGTCGCGCGGCCCATTTCGCGGATCTCGGAAACGCGGGTGCGGATCAGGATGCCGCCGGTCGTGATCAGCATGATCTCGTCGCTCGGCTCGACCAGGGTCGCGGCCACGACTTTGCCGTTACGCTCACTGGTCTGGATCGCAATCATGCCCTTGGTGCCGCGGCCGTGGCGGGTGTACTCGGTGATCGGAGTACGCTTGCCGAAGCCGTTCTCGGTCGCGGTGAGGACGGTCTGCTCTTCGCTCTCGGCCACCAGCAGCGCGATGACTTGCTGGCCTTCTTCCAGGTTCATGCCGCGCACGCCGCGCGCGGTGCGGCCCATCGGACGCACGTCGTTCTCGTCGAAGCGCACGGCCTTGCCGCCGTCGGAGAACAGCATCACGTCATGCTTGCCGTCGGTGAGCGCGGCGCCGACCAGCACGTCGCCTTCATCCAGGTCGACCGCGATGATGCCGGCCTTGCGTGGATTGCTGAAGTCCTTCAGCGGGGTCTTCTTGACCGTACCCAGCGAAGTCGACATGAAGACGTAGTGGTCTTCCGGGAAGGTGCGGTTCTCGCCCTGCAGCGGCAGCACGACGGTGATCTTCTCGTTGTCCTGCAGCGGGAACATATTGACGATCGGCTTGCCGCGCGAGTTGCGCGAGCCTTGCGGCACTTCCCACACCTTGAGCCAGTACATCCGGCCACGGTTGCTGAAGCACAGCATGTAGTCGTGGGTATTGGCGATGAACAGCTGGTCGATCCAGTCTTCGTCCTTGGTCGCCGTCGCCTGCTTGCCGCGGCCGCCGCGCTTCTGGGCGCGGTATTCGGAGATCGGCTGCGCCTTCATGTAGCCGGCGTGCGACAGGGTCACCACCATGTCCTGCGGGGTGATCAGGTCTTCGGTTTCCAGGTCGCTGGCGTTGTGTTCGATGGTCGAACGGCGGGTGTCCTTGCCATTGTCGGCGTAGTCGGCCTTGATGGCGGTCATCTCGTCGACGATGATCGTGGTCACGCGCTCCGGCTTGGCCAGGATGTCGAGCAGGTCGGCGATGTGGGCCATCACTTCCTTGTACTCGTTGACGATCTTGTCCTGTTCCAGGCCGGTGAGGCGCTGCAGGCGCATCTGCAGGATCTCTTGCGCCTGCTCGTCCGACAGCTTGTACAGGCCGTTCTGCTGCATGCCGTAGTGCTTCGGCAGGTGCTCCGGACGGAAGGCCGCGATGCCACCCGATTCGCCCAGTTCGGTGCGGTTGAGCATCTCGCGCACCAGGGACGAATCCCAGGCGCGCTCCATCAGCTCGACCTTGGCGACCGGCGGAGTCGGCGCGGCCTTGATGATGGCGATGAAGTCGTCGATGTTCGCCAGTGCGACTGCGAGACCTTCGAGCATGTGGCCGCGGTCGCGTGCCTTGCGCAGCTCGAACACGGTGCGGCGGGTGACCACTTCGCGGCGGTGCGACAGGAAGCACTCGAGCATCTGCTTGAGGTTCAGCAGCTTCGGCTGGCCGTTGACCAGCGCCACCATATTCATGCCGAAGGTGTCTTGCAGCTGGGTCTGCTTGTACAGATTGTTCAGCACCACTTCCGGCACTTCGCCGCGCTTGAGCTCGATCACCACGCGCATGCCCGACTTGTCGGACTCGTCGCGGATGTCGCTGATGCCTTCGAGCTTCTTGTCGCGCACGTTCTCGGCGATGCGCTCGAGCAGCGATTTTTTATTCACCTGGTACGGCAGCTCGTCGATGATGATCGCGGTGCGGCTGCCGTCGCGACCCACTTCCTCGAAGTGGGTCTTGGCGCGCATCACCACACGGCCGCGGCCAGTGCGATAACCGTCGCGCACGCCCGAGACGCCATAGATGATGCCGGCGGTCGGGAAGTCCGGCGCCGGGATCAGTTCGATCAGCTCGTCGATGGTGCAGTCCGGATTGCGCAGCACGTGCATCGCGCCGGCAATGACTTCGGACAGGTTGTGCGGCGGGATATTGGTCGCCATGCCGACCGCGATGCCGGACGAGCCGTTGATCAGCAGGTTCGGGATGCGGGTCGGCAAGACCGTCGGTTCTTTTTCCTTGCCGTCATAGTTCGGCTGGAAGTCGACGGTGTCCTTGTCGATGTCGGCCAGGATCTCGCCGGCGATGCGGTCCAGGCGGCACTCGGTATAACGCATTGCCGCGGCGCTGTCGCCGTCGATCGAGCCGAAGTTGCCCTGGCCATCGACCAGGGTGTAGCGCAGCGAGAAGTCCTGGGCCATGCGGACCAGGGTGTCGTAGATCGACGAGTCGCCGTGCGGGTGGAACTTACCCATCGTGTCGCCGACGACGCGCGCGCACTTGAGGTAGGGACGGTTCCACACGTTGTTCATCTCGTGCATCGCGTAGAGCACACGGCGGTGCACCGGCTTCAGGCCGTCGCGTACGTCCGGCAGCGCACGGCCCACGATCACGCTCATCGCGTAATCGAGGTAGCTCTTGCGCATCTCTTCTTCGAGGGAAATCGGGACTGTTTCTTTTGCGAATTGATCCATTGGGCGGGTCGACTGCTTTCAGGCGATGGTTATAAGTTGCAACGGACGATTCTACCATGCGACAGATAGCAGTTGCTCAATTCCGACCGGCCCACT
>DDKG01000314.1:0-5134 GCA_002339265.1 Massilia sp. UBA2604 | reverse complement strand
AATGCTTGATGTTTGATTTGGGTGCAGTCGTGCGATTTTGGTGCATGTGGCAAAATGGACAGGAAGTCAATTGCTTGTTTCACAATACGAAACAGACGGAGCGGCCGCCGTGTTAATCTTATGACCACACATGGAGCTCGTCTGAATCGCTACGGAATTAACCGAAAGGAAAAGAATATGAAGAAACTGATCACTGTTCTGCTCGCAGCGTCGGCCGCGATTGCGGGCGTCGCCTCCGCCCAGAGCGCCCCACCCTACGCTCCCCTGACCACCGATATCCAGGCCCGCACCCCGTACAGCGCCTACGTGCAAGACGCGCGCGGCGTGATCGCCCGCAATCCTTTCGGCCTGTGCTGGCGCACCGGCTACTGGACCCCGGCCGACGCGGTTCCAGGTTGCGACGCGCCACTGTGCGTCGAGCCAGAAAAGCTTGAAAACGGCAAGTGCGTCGCTCCGCCGCCGCCACCAGCACCGGCCCCGACCCCAGTGCCGGCCCCAGTCGCCGCACCAGTGCCGACCTCGGAAAAAGTCAGCTACTCGGCCGACGCCTTCTTCGACTTCGACAAGGCGATCCTGAAGCCAGCCGGCAAGTCCTCGCTGGATGAGCTGAGCAGCAAGCTGGGCGACATGAATTTGGAAGTCATCATCGCCGTCGGCCACACCGACTCGATCGGCACCGATGCCTACAACCAGAAGCTGTCGATCCGCCGCGCTGAAGCCGTCAAGGCCTACCTGAAAGGCAAAGGCATCGAAGAAACCCGCATCTACACCGAAGGCAAGGGCGAAAGCCAGCCGAAAGCGGACAACAAGACCGCCGAAGGCCGCGCGCAGAACCGTCGCGTGGAAATCGAAGTCGTCGGTACCCGTACCGTCAACAAGTAATCGGCTTCAAGCCACAGCAGTAAGCACGTCGTCCCCGCGCAGGCGGGGACCCAAGTTTGCAAGCGTTTCGATAGCGCATGCAGTACTTGGGTCCCCGCCTTCGCGGGGACGACGTTTTTACGTCCCGTGGCAATTTTTTATTTGAGCGCCGTTCCCCTGTATCAAATCCGCTATTATTCGTGCCATGACGACGACAAACGCAGACCCATTAGAAATCCAGAAGTTCAGCGAACTGGCCCACCGCTGGTGGGACCCGACCTCCGAATTCCGTCCGCTGCACGAAATCAACCCCTTGCGCCTCGAGTGGATCAACGCGCGCGCGCCGCTGGCCGGCAAGAACGTGATCGACATCGGTTGCGGCGGCGGCGTGCTGTCCGAATCGATGGCGCGCAAGGGCGCCAAGGTGACGGGCATCGACCTGTCCAAGAAGGCGCTCAAGGTCGCCGACCTGCACAGCCTGGAATCGGGCGTGGAGGTGCGCTATAAGCATATCGCGGCCGAAGAGATGGCCGAGCAGGAAGCCGGCCAGTTCGACGTGGTCACCTGCATGGAAATGCTGGAGCACGTGCCCGACCCGGCCTCGATCGTGCGCGCCGCCGCCAAGCTGGTGAAGCCGGGCGGCCATGTATTCTTCTCGACCCTGAACCGCAATCCGAAATCGTATCTGTTCGCCGTGATCGGCGCCGAGTACGTGCTGCGCATGCTGCCACGCGGGACCCACGACTACGGCAAGTTCATCACGCCGGCCGAGCTCGCGCAATTCGTCCGCCAGGCCGGCCTGCAGGTCGATGGCCTCAAGGGCCTGACCTACAACCCGCTGACCAAGATCTATTCTCTGAACAACGACACCGATGTGAACTACATGGTGGCGTGCAGCAAACCGCTCTGAACGACATGACTTTTCCGACCGTGATGCCGGCACCGCGTGCCATCCTGTTCGACCTCGACGGCACCCTGGCCGACACCGCGCCCGACCTGGCCGCGGCCGTGAACTGGCTGCGCACCGAGCGCGGCCTGGATCCGACCCCGTATGAGGTGCTGCGCCCGACCGCCTCGGCCGGCGCGCGCGGCATGATCGGCGCCGCCTTCGGCCTGGCGCCGGGCGACGACGGCTATGAAGAACTGCGCCTGGCCTGGTTCGACCGCTACCAGTCGGCGATGTCGGCCTACACCACGCTGTTCGACGGCATTCCCGAACTGCTGGCCGGCATCTCGGACGCAGGCATGGCCTGGGGCATCGTCACCAACAAGCCATCCCGCTTCACCGACCCGCTGGTGCCGCAGATCGCGCTGGCGCACGCCGGCTGCATCGTCTCGGGCGACACCACGGGCTTCGCGAAACCCCACCCTGCCCCGCTGCTGGAAGGCGCACGCCGGCTCGGCCTTGCACCGGAACAGTGCTGGTACGTGGGCGACGACCTGCGCGACATCGAAGCTGGCCGCGCGGCCGGCATGGTCACCGTGGCCTGCGCCTGGGGCTATTGCGGCGCGATCGAACCGTCGACCTGGGGCGCGGATTACCTGCTCGACACGCCGGCCGAGCTGCTGGCGCTGCTGGGGCAGGTTTCCGAAGCGGCGCGGCAGGCCGAGCACGCGGCCTGAGCGTTTCGCGGTCTTCTTCAAACGGCGCCTTCCATGGCGCCGTTTTTCATTCCTGTCCTGTGCTTACATCTCGCTTCTTACATCTATTTACGATTGATACAGGGGCACGTCTATCTCTGCGTCCGGCTCGCCAGTAATCTACGTCCATACGAACACGCCATACCTTACGGAGCAGATCATGGAAAATACGACCACCAACCGCATCCACCCGCTGATGGCCGCTGCCGCCGCGTCGGTCATCATCGTCAGCCTGACTGGCGCCGCCGCGATCACCGGTCTGCTGCCGACCTCGAAGAGCGCCCCCGAGCAAGCCATGCCGCTGGCAGCCGCCTCGCCGTACGCGATGCCGCAGGCGCCGGTGAACGGCTATGCCGTCCAGCCTGGCCAAATGGCGCCGGTGGCGGCAGCCGGACAGCAGCTGGTGCCGGCCATGGTGCCCGCGATGGTCCCGGCCCAGCAAGTGGCGTATGCCCAGCCGGTCGCCCCGGTGCAGCCGCAACCGACCGTGATCGTCAAGGAAAAACCGGTCGTGAAAGTGGTCGAGAAAACCCGCGTGGTGCACGCCAAGCCGCAGCCGGTACGCTATGAAGAGCCGCGCTACTCGCAGCCGGCGCCTGCTCCAGTCCAACAGCCGAACTACGTCGGCATCGGCACCGGCGCCGTGATCGGTGGCCTGATCGGCAACCAGATCGGCGGCGGCAATGGCAAGAAACTGGCCACTGTGGCCGGCGTCATCGGCGGCGGCATCATCGGCAACGAAATTGCCAACCGCAACGGTCGCTAAGCAAGTACTAACTTACCTCTCTCTCCCCTTGGCCGCGGACCTTCAGTCTGCGGCCTTTTTTTTGAACACGCCGACGATGATGTCGCTCGGGAACATGCGCAGCACTGGGATCGCGCACATGATCGCCACGTACTGGATATAGAGCGACAGGGTTGGGACGTTGCCGGCGCAGCGCAGGCGTTCGAGCAGACCCTTGGCGCGCAGCGCCGGCAGTTCGGCCGCCTCGGCCAGCTCAAAGCCCTGCCCCACCACCAGTTGCTGCAGATTGCGCGGATTGAAGTAATGGACGTGCGGCGACGGCAGGTCTTTTTGCCACAGGCGCTCGAACGGCCCGCGCCAGCCGAGGCGCGCGATCAGCTTCGACAGCCGGTAGAAGAAGCCGCGGCTGTTCGGCAGGTTGAGGATCAGGATGCCGCCGTCGTGCAGGCGCGCATGGCAGGCGGCCAGCGCGCTGCGGATGTCGGGAATGTGTTCGATCACGTCGTTGAACACAATGACGTCGAAGCGTTCGCCCTCCTTGAGTACGTCCGGGAAGTAGCCGGAGCGTACCGGCAAGCCCCTCGCTGCAGCGCGCGCTCCGACCACCGCATCTGGCTCCACGCCCAGTACGTCGAACTGCTCGCGCGCCGTCTCGAGGAACCAACCGTGGGCGCTGCCCACGTCGAGCAGGCGCGGCCGACTGACGCTGACGTGGCGCCTGGCCCAGGCGACAATGGTGCGGAAGTTCTCGAGGCGCAGCGCCTTGAGACCGGCTTCGCGCTCGGCTTCGTCCACGGCTGGCCCGCTATGGGCATTGATGGCGACGCTCAGGGCAGCGCTTTCGTAGTTGCACGTCGGGCAGGTCGCATGCCATCCGGCCAGGCCAGCCACCTTGGTGTTGCCACAAACGATACACGTCATGTCGAGCCTCGTCAGCATTGTGGGTCCTCGTCAGCATATTGCAATTAAGCTATGCATTGTAGGTTTTTTATGGTGACAGACTTTAAGCAGGCGCTAAGGAACTGCGCTGTACATCTTCGACGCTTGGAGTACAATAGAGGTTCTTGACGTTGGGGGCGACCTGGTTTCGACGTGGGTTGCAAAGCAGCGCAGGGCATACCGAGGACTGGTTACCTCGTAAATACATCCAGAAATCAATAACTGCAAACGATAACTCGTACGCACAAGCAGCTTAATTGCTGCTAGCTCTACAACACCTCGCCTCTGGGGTGAGTCGCAAGACTGGTAGAGTCATTTACAGAGGCTAGGAATCAATCGGGTTACTTGGTTGCTTCCGAAATTTAAGGTAACTCGCTTGTCCAAAGGGTGCACATCCCCGTTGTACAGGTCAAATCAAATGATAGTGCTAAGTATGTAGAACTGTCTGTAGAGTGCTTGCGGACGCGGGTTCGATTCCCGCCGCCTCCACCAACCGCATTCAAAAAGCCGCTGATTTGTCAGCGGCTTTTTCATTTCTGTAGCTTAAGCGAACATGATGTAATCGACTACCTCGATGCGCTCTCCCTTCAGTGAGTATGTGCGAGAATCGACGAGCACCTGTACGGCTATACTCGCGACAGCAAACCTGTTCAGTTGGCAATTGCCTTGGTCTCGCCGTCCAGTTACGCCTCCCTTATGCACGATACCCACTATCCTCAAACCGGTAACCCGATTGTCTTCTTTGATTTCGAGACAACTGGACTATCCGCAAAAAATGATCTGATCATTGAAGTGGCGGCAGTTAAGTACTTGCCGGGCGCGAGTTCACACCCGCACATGCAGCAGCTGATACAAATTGACAGGCCGCTATCGCCATTTATTTCCAGGCTTACTGGCATCACAAACGAGATGCTGCAGCGGGAAGGATGTAGTGGTCTAATGTCCCCG
>DDKG01000191.1 GCA_002339265.1 Massilia sp. UBA2604 | reverse complement strand
ACGCGGATGCGCGCCGCGCCGGCCGCCATCGGCGGAATGCCGCGCAGCTCGAAGCGCGCCAGCGAACGGCAGTCCGACACCAGCTCGCGCTCGCCCTGCACCACGTGCACCGCCAGCGCGGTCTGGCCATCTTTAAACGTCGTGAATTCCTGGGCGCGCGCCACGGGAATGGTCGAATTGCGCGGGATGATCTTCTCGACCAGGCCGCCCATCGTCTCGATGCCCAGCGACAGCGGGGTCACGTCCAGCAGCAGCCAGTCGTCGCCCTCGGCGCGGTTGCCGGCCAACTGGTCGGCCTGGATCGCGGCGCCCAGCGCCACCACGCGGTCCGGGTCGATATTCGCGTGCGGGATGGTCTGGAAGAATTCCGAGACCGCGCGGCGCACATGCGGCATGCGCGTCGCGCCGCCGACCATCACCACGCCGTCAACGTCCTCGACGCTGACGCTCGCATCGCGCATCGCCTTGCGGATCGCATTCATGGTCTTGCCGACCAGGTGCTTTGTGATGTCCGAGAACACTTCGGCGGTGACCGTCACCTGCACGATCTCGCCCGACTTCAGGATCGCCTCGACCGTCGTTTCTTCATTGGTCGACAACAGTTCCTTGGCCTGGCGCGCCTTGACCATCAGGGTCGCGGTGTCCTGCTCGGACAGCGGCGCCAGCTTGGCCTGCTCGGTGATCCAGCAGAACAACCTATGATCGAAATCGTCGCCGCCCAGGGCCGAATCGCCGCCGGTCGACAGCACTTCGAACACGCCTTTCGAGAGCTTGAGGATCGAGATGTCGAAGGTGCCGCCGCCCAGGTCGTAAACCGCGTAGACGCCTTCCTTGCCGTGGTCGAGGCCATAGGCGATGGCGGCGGCGGTCGGTTCGGACAGCAGGCGCAGCACGTTCAGGCCCGCCAGTTGGGCCGCATCCTTGGTGGCCTGGCGCTGGGCGTCGTCGAAGTATGCCGGCACGGTGATCACGGCGCCGACCAGGTCGTCGCCCAGCGAATCCTCGGCGCGCTGGCGCAGGGTGGCCAGGATCTGGGCCGACACCTCGACCGGGCTTTTCACGCCGGCGACGGTGTTCAGCTGGACCATGCCCGCGCCGTCAACGAAGTCATATGGCAGGTTTTCGGCGTGGGCGATATCGGCCAAAGCCCGGCCCATGAAGCGCTTGACCGACACGATGGTGTTCTTCGGGTCCGTGGTCTGGTGCACGCGCGCCTTGTGGCCGATATTGGCGTGGCCATTCGGCAGATAACGCACGATCGACGGCAGCAGCGAACGGCCCTCCTCGTCGCTCAGCACTTCGGGGCTGCCGCTACGGACGGTGGCGACGAGCGAGTTGGTGGTGCCCAGGTCGATGCCGACGGCCAGGCGATGCTGGTGCGGGGCGGTGGACATGCCGGGTTCGGCGATTTGGAGGAGTGCCATAGTCGTGATACCAATATTGTTTTTCTGCGCCGGGACGGTGCGAGCGCTATTCTACGCGGGTACTCGGTGCGGCGTCGCTTGGGGGGCTGGTGCCCCGCCCTTCACGCTTCGATTGCTTCGAAGGCGTACTGCACTTCGTCGCCGAACTTATCGAGGAACATCAGGCCGCGCACGCCTTGCGCGGCGCCGCTGAAGTCGCCCGCGTCGAGCTGGCTTGCAACGGCCGCCAGCATGTTCTTGCGCTCGCTACGCAACTGCGCTTCCAGGCGGTCGAGCGCGATGGCGTCCTTGGCCGCGCGCGCGTCCTCGAGCTCCTCGCGCCATTCCATCTGCTGCATCAGGAAGCTTGGAGGCATGGCCGTGTTCGATTCGGTCTGCAAGTCGACGCCGTTCAGCTCGCACAGGTATTGCGCGCGCTTCTGCGGATTGCGCAGCGTTTGATAGGCCTCGTTGGCGCGGGTCGCCCACTGCATCGCGACGCGCTTTTCGGCGTCGGTCGCGTTGACGAAGCGGTCCGGGTGGACGCGGCCCTGGACTTCGCGGTAGGCCGCGTCGAGGGCGTCCTGGTCGACCTCGAAACGGGCCGGCAACTGGAACAGGTCGAAGTGATTCTGCATCGGCTTTAGATACGGAAGCTCTCGCCGCAGCCGCAGTTGTCCTTGACGTTCGGGTTGTTGAAGCGGAAGCCTTCGTTCAGCCCTTCGCGGGCGAAATCGAGTTCGGTGCCGTCGATGTACGCCAGGCTTTTCGGGTCGACGAAGACCTTCACGCCGTGCGACTCGAACACCGCGTCTTCGGCGGCGCTCTCGTCGACGTACTCGAGCTTGTAGGCCAGGCCGGAGCAGCCGGTGGTGCGCACGCCGAAACGCAAGCCGATGCCCTTGCCCCGGCGTTCGAGGTAACGGTTGACGTGTTTCGCGGCTTTTTCGGTCAGGGTGATTGCCATCTCGTGCTTCTCCAGCTTGGTTCTACAGGGTTTATTACGCGGCTGCCTTCTCGTGCTTCGCCTTGTAATCGGCGACGGCGGCCTTGATCGCGTCTTCGGCCAGGATCGAGCAGTGAATCTTGACCGGCGGCAGGGCCAGTTCTTCGGCGATCTGGGTGTTCTTGATCGCCAGCGCCTCGTCGAGGCTCTTGCCCTTCACCCATTCGGTGATCAGCGAGCTCGATGCGATGGCCGAACCGCAGCCGTAGGTCTTGAACTTCGCGTCTTCGATCAGGCCCTGGTTGTTGACCTTGATCTGCAGTTTCATGACGTCGCCGCAGGCCGGCGCGCCGACCATGCCGGTGCCGACTGCATCGTCGCCCTTGTCGAAGGCGCCAACGTTGCGCGGGTTTTCGTAGTGGTCCAGAACTTTGTCCGAATATGCCATGGTGATGCTCCTTCAGTGATTTTTAGTGGGCTGCCCATTGGATCGAATTCAAGTCGATCCCTTCCTTGAACATGTCCCACAGCGGCGACAGTTCGCGCAATTTTCCGACTTTCGATTTCAGCAGCTCGACGGCGAAGTCGATCTCTTCCTCGGTCGTGAAGCGGCCGATGGTGAAGCGGATCGAGCTGTGCGCCAGTTCGTCGCTGCGGCCCAGGGCGCGCAGCACGTACGATGGTTCCAGGCTGGCCGAGGTGCAGGCCGAACCGGACGATACGGCGATGTCCTTGACCGCCATGATCAGCGACTCGCCTTCGACATAGTTGAACGAGACGTTCAGGTTGTGCGGCACGCGGTGGTCCATGTCGCCGTTGATGTAGACCTCTTCGATCTCGAGCAGGCCCTTGGCCAGGCGGTCGCGCAGCGCGCGCACCTTGACCAGTTCGCTCTCCATCTCTTCCTTGGCGATACGGAAGGCTTCGCCCATGCCCACCAGCTGATGGGTCGGCAGGGTGCCCGAACGCAGGCCGCGCTCGTGGCCGCCGCCGTGCATCTGCGCTTCGAGGCGCACGCGCGGCTTGCGGCGCACGTACAGGGCGCCGACGCCTTTCGGGCCGTAGACCTTGTGCGCGGTGAAGGTCATCAGGTCGACCTTCGACTTCTCGAGGTCGATGACCACCTTGCCGACGGCTTGCGCGGCGTCGCAGTGGAAGATGATGCCTTTCGAGCGGCACAGCGCGGCCAGCTCTTCGATCGGCTGGACCACGCCGATCTCGTTATTGACCAGCATGACCGAGACCAGGATGGTGTCGGGTCGGATCGCGGCTTGCAGTTGCTCGACGGTGATCAGGCCGTTGTCTTGCGGCTCGAGGTAGGTGGCTTCGAAGCCGACGCGCTCGAGTTCACGCACGGTGTCGAGCACCGATTTGTGTTCGGTCTTGACCGTGATGATGTGCTTGCCCTTGGTCTTGTAGAACTGGGCTGCGCCTTTCAGGGCCAGGTTGTTGCTCTCGGTCGCGCCCGAGGTCCAGATGATCTCGCGCGGATCGGCGCCGACCATGTTCGCGACGTTCTGGCGCGCCTCTTCGACCGCCGCTTCGGCGCTCCAGCCGTAGGCGTGACTGCGCGAGGCCGGATTGCCGAACTGCTCGCGCAGGAACGGGATCATGGCGTCGGCCACGCGTGGATCGACCGGCGTGGTGGCCGAGTAGTCCAGGTAGATCGGGAAATGGGGCGCAGTCACGAAGCTCTGCTCGGTTTTCTTGTCCAAAGGCGCGTTCATCAATTCACTCCAGTAAGCTTCAATTTTGTGCGACGGCGGCGGGGGCGCCACGGTGTACATGCACGACGTTCTGTTCTTTTTGCCGCTGCTGGTCGACCAGGTCTTGCAGCGAGACGGAGTCGAGGTAGTCGACCATCTTTTCGTTCAGCGTGGTCCACAATTCGTGGGTCATGCAGCGGGCGCCATCGGTATGCGCGCCATGGCAATTCTCTTTGCCACCGCACTGGGTCGCATCGAGCGGCTCGTCGACGGCGATAATGATGTCGGCCACCGTCACCTTGCCTGCCGGCCGGGCGAGGCTGTAGCCGCCGCCTGGGCCGCGAATCGATTCGACGATCTCGTGGCGGCGCAGCTTGCCGAACAGCTGCTCCAGGTAGGACAGCGAAATGGCCTGGCGCTGGCTGATGCCCGACAGCGTGACTGGACCATTGCCTTGACGCATAGCAAGATCGATCATCGCGGTAACAGCAAAACGGCCTTTGGTGGTCAGACGCATTACAACCCCGGTTAATGTTAAAATATTCCTCTTGCCCAACTATCCCGTCCCGACCTCCACTTCTTCTGGCCGTCGGGCTAAAAACCCGATTAGTTGAACGATTTAGTCAAGTATAGCAAATCGCGGACATCTTGTCTTGGAGGCTGCCAAAAACGGCCGCCGCCCCTTCCCCTCCGAAGTATCAACGGCCGACGCCGGCTGTTATCGCTTGCGCAACAGCTCCATCGGACCGAACAGTTGCTGCATCCCCGCGTGCCCGATGAAGCTCAGGTTATAGGGATGCTCGGCCGCCGCCTGTGGGAAGGCCGCAGTCTCGGGCAGCTTCTTCAGTTGCTCGGCGATCTTGCCCCACAGGACCAGGGTCGGCGGCGCGGGCCGTTCGGCGAGCGCCGCCAGCACCGTTTGCAGGAAAGGCAACCAGGCGCGCGCATCGATCGCCGGCGCGACGTGCTTGCGGAACACCAGCGCCGCGTTCAGCAGCAGGAAGCCGTGGCTGTGCAGATTGTCCTGCAACTCGGCCAGGGTCTGGATCGAACCGTCGCTTTTCGCCGCCAGCGCGATCGGCGCCAGCGCCGCGCCGCCGGTCGCATCCGGCTGCAGCCGGCCACCCGCCACCAGCAGCATCTTCATGAAGTTGCGCAGCGAAGTCGCGCGGTTGACCGGCTTCGACAGGCCGCTCTCGCACCACAGCTCCCCTACCGCCCCGTCCATGAAGCAGACACCGGTCGCGCTCGCGGCGCGCGGGTATGGGCCCTCGCCCACCAGCACATAGCGCACCTGGTCCAGCGGCTGGGCGAAGGCGGCGAACAGGCGGTTTTCGGTGGGCAGGTAAGCGTCGACGGCCAGCGCCGGCAGGTAGCCGGGGTTGGCGCTTGCCACGGCCTCGAGGCCGGCTTCGAGAATGGGACGCCAGGAGTCGTCGGCCAGGTCGAGGGCTTGCAGGATCTGGGCGGGGATAGGCGCGGGGACGGCGGTCGAGGTCATGGCGTGGCGATCAAAAAGACGAGGCCGGATTGTATCCCGGCCCCGTCGATCGGGTTGGCCAGCCTGCGGCGGCTGATGATCAGCCTGTCAGGCAATCGGGCCGCGGCGCGACCTGCGGCGCCCCATCCAGCCCAACAGGCCAAGGCCGCCGAACATCAGCGCGACGCTCGACGGCTCCGGCACCTCGGCCACGCCGGCGCTGACCGAGATATTGTCGATCGCGACGTCGAAGTCGGTGAAGCCGTACATCCAGCCAGGAACGAGCGTGCTGAATACCAGTTCGTCCACGCTGGACAGCACGTCGGCGAAGGTGCGGCCGGGCGGCAGGCCCGGCCCCTGGGCGTCATCCGTCGTGCCGTATCCGCCCCAGCCGGCCGGCAGGGCCGCCATGGTGGTATCGGCGATGGTGACCGACAGGTGTTGCCAGCCGAGCGTGGCGTCGATGGTACCCAGGTCAAACCAGACGCTGGTGTAAGGCATGCCCTCCGGCGTATTGCCGTAATCGCGCAATTCGACGATCAAGTTGCGCGAAACCTCCTGGCCGAAGTAGCGAATCGAATTGGCGATGAAATCCAGGCCGATGGTCACGCTGCCGAGCTTCGTATAATCCCCGACGTAATTCTGGCTGCTGTTGCTGAAACCGATGCCGAAATTTTCCATCACGGTGTGCATGGCGGGTGCGCCATTGCCCAGGCTGGTGTCGATCCATGACCCGCCCACACCATTTGCAGGCTGCGATCCTTCCCATCCCTGGGAGCCATTGGAAAAGTCGACGAAAGAAGTAGCCGGTGCGGCCTTGACGACGGTAGCAGCCAGAGAAAGCGCCAACACAAACATTAATTTATGCAAGGTCATGATCTTCCCTTATGAATATTCAAAAAAAAGGCGAATATCCATCCCTTCCAGCCAAAACCGGAATCTTTTAAAATCACTGGAATAAATACAGAGGAATGGATAAGTGATTCTAGAGCCGCGATATTTCTCGGTCTACGGAATCCCATCATTAAATTGTCATAATTATGTAGCAAATTTACTTTGGAAAATTTTATTATTCCCCATAGAAACCATTGCTGTTATCAAGCACGGATTAATAAAGATTGGCCGACCTTCACCACCGATGTTTACTAAAATTTAATGCGCTGTTTAGCGTGTTTATCAGATCAGGTAGAAATTCTGGATATGGATAATCCGGAAATGTAATAGCGATCCAAAAAGGAATACCCGCGTTCGACGCGAGTCTGAAGAGCGTAGGGAAATGATGCGTGGAGCCGGTGCCGGGCAGCGTGGCTGCCCGGGGCGATTACTCGGTATCCGGCTGATGCGACGGATGCGCCGCCTGGAACGCCGGCAGCTCGATGCACAGCGAATTGATACGGTCGATGTTCGGATAGGCCGAGACGTCGATATTGAAGCGCTGCGCATTGAACACCTGCGGCACCAGGTAGCAATCGGCGATGGTCGGATGGTCGCCGTGGCAGAACGGTCCGGCGCCCGGATCGCGCGCCAGGTGCGCCTCGAGCGACTGGAAACCCTCGATGATCCAGTGGCGGTACCACTCGGTCTTGGCCTGGTCCGACAGGCCCATGTGCTTGACCAGGTAGTTCAGCACGCGCAGGTTGTTGATCGGATGGATGTCGCAACCGATGATCTGCGCCAGCTCGCGCACGCGGCCGCGGCCCGGCGCATCCTTCGGCAGCAATGGCGGCTCGGGATGGATCTCTTCGAGGTATTCGATGATCGCCATCGACTGGGTCAGCGTGATGCGGTCGTCCTGGAACGACGGCACCAGGCCGCTCGGATTGATCTTGCGGTACTCGTCCTGCAGGTGCTGGCCGCCGTCCTTGAGCAGGTGCACCGGCACCGCGTCATAGGCGACGCCCTTCAGGTTGAGCGCAATGCGCACCCGGTATGCGGCCGAACTGCGAAAATACGTGTAGAGCTTCATCGCTGCCTCTCGTGGTGCTTTTCGTGATAGAGCGTCACTTCCTGGTCGATCGCGCCGAAGATGCTGGCGCCATCGGCGTCCAGCATCTCGATGCGCACCGTATCGCCGAAGCGCAGGAATGGCGTCTTCGGCTTGCCCTCTTCGATGGTTTCGTACATCCGCACCTCGGCCAGGCAGCAGTAGCCGACCCCGCCGTTCTCGACGCTCGAACCGTGCAGGCTGCCCTGCTTGTTCGACACCGTGCCAGAACCGATGATGCTGCCCGCGCACAGCTCGCGGGTAGTGGCCGCGTGCGCAACCAGCTGCGCAAAGCTGAAGGTCATGTCTTCGCCGGCGTTCGGACGACCGAAGGCCGCGCCATTGAGCGTGACCAGCAGCGGCAGGTGCAGCTTGCTGTCGTGCCAGGCGTCGCCCAGCTCGTCCGGCGTGACGGCCACCGGAGAGAAGGTGCTGGCCGGCTTGGACTGGTAGAAGCCGAAACCCTTGGCCAGTTCGTTCGGGATCAGGTTGCGCAGCGAGACGTCGTTGACCAGCATGACCAGGCGGATCGCGCTTGCGGCACGTTCGACGCTGGCGCCCATTGGCACGTCGCCCGTGACCACCGCCACCTCGGCCTCGAGGTCGATGCCCCAGTCCTCGGACAGGGCCGCGATCGGGTCGCACGGCCCGACGAAGGAATCGCCGCCGCCCTGGTACATCAGCGGATCGGTATAGAACGAGGCCGGCACTTCCGCATTGCGCGCCTTGCGCACCAGCTCGACGTGGTTGATGTAGGCCGAGCCGTCGGCCCACTGGTAGGCGCGCGGCAGCGGCGAGTGGCATTCCTGCTCGATGAAGGATTCGGCGCCGTCGGCGTTGCCGTCGTTGAGCTGGTCGTACACCTGCTGCAGGCGTGGCGCGACCGAATCCCAGTCGTCCAGCGCGGCCTGCATGGTGCGGGCGATGTCGGGCACGGCTTGACAGGTGACCAGATCGCGGCTGACGACGACCAGCGTGCCGTCGCGGCCGCCGGATTTGAGGGTGGCAAGTTTCATGGGCGTTTCCTTCGATATTGCTGAGCAGGCCCCATTACAAAACAAAACGCACTATCATACAAACAGTATTTTCAACCCGATTTATCAGGTTTTCTTATGAATCCGACCTTGCGCCAGATGCGCGCCTTCGTTGCCCTGGCCAAGAGCGGCAATTTCACGCTCGCGGCGCAGGCAATCCACGTGACGCAGTCGGCCCTGTCCGGACTGATCAAGGAACTCGAACAGACCCTCGGCGCGCGCGTTGTCGATCGCAGCACCCGCAGGATCGTATTGACCGATATCGGGCGCGAACTGTTCCCGCTATTTAGCCAGATGATCGATGACCTGGACGGTGCGCTGGCTAACGTCGCCGATCACACGCGGCTCAAGAAAGGGCTGGTGCGGATCGCGGCGCCACAGCTGATGTCGTGCACCCTGCTGCCCCAGGCGATCGCCGCCTACCGGGCCGAACATCCGTCGATCGAGGTGCGCCTGAGCGATACCGAGGTCGAAGGCGTGATCGCGCGGGTATTGTCGGGCGAGGCGGACGTCGGCATCGGTCCCGAGCGCGTGCCGGCGCCGCCGCTGGAGGCGCGCGAGCTGTTCGAGATGCCGTTTGCGCTGGTGTTTCCGCAGAATCATCCGCTGGCCGCGCTGCCGCGCCTGACGTGGCGCGACGTGGCGGACCACCCCTTCATTTCGCTGCAGGGCCAGTTTACCGAGCGCCTTCTGGACGACATGCACGCCTCGCTGCGCGAGACGCCCATCAAGCCGGCGCACGAGGTGACCTTCATGACCACGGCGCTGGCAATGGTCAGCGCCGGGCTCGGGGTGACGGTCTGTCTGCCCTACGCCGAGCCGCTGGTGAAGCTGCACGGCCTAATCTTGCGGCCGCTGGACGAACCGGTGCTGACGCGGCGCTTCTTCATCTATACCCGCCCCGGCCGCTCGCTGTCGCCGGCCGCCGAGAGTTATATTAATTTCCTGTTTGGATATGTAAAATGGTCGCAACGCTGATCGATCGGGCCGCGCTACAATGAACGGCATCTGTCTTTTGCCTGTTTCCAACGATGTCCCTCAACACGATCGAGATCAACCAGCGGATGAACAAGTTCGACAGCCACCAGAGTGTGTGGCTGTTCGGTTACGGTTCGCTGATCTTCAAGGCCGACTTCCCCTTCATCGATCGGCGTCCTGCCTATATCGGCGGCTGGTCGCGGCGCTTCTGGCAGGGTTCGCACGACCACCGCGGCACCGAGACCGCGCCCGGCCGTGTGGTGACTTTGGTGCCCGACGCCGGCGCGCTGTGCCACGGCATGGCCTACCTGGTAACGCCGGAAGAATTCGCCCACCTCGACCACCGCGAAAAGAACGGCTATCTGCGCCTGGCGACCGAGATGCATTTCGACGACGGCAGCAGCGACGAAGGCATCGTCTATATCGCCACGCACGAGAACGAGGCCTATCTCGGCCCGGCCGACGAACTCGATATCGCACGCCAGATCGCCACGGCGCGCGGCCCGAGCGGGCCGAATAGCGAATACCTGCTGGGCCTGGCCCAGGCCTTGCGGGAACTCGGCAAGCCCGATCCGCACGTGTTCGCGCTCGAGCGGCACCTGGCCGATCTCAAGCTTACGCAGCTGCCCGCGTGATTTGCCGGTCCGGTTCGATCCTGGACAGGACCTCCATCACCTTCGCGGCGCGCTCCTCCAGCGTGCCCGTCAACACCGTGTAGCCGATGTCGCGGCGCTCGATGTCTTCCAGCACCAGGCGCTGGATGTGCGTGCGCCAGTTGGCGTTCTCGCGCACGCCGGGTTCTTCTTCGTACGGGATGTCGTCGGCGCAGACGAAATGGTGCAGGTAGCGGCTGCGGCATTCGTCGGCGTGCCGCAGCAGCGTAAGCGGCGCCGGTTCCGTGACCTGGCCGAAGCACAGGCCGAGCAGCAGCGTGGTGAGCGCGTTGGTGTCGACGAAGACCAGGGAGCTCGACGCCTGGCTGACCGCCGCATCTTCGGCAGCGCGGTGGCGTTCCGAGATTTCGACGTAGTCGTCGGCGTTCAGCCGGCCCTGCTTTTCTTCCCAGATGAAGCGACCGATTTCGGGGACGAAGCCGGCGCCCAGCCGATCCGCCAGGTGCTGCGCCAGGGTCGATTTGCCGGTCGACTCCGCGCCGACGAACACGATCATCTCGACTTGCTGCTGTTGTGCGCCAAACCGTTTCACTGTGATGTCCTCATGTATCCAGGCCACCATCGTAGCCTGACTCGACCATTCAATCCAGCGCCCGCTGGCGCGACTCGGTATCGACACACAGGATGGCCACCGCCCCCACCAGCAGGAAGCTCGACAGCATCACCAGCGCCAGCGTGAAGTGCGTGGCCATCACCGGCGCCACGATCGCCGGCGCGAACAGGCCGCCGAAGCGGGCCACGGCGCCAGCCATGCCCATGCCGCTGGCGCGCAGCCGGGTCGGGTAGACCTCGGGCGTGAACGCGTACAGGGCGCCCCAGGTGCCGAGCAGCGCAAAACTCATCAACAGCGTCGAGCCTACCACCAGTGCGGTGGAACTGCCGAGGCTATAACCCAGGCAGCCGACGCTGCTGAGCAGCAGGAAACCGACCAGCGTCGGCTTGCGCCCCCAGCGCTCGACGCCATAGGCGGCCAGCGCGAAGCCCGGCAACTGGACCAGCGCCAGCACGATCAGGAATTCCTGTCCACGCATGAAGCCGAAGCCTTCGGCGCCCAGCCTGATCGGCAGGTAGACGAACACGCCGTAATAGGCGATCGAGATCAGCGCCCACGCCAGGAACAGGGAAATGCTGCGGCGGCGCAGGCCATCCGTGAACAGCGAGAGCAAGGTGGTTGCCTGCCTGCGTTCGGGCCGCAGCGCGGGAATCTCGACGTCGCGGCCATTGGTCCTGGCCACCCGCGCCAGCACCGCGCGCGCTTCTTCGGACTTGCCGCTGCGGTGCAGGTACATCGGCGACTCGGGGATATAAAAGCGCAGGACCACGCCGACCAGGGCCGGCAAGCCGGTGACGAAGAAGATTACGCGCCAGGCGTCGTCGCCCCACCCCACCGCCCACAGCGCCAGCACGGCCAGGCAGATCGTCCCCAGCGCCCAGAACGATTCGAGCAGCACCAGCCAGCGCCCACGGCGATCGCTGGGCAGGAATTCGGCCATCATCGTGTAGTCGACCGGCAGGGTCGCGCCGACGCCGATCCCGGTCAGGAAGCGCAGCGCCAGCAGCCAGGCGAAATCGGGCGCGAAGGCGGACGCCACCCCGAAGCAGGCGTCGATCACCACCGCCATCAGCAGCACGGGACGGCGGCCGATCCGGTCCGCCAGGCGGCCGAACACGAAGGCGCCGACCAGCATGCCGACGAAGAACAGCGTCCCCGTCTGCAGTGCCTGCGGCATGCTCAGGCCGAAGGTGCTGGCGATCGACGGCGCGCTGAAACCGATCGACAGCACCTGCATGGCGTCGGCCAGCCAGACCAGGCCGAAGATCATGAAGATGCGGTACTGGAAGCGGCCGACGCCGGCGGCCTGCAGACCCTGTTCTACCGATACCGCGGAGCTGTCGTGCCTCGCAGGATTGGCGGGATGTCCGTTCGGGGCTACAGGAACTGAGGTGGCCATAGGATGTAGAAAAGAGCAACAGACGGCATTGTACGCCGGAGTCCGCCTGCACATGGCCCGACATGCCCGTCAACCTCGCATCCTAGAATAAATCCAGCTGCCCTGCTCCCCTGGCATCCCGCTTCTGCGTCTGCGGCACCACCAGCGGTCGCCTGAACTGCGATCCGTCGAGCCGGCCAAAACGCCCGCGCAAATCCTTGAACCCGAGCCGCTCGGACGCCTTCTCGAAACGCTGCCGGATCAGGTCGGCCCAGACGCCGTCCCCCTTCATGCGGGTCGCGAAATCGCTGTCGTAGTCCTTCCCGCCCCGCATGTCGCGGATGCGGTTCATTACCCGCTGCGCGCGATCCGGGAAATGCGCCTGCAGCCACTCCTGGAACAAGGGATTTACCTCGTGCGGCAGGCGCAACACCGTGTAATGCGCCCCAACCGCGCCGGCGGCGCGCGCCGCTTCGAGGATGCGTTCGATCTCTGGTTCTGTGACGAACGGGATGATCGGCGCCACGCTCACGCTGACCGGAATGCCGGCCTCGGTGAGCGTGCGAATGGTGCGCAGCCGCCGCATCGGCGCCGCCGCGCGTGGCTCCAGCGTGCGCGAAATCTCGGCGTCGAGCGTGGTGAGCGTGATTGCCGCGCAGGCCAGCCCTTTCGCGGCCATTGGCGCCAGGATGTCGATGTCGCGCTCGATCAGCGACGACTTGGTGATGAGCCCGGCCGGATGGCGGCACTCGGACAGCACTTCGAGCACCGCGCGCGTCAGCTTGCGCTCGCGCTCGCACGGCTGATAGGCGTCGGTGTTGACGCCGATGGCGATGTGCTCGGGCACGTAGCCGGGCTTGGCGAGTTCTCGCCGCAGCAGCTCGGGCGCATTGACCTTGGCGAACAGGCGGCTCTCGAAATCGAGCCCCGGCGACAGGCCGAGGTAGCTGTGCGTCGGTCGCGCGAAGCAATAGATGCAGCCATGCTCGCAGCCGCGATAGGGATTCAGCGAGACGCTGAACGGGATGTCCGGCGAGGTATTGCGCGACAGGATGCTTTTGGCGATCTCGTCGGTGACCATGGTCTTGAACGCCGGCGCGGCGTCATCGTCGATCGCCCAGCCGTCATCGAAGCGCTCGCGGCCGTTTACCTCGTAGCGGCCTTGCAGGTTCGACACCGCCCCACGCCCCTTGCGCGCAAGCGGCGGCGGCGATGGCGCAAGGGCGGCATGTCCGTCGTCGAAGGGTTCGCGGTGGACTGGAAGATCGATGGTGCCCATGGCTGGCGCTCCAATACTGTATGTTTGTACAGTATATTACGCCGCTCCGGTGCCGAATTCAAGCGCGCACATACGATGCCTGTTGCGAAACAAACCCATCGAAGGCGTCCAGCAGCGCCTGGTAGCGCGCGCCATCCCCTTCCAGCTGCCCCAGCGCCTGCGCCGCCGCTTCCAGGCTCGACAACTGATGCCGGGCATGCGCCTTGCGGATGCGGTAGTTGGACGGCGCCACGTCGCTCAGCGCCAGCCTCGGCAAGCGCTGCAGGGCCGGATTCAGGTACAGCATCTTGCGGCTCTTGCGCCAGGTGGCATCGAGCACGACCAGGCGCAGCATCGATGCCCGCAGCGCAGGAAGCGGCGGCGGCGGCGGCAGGTTCGGGTCATCCGGCGTCTGCGGATACAGCAGCACCGGCGTGCGTCCGCCGGCATGCAGCAAGCCGTCCAGCACGTCGGCATCGAAGACCTCGCCGACTGCGAGCTCACTGCCGCCGACGCTCAGGTGCAGGAGCCGCCCGCTATTCTTGGCATTGCCGACTTCGAGCGGATGCAGCAGGACCAGCAACGCGGCCCGGGGCGCGACCGGCGCGATCCAGCGGCAGATGCAGGCCGACTGCGCGCGCAGGCACACGCCGCAGACGGCGCGTTTCTCGATGGCGGCACTCACGACGCCGGCGCCCATCCGCCGCCCAGCGCGCGGTACAGGTCGACGTGCGCCGCCAGCAGGCTGGCGCGCAGCTGCAGCGCATTCAGGTCGGCATTGAAGGCCGTACGCTGGGCGTCGAGTTCTTCCAGATAGGAAGCGTAGCCGTTGCGATAGCGGTTG
Organism: Massilia sp. UBA2604; assembly: GCA_002339265.1. Taxonomy (GTDB): domain Bacteria; phylum Pseudomonadota; class Gammaproteobacteria; order Burkholderiales; family Burkholderiaceae_D; genus Telluria. The sequence continues at coordinate 3,627 of DDKG01000191.1, read as the reverse complement.
GCCGCCACCCGCAGCACCTCGTTGGCGGCGACGCGACGCGCGTCCGCTTCGACCAGCTGCCGCTGCAAGCCGTCGATCGAGGCCAGCGCGTTCTCCGTTTCGGCGAACGCCGTGCGCACCACCGACTCATAGGTGTAGACCGCGCGGTCGCGCACCGTGCCCGCGATCTCGGCCTGCGCGCGCAGCCGGCCCGCATCGAACAGCGGCGCCAGCACGCTGCCGCCGATGCTCCACAACTCGGTCGGATCGCGCAGCAGCTGCGACAGGCTGTGTCCCTGCGCACCCAGAGACGCCGTCAGGCGGATCGACGGCAGCAGCGCATCGCGCGCTACCGCCAGGCTGGCGTCGCTGGCCGCCACCAGACGCTCGGCCTGGGCGATGTCGGGCCGGCGGCGCAGCAGTTCCGACGGCAGCCCGGGCGTCGGCCGAGGTTCGCGCAACGCCATCAGTTCGGCGCCGCGCGCCACCGGGCCGGGGCTGGCGCCCAGCAGCACGTTCAGCGCCTGTTCCTGCAAGGCGATCTGGCGTTCCAGCTGCGGTACGGCGGCGGCGGTCGCGTGCAGCTCGGCCTCGGCCTGCGACATCTCCAGGCGCGAGCTGTAGCCGACCTCGAACTGGTGGCGCGCGAGTTCGAACGAGCGCTTGCGCGATTCCAGGGTCGCGCGCGCCAGCGCCAGCTGGGCGTCGAGGCCGAGCAGGTTCAGGTAGCCGGACGCCGTATTCGCCGCCACCGCCAGCGCCGCCGCTTCCAGGGCGGCCTCCTGCGACAGCGACTCGAAGCGCGCCGCCTCCACGCTGCCGGCGATGCGACCGAACAGGTCCAGTTCATAACTGGCCTGCACCGCGCCGACGACCGAGGTGGTCTCGACCGGTTCGCCGAACGGGCCGATGGCGCGCGCGCGCGTCGGCCCCAGCGACAGGTTCAGTGCCGGCAGCCGCGCGCTGTCGGCCACGCGAATGCGCGCCTGGTATTCCTGCAGGCGGGAGCGCGCGATTTTCAAGTCGCCGTTGTTGTCGAGCGCACGCCGCACCAGCGAGTCGAGCACCGGATCGCCGAAGGCGCGCCACCAGTCGCGGTCGATGGCGGCGCTGTCGCCCGCGCTCGTGGTGCGCCAGGCCTGGGGAACGGTGAGCGAAGGCGCCGGCGCCGGCTGCGGCGCCATCGCGCAGGCCGACAGCAGCAGCGGCAGCGCCGCCAGGGCGAGCACACGCCGGCTCACCGCGCCGCTCCGGTTGGCGCCGTGTCGATCGTGGTCACCACCGACATACCCGGCCGCAGGCGCTGGGCCAGCGGCTGGTCCGGATCGATGCTGATCCGCACCGGGATGCGCTGGGCGATCTTGACGAAGTTGCCGGTGGCGTTGTCCGGTGCAATGACTGAAAACTCCGAACCGGTCGCCGGCGAGATGCGTTCGACGTGGCCGCGCAGCCGCGCGTTACCCAGCGCATCGACGCTGAACGTCACCGGCTGGCCGACGGCCACGTTGGCCATCTGCGTTTCCTTCATATTGGCGATGACCCACATCGTGCTCGGCACCAGCGCCGTCAGCTGCGCGCCCGCGTTCACGTAGGCGCCCTGGCGCACCGTCACCTGCCCCAGTTGGCCGTCGCGCGGGGCGGTGATATGGGTGTTGGCCATGTCGATCTCGGCCAGCTTCACCGCCGCTTCGGCATTGGCCACCGCCGCCTCCAGCGCGGCGCGGTTGACGTCGACCGAGCGCAGGTTCTGGCGCGCGATCTCGAGCGCGGCGCGCGACTGCTCGCGGCTGGCGCTTGCCTGGGCTTGCGTTGCGCGGGCGGCGTCGAGTTCGCGCGCCGACAGCGAGCCGTCGGCCGCCAGTTCCTCCACGCGGCGCAGGTCGGCCTGGGCGCGCCGGGCCTGGGCCTCGTTCGATTGCAGCAGCGCCTGGTTCTGCGCGATCGTGGCGCGCGCGCTCGACTGGCTCTGGGTGAAATTGCTGAGGGCCGCCTGGCGGTTGGCCAGCTCGGCGCGCGCCTGCGCCAGGCGCTGGGTGGGAATGCGCTCGTCGATGCGCATCAGGAGTTCGCCCTTTTTCACTTGCTGGAAATCCTGCACCCGCACCTCGACCACGTAGCCGCTCAGCTGCGGACTGATGATCGTCACCTGGCCGCGCACCAGCGCGTTCTCGGTGCTCTGCAGGGTGCTCCTGAACGGCGGCAGGTTCCAGGCATACAGCACGATCAGCACGCCGGCAACGGCGATGGCGCCGAACGCGAGTGCGCTCAGCAGGATGCGGCGGGAACGGCTAGGAACGGTCGATGGCTCTGGCATATCAGTCGGTTACAGGGTCGGGTGGAGGTGGGGTACCGGGCTTGGGTGCGGGGGTCGGCTCGGCTTTCACGGCCGGGAAATAATGCAGCCACACGGCATGCAGGAAGAGCCAGGCCGCGCTCCCGGCGGCCAGGATGGCCAGCACCAGGAACACGTCGTTGTAGGCGAGGATGTTGGCTTCGCGCGTGGCGACGCTCGATAACGATTGCAGGCTCTGGCGCGTGGCGGCGGCGGGGTCGGCCAGCAGGCGCCCGGCTGCGGCGGCGCCTGACTGGACGCGGCTGGCCACCAGCGGGTCCAGGCTGGAGAGGCCCTCGACAATGAGCGAGGAATGGTATTTTTCGCGGATGACCTGGAAGGTGCCCACCAGGCTCGAACCCAGCAGGCTGCCCAGGTTCTGCGTCAGGCCGAACAGCACCGAAAAGCTGATCAGGTTTTGCGGATTGGGGATCACGGCGCCGAGCAGCGACACCACCAGGGGGCCGAGGAACAGCGTGCCGCCGAAGGCGAGCAGGCTCTGGCTCAGGTACATCTGCTCGGGCCGGGTCTGGTTGCTGGCGTGGGCGTCGATCCAGGCTCCCAGGGCCATGCATAGCAGCGCGATCACCTGCGGCGCCACCAGGTGGTTGACGTTGATGGTCAGCGCCGACACCACGATTCCGGCCACCGTGGCGACCAGCACGATTGCATACAAGGTCTGCAGCTGGTCGTTGTCGAGACCGACGGCGCGCAGGAAGCCGACCGCGCCGACGCTCTGTTCCGAGAGCACGATGCGCACCAGCAGCATCGACAGCGCCAGGCGCACGATATTGCCGCTGGCCAGCCAGCGCAGGTTGAGCAGCGGATTGGCGCGGTTGTGCTCGACGCACAGCGCGGCCGCCAGCAGCAGGATGGCGCCGGCCAGCGCCATCCCGATCCAGGAACGTTCGAACCACCATTCGACCCGGCCGAAGCTGATCGCCGCGCACAGCAAGGCCATGCCCGGCGCGAACAGGGCGAAGGTAACGAAGTCGGTCGGCCGGAAGGCCTTGATGTAGTCCCCCGGCGGCAGCTTGAGCAGCAGCACTGCGCCGAGGGACACCAGGGCCAGGCCCAGCTCGAACAGGTACAGGCCGCGCCATTCGGCGATCTGCAGCAGGTCGTTGGAAAAGATGTAGGCCAGCGGCAGCGCCAGCTGGGCCGCGCCCAGCGCCAGCGCCACCCCGCGCAGGCGCCACTCCTTCTTGAAGCCCTGCAGCACGTAGTACAGGCCCAGCGGCGACACCGCCGCCGCCAGCATGCCGTGGGCGGCGCGCACCGCGATTGCCGAGGCCAGGTCGTTGACGAACAGGTGG
>DDKG01000190.1 GCA_002339265.1 Massilia sp. UBA2604 | reverse complement strand
GAGTTTTAGGTACGAGCGCTTAGGCAGGACCAGGACTGAACTGGTTGATCCGGCTCATTCGGCAGTTTATGGATAACTTCGCATAATCTATATTATGTTAAAGGCGTCGTTTGGCCACCAGCACTGCGGCCACGCTAAAGCCAGGGCGCCCACTCCAACGTCCATACACCCCTGATTCGTCGACCGCCACCCGCTACGCAGTCCATAACGCCGCCGACGCGTCATCCGCAGCCTTGACCGCACGCGCCCCGGTGCCGCCGGCAACCGCTTCATGCGTCCGCAGTTCGTCCAGCATTGCCGGCAGTCCCCGTTCGAGACAAGCCTGCACCAGCGCGGCATCCGTGTAGCGCTCATAAGGATCGACCAACCGATAAAAGCCATCGGTCATGATCAACAGGCTTGAGCCCGGCGCCACGTCCACGGTCCGCACGCGCGCCTGCAACGCGCCGTTCGGACGCAGGCACAGGACCGTCGGCGCCGCCTGGGTATTCTGGAACTCGCGCCGCGCCCGCAGCATCGGAAGCATTCGTTCGCGCCGTTGCTCGGGATCGGTCACGCCCGCGGCGCGCAGTTTCGCGATCTCCGTCTGCAGCACGGCATCCTGCGGATTCACGAATGGATCGAGATCGACGGTGCCGCCGGCCGCCGTACGCACCAGGGTCTTGCAGTCGCCAAGGCTGTACAACGCTGCGCGGCGGACGCCATCCTGCTCGCCGACGTGCAGCCAGGTCATCGCCGCAATCGGCCATGCATGCAGCGGCATCGCGCGTTGCCCGGGCATCTGCTCGAACCTCGCGCGGACAGCAACGACCGCTGCGTGCACGCATTCCTGCTGGCTGCGTCCAGGCGCCAGTTCGTGCTCCAGCGCCGCCGTGAACGCTTGCACGAACCAGGCGACGTCGCCATGGACAGGGTCGACGTAGTCGCGCTCGGCGACCGAGGTGCCGCCATCGATCACGAGGATGTCGGTAACCCCGGCATGATCGAAGACGGCTACGTGGTCGTCGTTAAGGTGCGCCGTTGCGCCTGCGGAGATATGCGCGATCTTCATCGGATGTGCCCGGTTTTTCATGTGCCAGGGACTCTACCCGTGCGAGCAGCGGAAGACAAGCGCAGCGACCACGTGCCGACTTTAACTCGACAATATATATGCTAATGTCGAGTCAAATCACGGCCTTCTCGAACTCCACGAGACAAACACGGCAATTGATATTCTCCAGATGCGCCCTCGCCCAAATCCTTAAGCTGATCCGGTACGTCCCTGTCTCGCACTTCTTTTCACACCGCATCTTGACCTGACGCATTAGCTGATCAGGAGGAACGAATGCAACCGAGAATAGTTACCGCCGCCGCGCATTGCCTTCGCGGGCTGGCTGGTCCACTCCTCCCCGTGTCCCTGTGCGTTACACCCGCAATTCCATCACTTGCCGCCGCCCTACCCGCTCCGGCCAAGACCACCAACTGCATCATCCAGCTGAGTCCGGACGTGAACGCCTACGGCCGCATCAACGCCAAGGGCCAGGTAGCCTTCACAACCACAATGGATGATGCCTGGGAATCCTGGTTCTATGATGACGCCGCCACCCACCGCTCTTTCAATCTTACTCAAAGCTATCCATAGTTAACTCTGCTGTTGAATTCCTGCTTCGCGGGGCCGGTTTCGCCTTGCGCTTCACGCGTAAGACCAGCGCCTTCCCCTCCACAGGCAGCGACGGTGGAACTCACCGCCATATTTCTCAGGTTGCTTGCGTGCCTGTGCAAGCAAGCCGGGCCTGTCAGCGGTTCTGGTAACCGCCGAACCGGCGCACCGGACTCCAGGCCGGGGACACCGCGGGCAGCGCCGGCGCCAGCTTTTCGAATTCTCCGGCGCCGTAGACGACCTGGCCGTTCACCACCGTCAGTACGCTTTCCAGGTCCTTGATTCTCTCCACGTTCATCGTGAAGTAATCCTGCGGCAGCACGGCGAAGTCGGCGTACTGGCCTTCGACCAGCCGGCCCTTGACGGTTTCCTCTCCGCTCATCCAGGCGCTGCCCCGGGTCATCAGCTGCAGCGCCTCATGGCGCGACAGCACGTCCTTCGGCTGCCAGGTCGACAGGCCGCCGGCCGTCTTGCCGGTAACCGCCCAGTAGATTGACGGCCACGGACCATAGCTGCTCACGCGGGTGCCGTCGGTGCCCAGGCCCACTGGCAGGCCGAGCTCGAGCATCTTGCGGATTGGCGGCAGTTGCCGGGTCTGGGCACCGTAGCGCTTCCAGTAGGCTTCGCCCTGGAAGTACAGGCGGTTCTGTACCGCCACGCCGCCGCCCAGCGCCTTGATGCGTTTCAGCTGGTCGTCGGTCACCGTTTCGGCGTGGTCCACGATCCAGCGCAGGCCATCCAAGGGCGTGCTACGGTTGACCTTTTCGATCACGGCCAGGTCGCGCTCGATGCTCTCGCCATAAGTCGCATGGATGCGGAACGGCCAGCGGTTCTTCACCAGCAGCGTCACCACGCGTTCCAGCTCGTCTTCCATATGGTGCGGCAGCTCAGGCCGTGGTTCCAGGAAGTTCTCGAAGTCGGCCGCGCTCGAGACCAGGTTCTCGCCCGCGCCTTCGGTGGTGAAACCGTTGGCATAGAACATGTGGTCGTTCCTGCCTGGCTTGGTCATCTTGATCCAGCGCTCGTAGTCCTCAAGCTCCTTGCCGGCCTTTTGCGCGAACAGGTAGTAAGCGGTGCGTACGCTCAGCTTGCCCTGTTTCGCCAGTTCGATCGTCACGCCGTAGTCGTCGGGATAGGCTTGCCCGCCGCCGCCTGCATCGACCGCGCTGGTCATCCCCAGGCGATTCAGGTCGCGGTAGAAGTGCAGGGTCGAGTTGAGCTGGTCGCTGCGCTCGAGCTTGTTGGTCTTGGCCAGGGTCGAATACAGGATCATGGCGTTCGGCTTGGCCACCAGCAGGCCGGTCGGCTTGCCGGCGGCATCGAGTTCCAGCTCGCCCTCGGGGTATTTCGTGTCCTTTGTATACCCGAGGGTCTCGATGCCCTTCCGGTTGAGGAAGGCCTTGCCATATAAATAGAGGATGAACACCGGTTTATCCGGCACTGCGGCATTGATCTCGGCCAGGGTCGGCAAGCGCTTCTCCTCGAACTGGTGCTCGGTCCAGCCGCCCACGACCTTGACCCACTGGCCTTCGGGCGTGGCCGCCGCCTGCTCCCTGAGCATCTCCATCGCCCGCTTCAGGCTGCGCACCCCATCCCAGCGCACTTCCATATTGTAGTTGAGGCCCGCGCGGATCACGTGGGTGTGGGAATCGTTCAAGCCCGGGATCACGGTGCGCCCGCCGACGTCGACGACCCGGGTGTCTTTTTGCCTGAGGCGCAGGACATTCTCGTTGCTGCCGGTGGCGGCGATCTTGCCGTCCCTGACCGCCAGCGCCTGGACGAATTCACCGTCCCTGGCCATGGTGGCGATCTTGCCGTTGGTGATGATCAGGTCGGCCTGGGCCTGGGCGCTCGAGGCGCCCAGCATGCCGGCGGCGAGCAGTGCGAGGGTGAGTTTGTTCATTGCGTGATTCCCGGTTGGTTGGACGGTATCCAGTATCGGTCGCCGACGCCAATGTTGAAAAGCGGATAATTTTCACGATGGCATTCGATTCCATCGACCGTCATCCCGGGAATGCCGAGGGTGCGCACGGCAGGCGGCGCGCGGTTTGCACCGGATCCCTGGCTGCGTGACAATGAGCTCACACGAACTGATCATTCAAAGGAAGAGCATGAACATCACGGTCCAGAATACCGTCCCCGATACCGCGCGCATCACCCTGGTCGGCGAGCTGCAGGATGGCAGCTTCAAGGCGAAGGTAATGACCGAAACGGCCGTGCCGTACACGCCCTACTGGGACAACCTGCTCGAGCAGCGCATCGTCTACATCCAGCCCGACGACGAACAGCTGGGCTCGATCGTGACGGCGCTGAACGAACGCCGTCTGTCACTCGACGAGTTGCAGAATTATGGCAGCTCCGATGGCGGGACCTCGTCGATCCCGGTCTGAGCTTACAGGATGCCCTTGCCGTGCGAGCCCAGGATCTCGTCGTGGCGTTCCTTGTCGGTCTTGTGCAGGTAGCCGGCGGTGGTGGCGATATTGGCGTGACCGGCCGTGTCCTGCAGGGTCTTGAGCTGAACCCCGCTATTGGCGTGATTGGTCAGCATGCTGTGACGTAGCCAGTGCGGCGAGGCCTGGCGCAGTATGGCGGCGCTGTCGCCGTCGCCCCGCGCCGCCGCCTCGCTGGCGGCCAGCTGGAAGATCGCCTTCAGCGCTTCGGAGGCCGCCTCATCGGTGACGCGCACGTGGTCGCGCGTGCGGCTGGACAGCACCAGCGGCATGTGGTCGCCGCGGCTGGTCTGCTCGAGCAGGCCGAAGGCGCGCCGGTAGTCGCGGTAGGCGGCCAGCGTGGCCGGCGGCACCGGCAGCCGGCGCGGCTTGTTACCTTTGCCCAGCACGTCCAGCCACCAGCGGCCGTCGCCCTCACTGTAGATCGAGCCCATGCGGGCGCCGACGATCTCGTTCAGGCGGGCCCCGGTCTGGGCGAAGGCAATCAAGAGGAACCGGTCGCGGGCGCGCTGGCGCGCCGCGGCTTCGGAATCGGCGTCGCGCGCCTCGGCCGCCGCCAGCGCATAGGCCAGCGCGGCCGGCGTCAGGTAGCGCGTGATGCGGCCCGTATGCGGTGCGCGCACATTGCGCACCAGGCGCGCCGGGTTGCGGCGCAGGTAGCCCGTGTGCTCGGCGAAGGCCAGCAAGCCCTTGATGGCGATCATCGACTGGCGTCGGCTGGTGTCGGACAGCGGCCCAGAGAAAGGCCGATAGCGCGCATCGTTGCGCGGCCACTTGGTGGTGCATACCCATTCCGGCGGCGGGTTGCGGATGAATTCCTTGTAGGCGTTCAGGTCGGCGACATTGAGCTGCTGGAAGGTTTTTTTCGCTTCTTCGCGGCACCAGGTGAGGAAGCGGTACAGCTCCTTCTGCAGGTTGGCGATCGACTTGGGGCTCAGCTCACCGTGCGAGATGTATTCGCGCGCCAGTTCGGCGTCGTTGCGCGCCGAGGTGACCGGTTCGTCGTGCACGCCGGAGAAGATGCCCGTGTCTGGACGACTCGCCGCCGCCCGGTCGGGATGTTCCGTGGGCAGTGGGTCGAGATCGATCGGCAGGAAGGCGGGCATAGGACGAAATGGCAATAACTGTATGGATATACAGTATAGCACCGGCCCCGGCGGTTGCGGAAGCATCATGCTTGAGGCCACTCGAATTTCGGCCCGACGGGCGGTCGAGTCCTACAGCGGCCCGCCCTGCAGGCCGATGGTGAGTGAGCCGAGTCTGCCCGACAATGCAATTTCAGCCGTACGTTCAATTTCGAGGAGACCGCCCATGAACACCCCATCCCAATCCAATCCAGGCAACAACGACACCGTGACCGTGGGCGTCGGCGGCCAGACCAGTGGCCAGCAAGGCGCGACCCCGAGCCATGAAAGCCAGACCGAAACCGGCGGTAATGGCGGCCCGGGCCTGACCCGCAACCAGTCAGGCCCTTACGTCAATGCACCCGACGGCACGAAGGACGCGGCGGCCACCAATGTTGAAACCGCGGAGGCTGGGCCGCGCGCCGAATCGGTGGATGCGGCCATGACCCATGCCAACCCGGGCGCCCAGGATACCCGCGCCAGCCAGGCGGGCCAGCGCGAGACCGGCCTGGGCGCGCCCGAGACGGGTGGCAACCAGAGTGAGCAGGATTTGCCGCCGGTTCAGCCCTGATTCAGGCCACCGCCAGCTCGCGCCTGGCCAGCCTGGTCCACCAGACCCAGGACACGATCGCATTGACCCAGAAGCACAGGTAAAGGAAGGCGGTCAGGTGCAGCCCGCGGCTGAAATACAGCGGCACGGCAATGGTGTTGACCAGCAGCCAGACCGGCCAGTTCTCGATGCGCCGCTGCATCATCAGGAGCTGGGCGATGACGCTGAACACCAGCACTGCCGAATCGATGAACGGCGCGTAGGCATTCGTATAGAAGTGGAGTAAGGCGCCGTAGGCGGCGGTGGCGGCGATCCCGGCCGGGATCATCCACGCCAGGCTGCGCCAGCCGGCGTGGGTGATCGGCAGCGGCTTTCCGTGATTGCCGTGTAGCCAGCGCCACCAGCCCAGCACGCCGGTGCCGACGAAAAACATCTGCAACACGACGTCGGCATACAGCCGGTTCTGGGCGAACAGCACGCCGAACAGCGTGCAGCCGACGATGCCGGTCCACCAGGTGTGGACGTTGTTGCGGCCAGCCAGGAAAATGGCGGCGGCCGTGAAGGCGTTGGCCGCCAGTTCGAGCGGGCTGGTCATCGTGTGCGCTCCAGGATGCGGGAGCGCTACTGTAAGCCAGACCCGTGCCCTACTGCAAGAATTACAGCTTGATAGTGCCGTGCTCGCCGTCCACGTCCGGCTGGGTGCCGGTCACGGCCGCCTTGGCCATGGCGAACAGGCGCACCATCTTGCTGTCGTTCGAGTCCCAGTATTCGGCGGCGTGCGGATCGACGCGCACCAGCACCGCGTGCTGGTCGCCCGGCCCGGCCGGGAACCAGGCCTGCACCGCCGCATTCCAGCGTGCCTCCACTTGCGCCCGGTCCACCACGCGCTCGGCGCGGCCGCTGATCGACACATAGGTGCTGTTTTCGTTGTCGGCGAAGCTGACGTTGACTTCGGGCTGGTGCGCGATGCTGTCCCACAGCTCGGTGGCCGAGCTGACGAAGAACCAGAGGCCGCCGTCGGCATCGACGTCCTGCTTGGTCATCGGCTGGCTCACCAGGTGGTCGTACTGGTCGCGGAAGGTGAACATGGCGAAGCGCATCGAGCCGATCCGGTCGGCGAGCGCGGCTGCGTGGCGGCGGTCTGCGGTCATGGGGAGTGTCCTTGAAGGATGAGTAAAACCTCATCCTAGTCGGCCAGGCCCCGGCTTTCAGTGCGCGGCCGTACAGTGGCGGCCCTCGGCAAGCCTGATGGGATGATTACAAGGCGACCACAAATGGCTTATAGTGATGCCTCTGTACAAATATGACTTTGCCATGAAATTTGACGTCGCGATCGTCGGCAGCGGCCTGGCCGGCCTGTCCGTTGCCCTGCACCTGGCCCAGACCCGCAAGGTCGCCATCATTTCGAAGCGCGAACTGCTCGATGGCGCCAGCAGCTGGGCCCAGGGCGGGATTGCCGCCGTCCTCGATTCGGGCGACAGTCATGAGCAGCACATTGACGACACCCTGGTCGCCGGTGGCGGCCTGTGCGACGAAGGCGCCACCCGCGCCATCGTCGAGAGTGGCCGCGCCGCCATCGAATGGCTGATCGAACAGGGTGTGCCGTTCACCCGCGACGAAACGGCCGAACTGGGTTTCCACCTGACCCGCGAAGGCGGCCACAGCCAGCGCCGCATCATCCACGCCGCCGACGCCACCGGCCATGCGGTGCAGGTGACCCTCGAGCAGAAGGTGCGCGCGCATCCGAACATCGCGCTGTTCGAGCACCACGTGGCGATCGACGTCATTACGTCGAGCAAGCTGGGGCCCGACGGCGTCCATTCGGGCGCGCCGTCGCTGGTCGGCCAGCCGCGCTGCCATGGTCTGTATGTGCAGGACATCGAGAGCGGCAAGGTATTGACCTTCGAGGCCGAACACACGGTGCTGGCCACCGGCGGCGCCGGCAAGGTCTACCTGTACACCACCAATCCCGACACCGCCACCGGCGACGGCATCGCCATGGCTTGGCGCGCCGGCTGCCGGGTGTCGAACATGGAATTTATCCAGTTCCACCCGACCTGCCTGTACCACCCCTTCGCCAAATCCTTCCTGATCACTGAGGCGATCCGGGGCGAAGGCGGACTACTCAAGCTGCCGCAGGATGCCGGCGCCCTGGCGGGCACACGCTTCATGCCGGCCCACGACGAGCGTGGCGAACTGGCGCCGCGCGACGTGGTCGCCCGCGCCATCGACTTCGAGATGAAGAAGCGCGGCCTGGACCATGTGGACCTGGATATCAGCCACCAGGACCCGGAGTTCCTCAAGGAGCACTTCCCGACGATCTACGCGCGCTGCCTGGAGCTGGGCATCGACATCACGCGCGAGCCGATTCCCGTGGTGCCGGCCGTGCACTTCACCTGTGGCGGCATCGTGACGGACCTGGCCGGACGTACCGACATCCCCGGCCTGTATGCAGTGGGCGAGACCGCCTGCACCGGCCTGCACGGCGCCAACCGCCTGGCCAGCAATTCGCTGCTCGAATGCGTGGTGGTGGGACGCGCCTGCGCCGAGCACATCGCGGGGAGCAGCCCGGTCGAGCATCCGAAGCTGCCGCCATGGGACGAAAGCCGCGTGACGAATGCCGACGAAGAAGTGGTCATTGCCCACAACTGGGACGAGCTGCGCCGCTTCATGTGGAACTACGTCGGCATCGTGCGCACCACCAAGCGCCTCGAACGCGCACAGCACCGCATCAAGCTGCTCAAGGAAGAGATCGACGAGTACTACCGTAACTTCCGCATCACGCCCGACCTGCTTGAGCTGCGCAACCTGGTCGAGGTGGCGGACCTGATCGTCAAGAGCGCGCTGTCGCGCCATGAAAGCCGCGGCCTGCATTATTCGCGCGACTTCCCGGACACCCTGCCGAAGGCGCTGCCGAGCGTCTTGATGCCGCGGCGGCACTGAGCGATGTCGACACAAGGCTACCGGCTGACCCCGGCCACCGCCCTGCTCCTGACCGTCCCGCCCGTGCTGTGGGCCGGCAACGCCATCGTCGGGCGGCTGGTGCGCGATGCGGTGCCGCCGATGACCCTGAACCTGATCCGCTGGTCGATCGCGCTCGCCGTCCTGCTGCCGCTGGGGCGCGCCGCCCTGCGCGCCGGCAGCGGCGTGCTCACTAATTGGAAGCGCTACAGCATGCTCGGCCTGCTGGGCGTCGGCCTGTACAACTCACTGCAATACCTGGCGCTGCAAAGCTCATCCCCGATCAACGTGACCCTGGTCGCTTCCGGCGTGCCGGTGTGGATGCTGCTGGTCGGGCGGCTGTTCTTCAACGTTCCGGTCAAGCGCAAGCAGATTGCCGGCGCCGTGCTGTCGATCGCCGGCGTGCTGGTCGTGATGTGCCGCGGCTCGCTGGCCGAGCTGGCGGCGCTGCGGCTGGTGGCGGGCGACCTGTACATGATCCTGGCGACCATCGCCTGGTCCTTCTACAGCTGGCTGCTGATGCAGCAAAAGGACGTGCTGGCGCTGCGCGCGGACTGGGCCGCCTTTTTGCTCGCCCAGGTGGCTTTTGGCGTGCTGTGGTCGGGTGCGCTGGCCGGCGGCGAATGGGCACTGAAGGACGTGCACATTGCGTGGAGCTGGCCGGTCGTCGCCGCCCTGCTGTATGTGGCGATCGGGCCGGCCATCATCGCCATGCGCTGCTGGGGCGCGGGCGTGCAGCGCGCCGGGCCCAGCCTCGGGGCCTTCTTCATCAACCTGACGCCGCTGTTTACTGCGCTGCTGTCGTCGGCGTTCCTGGGCGAGGCGCCGCACCTGTATCATGTGCTGGCGTTCGGCATGATCGTCGGGGGGATTGCGGTCTCGGCGCGCTGAGCACCGGAATCGTGTGTCGGCCCCGATTGGCCGGTGCTACGATCCCATGCATGGGAGGATTTTTCGGCATGGCGGAAGGTTTCAGTACGCAAGACGGCGCGGACGCACTCGCGTCCTTCATCGAACGGCATCCCCGGACGCTGGTCCTGACCGGGGCGGGCCTGTCGACCGGCTCCGGCATCCCCGACTACCGCGACCGTGACGGCGTGCGCCGTGGCCGGCTGCCGATCCAGGGGCCGGAATTCCGGCGCGACCGCGCGATCCAGCGCCGCTACTGGGCGCGCAGCATGGTCGGCTGGCCGCTGCTGGCGCGCGCCGCCCCCAATGCGGGGCACCGGGCCCTGGCCGCGCTCGAAGCGGGCGGCCGGCTCGGCTTCATATTGACCCAGAACGTGGATGGCCTGCACCAGCAGGCCGGCAGCCACGCCCTGCTCGAATTGCACGGCAATATCCACCATGTGAGTTGCCTGGGCTGCGGCGCGCGCTTCCCGCGCGCTTTTGTGCAGACCCAGCTCGAATTCGCCAATCCGGCCCTGCTGCAGGCGATGGCGACGCCGCTGCCGGATGGCGACGCGGCGCTCGATCCGGACGCCGTTACCGGCGTCGAGATTCCCGCCTGCGTGCACTGCGGCGGCGTCCTGATGCCGGACGTCGTCTTTTTCGGCGACAACGTCCCGCCGGCGCGCACCGCCTGTGCGCTGGCCCAGATGGAGGCGGCCGATGCGCTGCTGGTCGTCGGGTCGTCGCTGATGGTGTATTCGGGCTTCCGCTTCTGTCGCCTGGCGCAGGCGGCCGGCAAACCGATTGCCGCGGTTAATCTCGGCCGCACGCGTGCGGATGACATGCTGGCGCTGAAGATCGAAGCTTCGGCCGAACAGTTCCTGCCGCAGGTGGCGCAACTGCTGGACGCTCACCAGCCCACGCCGCTTTCCGACCTTATCGACCATAGGGGGACCATGTGATCAGCATGCATCGAAGCACAAGTGGAAAACCAAGCACCGCGCAACGCCTGTCGACAGGCGCCGCCCTTGCCGGCCTTGGCTTGCTGGCGTCCTGGCTGTTTGTAAGGGCCAAGGCAAGGCGCGCCGAACGCGACCATCCGCCGACCGGCAGGTTCATCACGGTCGACGGCGTCAAGCTCCATTACCTGGAGCGCGGCCAGGGGCCGGTGCTGGTGCTCTTGCACGGCAACGGCGTCGATGCCAGCGACTGGGAACACAGCGGCCTGCTGGAGGCCGCCGCCGAGCATTACCGTGTGATCGCCTTCGACCGGCCCGGCTTCGGCTACAGCGAGCGGCCGCGCAGCACGGTGTGGACGCCCGACAAACAGGCGCGCCTGTTGCATCATGCACTGCAGGAGCTCGAGGTCGACAGCGCCATCGTCGCCGGTCACTCCTGGGGCACGCTGGTGGCCTTGAATATGGGTCTGCAGGTGCCGGATTTCGTGCGGGGACTGGTGCTTGTGTCGGGCTACTACTATCCGAGCGTGCGCATGGACGTGATGGTCGGCGCGCCGCCGGCCGTGCCGCTGGTGGGCGACGCGCTGCGCTATACGGTCGCGCCGCTGGCCGGCCGCCTGGTCTGGCCGGCCGCGGTTGGCCGCGCGTTTGCGCCGCTGCCGGTGTCGGAACGCTTCCGCCAAGTGTCGCCGTGGATGTCGCTGCGTCCGGGCCAGCTACGCGCGAACGCCGCCGATTCGAGCCTGATGGTGCCGGCCGCGATGTCCCTGGCGCGGCGCTATGGAAGGCTGAAGGTGCCGGTCCAGATCCTGTCCGGCACCCAGGACGGCGTCTGCGATTGCGGGCACAATGCCGAGCGGCTGCACGCGGCGCTGCGGCATAGTGAGTTGTCGGTGACGCCGGGCGTCGGCCATATGCTGCATTACGCCGAGCCGGGCAAGGTGCTGGGGGCGATCGATGCGATCGCGGCCCAGGTCGGCGGGGCGGCGCATATACCTACTGCGCGCGAGAATGCGCTGGCGGCGGCCAGGGAAAGCGGAGTGTGACGTCGTCCCCGCGGAGGCGGGGACCCAAGGTCTGCTTGCGTTATCGAGACGCCAGCAAAATTGGGTCCCCGCCTTCGCGCACTAGCGTCCGGAATATTTATTCGCAAAGTATGCACGTCATTCCCGCGCAGGCGGGAATCCAAGTGAAGTCACAGAATGTTCATCCTCCAACTTGGCCCCAACGTCCATCGGAGGTCGATTTTAAGGCCGCTGGCTGGCGACACTTGGGTTCCCGCCTTCGCGGGAACGACGTGGTTTTAGCTATGACTCTTTATATTTCAGAGGCGTGAAATTATCCCGCACACCAGTGCGCCTTCGCGGGGACGACGGTGATTGCGCGGAGTGGGCCGAAGGTTTAGCTGTTGCCGAGTTTGATGGCCAGGCCAGCGAACAGGCTGGCCGCCATCGCCAGCGACAGCACGGCGTGGACCGAGGTCGAACCGATCGACGACGCTTCGGCCGAGTCGTCGCGCTTGAGCGCCATCGCACGGCCCAGCACCACCGGGCGCAGGAAACCGCGGATGCCGACCAGCAGCATGCCGATGCCGAAGAACAGCTCGCCCTTCATGCCGTACATGATGCCGTCGAGGAGCTGGGGCACGCCCAGCAGAAGGCCGAAGCCGAGCCAGAACAGGCGGAAGCCGAGCGAACGTTTCAACTTGGTGGAAGTCGTCATGAAAACCTTGCGAGAATAATGGGTTAAACGATGCGCAGCGAATAGTCGGTCGCGCGCACGTCCTTGGTCAGGCTGCCGATCGAGATGCGGTCCACGCCCGTTTCGGCGATCGCGCGCACGGTTTCCATATTGATGCCGCCGGAAGCCTCGAGCAGCGCGCGGCCGGCATTTAACTTGACCGCCTCGCGCATGCGCGCCAGGTCGAAGTTGTCGAGCAGGACCGATTTGACGCCGGCGTCCAGGGCCTCCTTAAGCTGGGCAATGGTCTCGACCTCGATCTGCACCGGTGCGCCGGAATTCAATGCGGCCGCCGCCTGCAGCGCGGCCGTCACGCCGCTCGCCGCCGCGATATGGTTTTCCTTGATCAGGATGCCGTCATACAGCGCCATGCGCTGGTTCTTGCCGCCGCCGACGCGTACCGCATACTTCTGGGCCAGACGCAGGCCGGGTAAAGTCTTGCGGGTGTCGAGGATCGCCGCATTGGTGCCGGCAATGACGTCGACATAGCGGCGGGTCGCCGTTGCCACGCCCGACAGCAACTGCATGAAGTTCAGCGCGCCCCGTTCGGCGGTGAGCAGCGAACGCGGATTGGCGGCGATCGTGCAGACCGCGCTGTCGGCGGCCATCAAGTCGCCTTCGGCATAGTGCCAGTCGATCTCGGTATCCTGGTCGACCGCCAGCATCAGGCCTTCGAACCACGGGGCGCCGCACAGCACGGCGGTTTCACGCACGATGACGCGGGCCGTGACGCGGGTGTCGTTGGGGACCAGCTTGCCGGTCAGGTCGCCGGTGCCGACGTCTTCCAGCAGCGCGGCCAGGATATTCTGCTCGAAGGCGGCCTGCAGCTTGTCGTCGAACTGGGCGTGGGGATTTCTGAGAGTGGTCATGCCGGTCCTACCCCCGAAAACATCGGGGCATTGTTTTCCAGTTTGCCGGTCGGCAGCGCCTTGGCGCGCTTGGCGGTGGCGAAGTCGAGCATGCGGTCGATCGAACGCTTGGCTTGCAGGCCAACGGCTGGATCGACATGCACCTGGTTGGCGCCCGACTCCAGCACGTCAGCCAGGTTGCGCAGACCGTTCATCGCCATCCAAGGGCAGTGCGCGCAGCTCTTGCAGGTCGCGCTGTTGCCGGCGGTCGGCGCCTCGATGAAGGTCTTGCCCGGCGCCGCCATCCGCATCTTGTGCAGGATGCCGTTGTCGGTGGCGACGATAAAATGGGTCGCGTCCATGGTCTGGGCCGCGTTGATCAGCTGGGTGGTCGAGCCGACCGCGTCGGCCTGGGCCACGACATTGGCCGGCGACTCGGGGTGCACCAGCACTTTCGCATTCGGGTACTCGGCCTTCAGCAGGTCGAGCTCGATGCCCTTGAATTCGTCGTGCACCAGGCAAGAGCCCTGCCATAGCAGCATGTCGGCGCCGGTCTTGGCCTGGATATACGAACCCAGGTGGCGGTCGGGCGCCCACAGGATCTTCTTGCCCTGGGCGTGCAGCTCGGCCACGATGTCCAGGCCGATCGACGAGGTCACCATCCAGTCGGCGCGCGCCTTCACGGCGGCGCTGGTATTGGCATACACGACGACGGTGCGGTCCGGATGCTGGTCGCAGAAGGCGGCGAATTCGTCGGCCGGGCAACCCAGGTCGAGCGAGCAGGTCGCGTCGAGGTCGGGCATCAGGATGGTTTTTTCGGGGCTCAGGATCTTGGCGGTCTCGCCCATGAAGCGCACGCCGGCCACCACCAGGGTCTGGGCGGCATGGTCACGGCCGAAGCGCGCCATCTCCAGCGAATCCGAGACGCAGCCACCGGTTTCCTCGGCCAGGTCTTGCAGGTCGGCGTCCACGTAATAGTGGGCCACCAGCACGGCGCCCTTTTCTTTCAGGAGCCGGCGGATGCGTTCCTTTAGTTCGGCGCGCTCGGCCAGTTCCGGCGCGCTCGGGACTTTCGCCCAGGCCTCGGCGGTGCAGGCCATGCCGGCCTGGGGCCGGTCGTATTCAAAGGTCTTGATTGGTACTGTCACGGCGTTCATGGTCGCCTGTCTCCTCGCGCTGGCGGGGCCGCAGCCCCGCCGTCTCACTTCATGAAACGATCAGTCGATGCCCTGGCTGCGCAGGTATTCCTCGTAGTTGCCCTGGAAGTCGACCACGTCGTTCTCGCGGATCTCGATGACGCGAGTGGCCAGCGAGGACACGAACTCACGGTCGTGCGAGACGAAGATCAACGTGCCGGCATACTTGTCGAGCGCGATGTTCAGCGATTCGATCGATTCCATGTCCATGTGGTTGGTCGGCTCGTCCAGCAGCAGCACGTTGTGACGGCCCAGCATCAGCTTGCCGTACATCATGCGGCCCTTTTCACCGCCGGACAGCACCTTGACCGACTTCTTGACTTCGTCGCCGCCGAACAGCAGGCGGCCCAGGATCGAGCGCACGGCCTGGTCGTCGTCGCCCTCTTGCGTCCACTTGCCCATCCAGTCGGTCAGCGTTTCGCCGCTGGCGAATTCCTCGGTCGGATCCTGCGGCATATAGCCTGGGTTGGCGTTCTCGGCCCACTTCACGCGGCCGGTGTCCGGCTGCAGGCCGCACAGGTCGCCGCCGATCGAACGCAGCAGCGTGGTTTTACCGGCGCCGTTGGCGCCGATGATCGCGATGCGCTCACCCGCCTCGACCATGATCGAGAAGTTCTTGAACAGTTGGCGATCATAGGCTTTCGAGATGTTCTCGGCTTCCACCGCCAGGCGGTGCAGCTTCTTCTCGCCTTCGAAACGCACGAACGGATAGGCGCGCGAGGATGGTTTGAATTCCTCGATCTTGATCTTGTCGATCTGTTTGGCGCGCGAGGTCGCCTGGCGCGCCTTCGACTTGTTGGCCGAGAAGCGGCGCACGAAGTCCTGCAGCTCGGCGACTTTTTCCTTGGCCTTGGCATTGTTCGCCAGTTGCTGGTTGCGGGCCTGGGTCGAGGCCAGCATGTAGTCGTCGTAGTTGCCCGGATAGACCTTCAGAGTGCCGTAGTCCATGTCGGCCACGTGGGTGCAGACCTGGTTCAGGAAGTGGCGATCGTGGGAAATGATGATCATGGTGGAGTTACGCTCGTTGAGCATGTTTTCCAGCCAGCGGATCGTGTTGATGTCCAGGTTGTTGGTCGGTTCGTCGAGCAGCAGGATGTCCGGGTTCGAGAACAGGGCCTGGGCCAGCAGCACGCGCAGCTTCCAGCCCGGCGCCACGGCGCTCATCGGACCCTGGTGCAGGTCGGTGGAGATTTCCAGGCCCAGCAGCAGTTCGCCGGCGCGCGCCTCGGCCGAGTAGCCGTCGTATTCGGCCACTTTGCCTTCGAGCTCGGCAGCCTTCATGTAGTCGTCGTCGGTCGCTTCCGGGTTGGCGTAGATCGCATCGCGTTCGGCGATCGCATTCCACAGCTCGGTGTGGCCCATCATGACGACGTCCAGCACGCGCACGTCTTCGTAGGCGAACTGGTCCTGGCGCAGCTTGCCGAGGCGCTCGCCCGGATCGAGGCTGACGTTGCCGGCCGACGGTTCCAAGTCGCCGCCCAGGATCTTCATGAAGGTCGACTTGCCGCAGCCGTTGGCGCCGATCAGGCCATAGCGGTTGCCTTCGCCAAATTTGACGGAAATGTTCTCGAACAGCGGCTTGGCGCCGAATTGCATCGTGATATTGGCTGTGGATAGCACTGTATTACCCCAAAAAGCATATTTGATTAACCGGCTATTTTACCATTCTGCGCCTTGCCAGGCGAATAAGGCTGGATTCCGGACAGTCATGCGCCTCAAGGGCGGCGCAAGGTCGGATAGTCGGACAAGGTCAGGCGGAAACCGTCGGCATCGGACACCAGGTGGCCCTGAGCGCCGAACGGGATGGTGACGCGGCGCTCGATGTGGCCGAAGGAGAGGCCCGTCAATACCGGCAGCGGCAGGGTCTGGCGCAGATAGGCCAGCATGGCGTCGAAATCGTAGCCATTGTCGAGCGGCCCCAGGCGATAGCCGGAAAAGTCGCCCAGCACCACGGCCTGCTGGCGCTCGAGGACTCCCGCCTGCATCAGCTGCAGCAGCAGGCGCTCGACCCGGTACGGATGTTCGGCGATGTCTTCGAACCACAGGATGCCGCCGTCGATGCGCGGAAAGTAAGGTGTGCCGACCATCGCGCCGATCATGGCGAGATTGCCGCCCCAGACGGTGCCGCGCACGTCGAGCGCGGGATTGCCGGCGACGCATTCGGTGATGGTATGAGTCGGGCCGGCCAGGCAGGTCCAGAAATCGTCGAGCGTGAATGCGACCGGCTCGGGCGCGCCGAAATCGCCCGCGATCATCGGCCCGGCGTAACTGAGGCCGCCCGCCTTCGCCATCAAGCCCATGTGCAGGGCCGTCAGGTCGGAAAAGCCGACCACGATCTTGCCGCTGGCGGCGATCGCCTCGAAATCGATGCGCGGCAGCAGGCGGCTGATACCATAGCCGCCACGCAGGGCAATAATGAGATGAACATCCGGGTCGGCGACGGCGGCGTGCAGTTGTTCCAGGCGCGCCTCATCGGTGCCGCCGAAGCGCAGGTAGGAACAGCTGTGCTCGTAGTAATTACGCACCAGGAAGCCCTGCCCTTCAAGGCGCGCGATGGCGCGCTCAAGCGCCGATGGGTCGGGAATGCAGCCGGCGGGCGCCACGATGGCGATGCCGGGACGGGAGATGATCACTGTTTGACGAAGAGCCGGGGTGTGGAATCTGGCAACATCTTACCCCGCGCATGGGAGTCGATCAAGGCAAGGATGCGCTCGACCAGCTGCGGCGGCAAGTCGTGGCCCATGCCTTCGATGATCTCCAGGCGCGCGCCATCGATGTGGTTGGCCACGTCCTGGCCGCAGGCAACGGGCAGCAGTGGGTCGGCGGCGCCATGGATGACGAGGGTGGGCGCCGTGATCGCCGGCAGCAGCGCGCTGCGGTCGCCGGCGGCAAGCAGCGCCAGCATCTGGCGCGAACTGCCGCTTGGGCAATAGCAGCGCCGCATCGAGCGCGTGACGCGCTTGCGCACCTGCCGGTCCGGGGTTGGATATGAGGGGCTGCCGAGCAGCCGCAGCAGCCCGACAGTGTGGTCGATGACGCTGTCGAGATCGGTCGGATCGGCGGGACGGGTGGCCAGCGCCTTGGCTACTTTCGTGCTCGGCCCCCGCAGGCTTCGGCGACCGCTGGTGGACATGATCGAAGTCAGGCTCAGCACCCGCTGCGGATGGCGCGCCGCCAGCTGCTGGGCGATCATGCCGCCCAATACCGAGACGCCCACCAGGTGGGCCCGGGCCACGCCCAGCGCCGACAGCACGCCGAGGGCGTCGGCCGCCATGTCATCGATGCCGTACGGAGAGCGCAGCGGCCAGCCGAGCGCCGCCTTGATGCGGGCCACGGTCAGGTTCGGTGTGCCAGCCTGCTCGAATTTGGTCGACAGGCCGCTATCGCGGTGGTCGAAACGGATCACGTAAAAGCCCAGCTCGACCAGGCCCTCGACGAATTCTTCGGGCCAGTTGGTCAACTGCATGCCGAGGCCATGGATCAGGAGCAGTGGCGTGGCTTTCGGATCACCGGCGGTGTCGAAGGCGATGCGCAGTCCGTTGGCGTGGAGGGTAGGCATAGCGGGATTCAGAGGCGCTTGTCATGACGACTTGAAAACAGCATAGCAGCTAAATCGCGTGCGTGGCGCTCCGCCTGATGGCATGCGTCCCGGGTAGCCCCTGCCTAGACTGCGGCCGGCTTGCGCGCCGCGTTGCGGCGTTCCACGAAGAAGGCCTTGAGCAAGGCGCTCGCCTCCTCGGCCATCACGCCGCCCACCACTTCGGTGTGGTGGTTCAGCCTGCCCTCTTCGAACAGGTTCACGACCGAACCGCAGGCGCCGGTCTTGGGATCAAGCGCCGCGTACACGACCCGGGCCAGGCGCGCATGCATCATCGCTCCCGAGCACATGACGCAGGGTTCCAGGGTCACGTACAGCTCACAGCCCGGGAGCCGGTAATTACCCAGCTTCTCGGCGGCCGCGCGCAGGGCGACGATCTCGGCGTGGGCGGTCGGGTCATGGCCGCTGATCGGCTGATTGAAGCCGGTCGCGATGACTTCGCCATCCTTGACCACGACGGCGCCGACCGGCACTTCTCCCCGGTCCCAGGCCAGCTGCGCCTGGGCCAGCGCCAGGCCCATATAGCGCCCGGCCGCCGTGTCCGAGGCGTCCGGCGCCGGCGGGATGGTCGGATCCGGCATCATTCCGTGATCTCGGCCCAGCAGTTCGGGGTTTCGTGCAGCACCAGCTTGTGCAGGCGCAGGCCGGTGCCGTAGCGGTCGATGAACACGGCCTTGAGGATGTCGAACGCCACTTGCGCCAGGTTCTCGACAGTCGGGATGCGGTCGATCACGATCGTCTTGTGGTCCGGCAGCGATGCCAGGAACTCACGCACCTTGTCGTCTTTTTCGTACACGATGAAGGCGTGATCCCACACGTCGACCAGGTGCTGTTTTGCCAGGGCCTTCACGTCGGAGAAATCCATGATCATCCCGTTGTCGGAATTGCCATCGGAATCGATCACCTGGCCTGTCAGAGTAATCTCAAGGGTATAGCGGTGCCCGTGCAAGTTGCGGCACTGGCTTTTATGGTCGGGAATCCGGTGTCCG